>NZ_JBYVNY010000002.1:0-576673 GCF_058146105.1 Sporacetigenium sp. TC11 | reverse complement strand
AGACCCCAGAAAGACTATCTGGTTGATAGGTTCAAGGTGTAAGTTCAGTAATGGATTTAGCTTATGAATACTAATAGGTCGAGGACTTGACCATTAATATGCTGTTTAGTTTTGAAATTGCTAGCAAATTTCAAACTATGTGGTTACAATAGCAAAGAGGATACACCTGTTCCCATTCCGAACACAGAAGTTAAGCTCTTTAGCGCCGATGGTACTTGGTGGGAAGCTGCCTGGGAGAGTAGGACGTAGCCGCGTAGTTTTTTTATTTTTTGAAATAAATAAAGCTAGAGATAATCTCTAGCTTTATTTTCATATGAATAAAATGAATAAAAAGTATTTATTTTAACTAAAGGCATTCATAAACCATACTATAGCAGGTATACCAAATAAGTCAATTAAAAATGCCCCTACTATAGGAACTATTAAGAATGATCTTGGGGATGGACCGTATTTATCAGTAACAGTTCTCATATTAGCTATGGCATTAGGAGTAGCGCCAAGTCCATGTCCTATCATACCAGCACACATAATAGCTGCATCGAAATTTTTTCCCAAAACTTTGAAACATATAAATATACAGTATAGTATCATAAATATTACTTGAGTAAATAAAATTATAAATAATGGAAGTGCCAAATCTGCTAAATCCCATAATTTAAGATTCATTAAAGCTATTGATAGGAACACTGAAAGACATACATCTCCAATTAAATTAACTACATTTGTTTTGAGTTCTACAAATTTAGCCTTATCATTTATATTTCTTAAAATAACTGCTGTAAACATTGCTCCAACATATCCTGGAAGGACAAGTTTAGTCACGTTGCTAAACCAAGAACTAGCTAAAGAACCAAGAGCCATACAAACTGTTATAGCTGCCATATGAATTAAAATTTCATCAGCTGTAATTTTATTAGAGTTTGTTTCTATTTTATCTTCTAATTCTAAGTCTTCAGTTGTTACAGATAAATCAGGTGAAAGTTTATATTTTACAATGAGGTATCTAGCTAAAGGACCACCAATTATACCACCACTTATAAGTCCAAAAGTTGCAGATGCTATAGCGACAGCAGTAGCTCCGTTAACTCCCATAGACTCTGCAGTAGGCCCAAATGCAGCAGCGGCTCCCATTCCACCTTCTAAAGACACGGCTCCAGCCATAACTCCAAGAACTGGATGTATACCTACAGATTCAGCTACACCAACTCCTACTACATTTTGAGCTATTGCCAAAACCCCAGCTAATAGCCAGTAAGCTACTAATTGATATCCACCTTTTCTTAATATAGCAAAGCTAGCTCCAAGTCCAACTGTTGTAAAAAATGCTATCATAAAAGGTGATTGAAAAGTTATATCCATAGATATGTTTATAACTTTTGTTTGTCTTAATCCAAATGCTAATAATGAAAATAAAAGTCCGCCTATAACTGGAGAAGGTATGCAAAACTTTTCAAGAAAATTAATTCTTTTCTTTATGAAATTTCCAAGAAGTAATAATAATAGCGCTAGACATAAAGTTGATATCATGTCTAAATTTAGTGTTGTTACACCATTTTCAATTGTAAAGTTCAAAACAATCCCCCCTTATATAATCTTACAGTAATAATATGTAAGCCGATATATTAAGTGTAAGTCCTATATAATACAGAATAGATACATTGACTTAATTATCTTAATATTCTAGAAAATTAATTTCATGAGAAAGTATGGTATTATATAATTTGATTGCAAAAAAATAAAATTAAGCTACAAAGGAAGTGAGACATAAAATGGATATAAGAAAAAAGAAAATAGTTATCGCAATAATGGTTGCAATGTTTTTAGGCGCTGTTGAAGGTACAGTTGTAACAACTGCTATACCTACAATTGTTAAGGAATTAAGCGGATTCGAACTTATAAGCTGGGTATTTTCAGCATATTTATTAACATCAGCTATTTCTACGCCTATCTATGGGAAATTATCTGATTTATATGGAAGAAAAAATACTTTATTTGTTGGAATTATAATTTTCTTAATAGGGAGTTCTCTTTGTGGATTATCTCAAAATATGTATCAACTTATAGTATTCCGTGCAATACAAGGACTTGGAGCAGGGGCTATATTTACAATTACATACACTATAATTGGAGATGTATTTAGTTTATCTGAAAGAACAAAAGTTCAAGGCTGGGTAAGTTCAGTCTGGGGAATATCTAGTTTGATAGGTCCGTTTTTAGGTGGTTTTTTTATTGATTATCTTTCATGGCATTGGATTTTCTTTATAAATATTCCATTTGGAATAGGTTCTATAATACTTCTTCAAACAAGTCTTAAAGAAAGTTTTGAAAAAAAGAAACATAGTATGGACTTCCCAGGGATTATAGTATTGTCATCTGCAATTTTACTTCTCTTATATGGCGTAATGTTATGGGAAAAAAATAATAGTTTTTCAATAGAAACAGTAATCTGTTTAGTTACTACAATTGTATTATTTATATCATTTTACTTTATAGAACTAAAGGCAAAGGAACCTGTTGTTCCATTTGAAATTTTTACAAAAATAAATACAATTGTTAATTCAATTAGCTTTTTAGGATCAGCTATTTTAATAGTTATTAACGTTTATTTAACTTTATATATGCAAAATGTTCTAGGATATGGTGCAACAGTTTCTGGACTTGCTATGGGGCCTATGTCTGTTGCATGGTTTTTGTCTTCATTTATCTTAGGAAAAGCAATACCTAGATATGGAGAAAAAATAGTAATAGCAGCATCTACGCTAGTGCTATTATTAAGTACTTTCCTTGTATCTACACTAAGTATTAATTCTCCTATTGCTTTAGTTATATTGTATATTTTTATAATGGGATTTGGATTCGGAGGAAGCTTTACAACTTTGACAATAGTAATTCAGTCATCTGTAGACTACAGTAAAAGAGGAGCTGCAACAGCTTCAAATTCACTTCTTCGTACATTAGGGCAAACAATAGGTATAAGTATTTTCGGAAGTATTTTTAATATAAATATTATAAAGTATTTTAATAAACTAGGAATTGAGGGAATAGATCCAAGTACTTTATATTCTTCATCAAATTTTGCAAATGGAATAACTACAGAGTTTATTAAAGGTTCTTTTACTTCATCGCTTCATATAGTATTTTTAGGAACTGTTTTAATATCTTTATTATGTTTTATACTTTCATTTACACTTTCTAGTGGATTAAAAGAAAAATAAGCTCCCAATATGGGAGCTTATTTTAGGTAGATAATATATAAATTTTATAACTAAAGAATTTTAGAAGTATGGTAAAATATACCTAAATGTAAAAAGTTAAGTATTAGATAAATAAGAAAGGAGGGGAATAATGGGGAATTCAAAAAAAACATATAGCACAGGGATTAAAATTATTGGGTTTACTATAATAGTTATAGCAACTATTATACTTTCTGCACTTGATGATTCATATGTTAGAGATGCAATCAATGAAGACTACACTTTTCAATATGTAACTAGTATTACAGGAATAGATGATGATGCAGATGTTTATAAGACACATATGAGTGTTCCAGAAACAGCAAATTATATAATTTCTTTAGTTACACCTCTAAATCATACTGATTTAAATGATCGAAATAATATTCAACTTTTTTATGAAGATGAATATGTTTTGGTTTATAAAGGGGAAGATGGAGGTACATTAGTACAAGTTTCATCAAGGCAATATGTCCATAGGAGTGGTTATGGCGGAATATATAGGGCATATAGTAAAAACACAAAGAGTTTTTTCGATAAAACGTATAAGTCTAGCAAGCACTATAAAGATGATATTAAAAAATACGGAAACATTAATGGCTCAAATTCTATTAGAAGTGGAAGTACAAAGTCTAAATCAAATCTCGGCGGTGGAACGAGTTTTGGAAAATAAGAAGGGAGAATTAATTAATGCTTAATAATGAATATGTTTTAACTTTAATATATGGTTTTTTAGCACTAGGGCTGATGTTTACAGGATATAAAATAATTGATTTTATAATGCCTTATAACTTTTTAGAAGAAATTAAAGAGGGAAATCCCGCAATTGGAGCAATTATAGGTGGTATATTTATTGCAATTGGAATTTTAATTAGAGCAGTTATTATTTAATAAATAGGAGGAGTTTTTATGGATATTAATATTATATTTTCAATTCTAGCATATTTTTTAATTGGAATATTATTATGTACTTTGGGATATAAGTTATTTGATTTGATCCTTCCAATTAACTTAAACGAGGAAATAGATAAGCATAATATGGCAGCAGGCTTATCAGTGGCAGGGATGTTTATAGGTATTGCTATTGCAATAAGTGCGGCTATTGCATAGTTTTTGAAAGGATAAGATAAAATGGATAGTCAACTTAAGACAAAAGAAAATGAATTTAATGCAACACCTTTGTTAGTATCCGTTTTTATAATTTCAATTTGTGGAATTATTTATGAGTTAATTATAGGAAATATTAGTTCTCTTTTATTAGGGGATAGTACTATGCAATACTCTATTACCATAGGCTGTTTTATGAGTGCTATGGGTATAGGTTCATATTTAACTAAAAGACTAAAACAAAATCTTTTTGACTCATTTATTATTATAGAATTAATAATAGGTTTAATTGGTGGACTGTCTGGAATTTTATTGTTTTACTCTTATATATTTACACAATCCTATGCTGTTATTATGTATTCAATTATAGCAATAATAGGTATTTCAGTAGGATTAGAAATTCCTATTATTACTAGAATTATAGAGGAAAATGAAAAAGACTTGAGAATTACTATTGCTAATGTCTTAAGTTTTGACTACATAGGAGCGTTACTTGGTTCATTAGCATTTCCGCTTATTTTACTGCCTAGTTTTGGTCCAATTAAAACTTCATTCTTTGTAGGACTTATTAATATTGTTGTAGCAATTTGGATTGTGTTTAAGTATGACAATTTTATAAAAAATCATAAATTAATGAAATTTTTATCTATTTTATTTTTAATAGTTTTACTTTTTGGATTTATTAAAGGAGATACTTTAGGAAATTCTATTGAAGATAAATTGTATAGAGATAATATAATTTACAAAGAACAATCAAAGTACCAAAAAATAGTCCTTACTACAGACAGAGATGATTTGAGAATGTTTCTAGATGGGAATATTCAGTTTAGTTCCTATGATGAGTATAGATATCATGAAGCACTTATACACCCTGCTATGAGTCTTGCTCCCCAAAAAGAGAATATACTTATTTTAGGTGGGGGAGATGGGTTAGCAGCTAGAGAAATACTAAAATATGACGAAGTTAAGAGTATAAAACTTGTTGATTTAGATCCTGCTGTTGTAAATTTATGCAAAACTAATCCAACTATAAAAAAATTAAATATGAATTCTCTTGAAAATGAAAAGCTACAAGTTATAAATAAAGATGCTTATAAATATCTTGAAGAAAGTAAAGATAAATACGATTTAATTATAGTAGATTTACCAGATCCTAACAATGAAGCATTAAATAAGTTGTATACAAACTTATTTTATAGACTAATCTACAATCATGTAACAGATAGCGGCATGGTAGTAGTTCAATCTACAAGTCCTTATTATGCAAAAGAAGCTTATTGGAGTATATTAAAAACTGTTTCATCTGAAGGATTTAATACATCGGGATATCATTTAAATGTACCTTCATTTGGAGACTGGGGATTTGTTATTGCATCTAAACAAAAATTTTCAAAGGATAATATAAAAATTACGGTAAGTACAAAATATCTAGATGATAATATAACAAAAGCTATGTTCGACTTTGGAAAAGATGAAAAACTTAATCTAGATAAAGTCGAGATAAACACACTGACTAATCCTGTTTTACTTAGATATTATCAAAAAGCTTGGTATAATTACTAGAATATAATATTAGGCAAAGGGATTTAAATAGCCAAATAAGTATAGTTCTAAAAAGTCGAGACTTAGAATAAAAGTATATAAATATATAGACCATATATAACTATACTTGTTTGGAGGTAAATATATGAAATGTGAGGGGAATATTATTGTAGCCCAAGGTGGTGGGCCTACCGCTGTTATAAATCAATCTTTAGTAGGAGTAGTACTTGAAGCTAGAAAGTTTTTAAATAATTGCAATGTATACGGTGCTGTTAACGGGGTTGAAGGAATAATAAATGAGGAATTTTTAAATTTAACTTATGAGACTACAAATAATTTAGAACAAGTGGCCAAGACTCCTTCATCGGCATTATTTTCTACAAGGGATAAACCAGATGAAAAATACTGTATGGAGATACTTAAGGTTTTGAAGGCTCATGACGCTAGATATTTTTTCTATATAGGTGGAAATGATTCTGCAGATACAATGAGAATTGTAAATGAATATGCACAAAAAGAATTATATAATTTAAAAGCTGTACACATACCAAAAACTATAGATAATGATATTATGGTAAATGATCATACACCTGGGTATGGTTCTGCGGCTCGTTTTGTAGTAAATGCTTTTGCTGGTGCAAACCTTGATAATAGAGCATTGCCAGGAGTTTATATAGGAGTTGTTATGGGAAGAGACTCAGGGTTTTTAACTGCATCGTCAGTAATAGCAAAAAAATATGCTGATGATGGACCACATTTAATATATTTACCGGAGAGAGCTTTTAATATGGAAAACTTTTTAAGTGATGTAAACAATGTATACAAAAAGTATGGAAGATGTGTAATAGCTGTCTCAGAAGGAATAAGAGATGAAGCTGGAGTGCTAATTATAAAAAAACTAGTTGAAAAATTAGAAACAGATGCTCATGGAAATATGCAACTTTCAGGTAACGGTGCTTTAGGAGATATGTTGGCTAATTATATAAAGAAAAATCTAAATATAAAACGCGTTAGAAGTGATACTTTTGGTTATATTCAAAGATGTTTTGTAGAGTGTACATCTGATGTAGATCAAAGAGAAGCAAGGGAAGTAGGAGAAAAGGCAGTTCAATTTTCAATTTACCACAATAGTAGTGGTTCTGTAACAATACACAGAACTGGAGATTATTCAGTTGATTATAAACTTACAAATCTTAATAAAGTTGCAGGCAAGGCAAAAGAAATGTCTAGTGAATTTATAAATATTAGAGGTAACGATGTTACTGAAAAGTTTAAAAATTATGTAAGACCTTTAATTGGTTCAGACTTACAAATGCCCCATAGATTAAGAGCTCCGAAAGTAGAAAAGATATTTAAGAAATAATATTAAGTTTCTAATACTGCACTGTGAAAGGTGCAGTATTTTTGAGCAATGTACCATATTATTTCACCATTATTTATAAAGTTTACATATAATGGTGAAATAATATGGTAGTAGTAGTAAAATAATTAAATAAATATAGTAAATTTAAGTAGGTGAAATTTCGTTGAATAATACTGAGTTAATTATAAACATATTTAAACAAAATGCCGATGAAGAAACTGCTATTCCTATGAAAAAATATATGAAGAATAACTTTGAATTTCTAGGAATAAAATCCCCACAAAGAAGAGTACTTTTAAAAGAAATTCTTAATAATACAAAATTATCAAAAGAAGAATTAATTAAAACAGCAGAAGATCTATGGAGTAAGGAAGCCAGAGAATTTCAACATGTTGCTATGGATTTACTATTAAAATACAAAAAGCTTTTGGATATTAATGATTTAGAGCTTTTAGAAAAGTTAGTTGTAACAAAATCCTGGTGGGATACTGTAGATATACTTGCAGTAAATTTAATAGGATACATATTAAAAGACAATACTAGTGTTATTAATACTTACATAAATAAATGGCTAGAATGTGATAATATATGGTTAAATCGTACAGCAATATTGTTTCAATTAAAATATAAAAATGATACAGATGAAAAGCTTCTTTATGAAATTATTAGAAGATTTACTTCATCAAGTGAGTTTTTTATTCAAAAGGCTATAGGATGGGCTCTTAGAGAATATAGCAAAACTAATCAAAGTTCAGTGATCGAATTTATAAACAACAACGAATTAAAACCATTAAGCCGTAGAGAAGGTTTAAAGCATATTAATAAGGAATAAGTATAGGTGGTTGATATAATGGATAAGTTGTATGAAAATAAAAGCATTGAAAGCCTAATAAAAGAAAATGAAATTGTATTAATATATTTTGGAAATAAAACTTGTGATGTATGTAATGTTTTAAGACCAAAGGTAGAAAAAATGCTAAATAATTATCCTAAAATAGAAAGTATAGAAGTTGATGTAGAAAAGTCTATAGAAATATCTTCACAATTCAATATTTTTACTATACCTGCTATTCTTGTATTCATTGAAGGAAAAGAAAATATAAGAGAAGCTAGATATTTAAGTATGAAAGATTTTGAGAACAAAATAAAAAGATACTATGAATTATTTTATAATTAAGGGGGAATAGTAATGTATGAAATAAATCATATTGGTGTAATTGTAAAGGATGCAGAAAAATCTGCCCAATTTCATGTAAAAAACTTTGGTGCCAAAATAACTCGCTGTCATCTTGATGAAAGAGTAAACATTATATTTGTAAATTCAGGCACAGGAGTAGTTGAATTTATTGAGTATCTAAAAGAAAATGAAAAGAAGAAAATAGGAATTGATCATATTGCTTATACAGTTCCTAATATGGAAGAAGCAGTTCAAAAGCTAAAAGATGAAAACATAAAGCTAATTTCTGAAGTACCTGGAAGTTTTGAAAATGATAAAATATTCTTCTTTGAGGGACAAGATGGAGAAAAATTAGAATATGTAGAAATAGGATAATTAAGAAAAATAGCTTAGGTATAGAAAGTCTATACCTAAGTTGTTTTATTGTTTATTTAACTCATTATCTATTGCATTTTTTAGAGTTTCTTCGCTAACGACACCTTCTAATCTAGTATCACCAATTATAAATGTAGGAACAACTTCTACTTTCATTTCATAATATGCATGTTGTAACATTTCCTTGTGAACATTTTCATACTTACCATTTTCAAGAACTTCTCTGCATTCTTGTTCATTTAAGCCTACTTCGCCTGCTAACTTTGTCAAAACATCTATATCTCCAATATTCATACCATCTTGGAAATACGCATTTAAAATACGATGATTGTATTCATTTCCCTTGTTATTTTCCTTAGCATATTGATAACCTTCAAATGCAAGGTTTGTATAAGTTTGTTTAGAGAAATCTGGCATGTGTATTTCTACTCCAAATTTATTTGCAAGTGGAGAGATTGAATTTTCCCAGGCTTCTTTTATATATTCTTTTGTCAATGATAATTTATTGGGATAGGGATAAAGTTCAAATGGCATCCATTCAACTTCTACATCTTTTCCTTTAATTGCATTATTAAGCGGAACTTCCGCTAAAAAACAAAATGGTCATACATAATCTGAATATACTTTAATTTTAAGACTCATAAAATCACCTCGGATATATTATACCCTGTAATATTGCTTTTAAGCTTAAGGTATAATATGATTTATTTTTTTAGAGGTCTTTTTAGAGCACATGGTAGAGCTATACACTTGCCACAAGATTTAAGTGATTTTATGCCACCATAATATTCTTTATTAATAACATCCATACTACTGCTACATTTAGTCTTGTCAATTCCATCATAAGTTAGGGCATTAGATGGACAGTTTTTAACACAAGCACCACATGACTTATTAATTTTATATAAACAATATTCTTCAGATACTACAGAATCATAATCAGTCTCAGCATCTATAACAAAGCTTCCATATCTACCAGCACATCCACTTTCGGTAATTAGTAAGTGATTAAGTCCAAAGTTACCAAGGCCGCATATATAACCGACATGTCTTTGAGACCATTTATGGATGAAATTATCACTAGTATAAGGAGCTTTGCTTGGGTTATTAGAAACTTTAATCCCAATATCAGAAAGTCTTATCTTCATTTCTTCAATAATTTCATTAATTACACATTCTGTATCTTTTTTTGCATAGGCCCATTCCTTTGTAATAATATCGCTTTTTAAATTATCATATAAAATATCTTCGCTAAAAGGAATAAAAAAAGAAACAACAGTTTTTGCATCTTCTAACAAATCAGATGGCAAGTAGTGCTCTTCATCAATAATGTTTTTTAAATCATTAAACAAAGGATTATTTGCATCCCCAAAACATACTAAAGGTGTTCTATATTTAGTTGATAAATTAGATGATCTTACTATATTTTTTATTTCATTAGTTATAAACTCATTTAAGCTATTCATTTTTATCCCCCTTTATTAAATTTATCAATATTACAATACTTATAATATATGAATTTAAATTTTATATAGTGATAGTACAACTAATTATATCACAAGTAAAATTGAAATAAAAACTGTGTACATTACACTACTTTATTGTGATTTATAAATAGTATAATGTATATAGATTTAACGTAAGGGGGATACGTACATGGAAAAATTAAAAGAAGATAAGATTAAGAGTATTTTGAGTTCAAGGGGAATAAATACAAATAATAATTTTGATGAAAATAAGAACTATGAGGAAATAAAAAAAGAGCCAACACCAAGGGCAAATGCATTGAGAGATGTTTTTTATAACACTTTAGCTACGGCAGATATGGAGTTTCCTTATTGGTATAATAGAGCATGGAAAGCATTAGATGGAGATGTATTAGTAGTAAGAAGAGCTAAGGCTTTAAAATCAGCTTTTTCACATATGACTCCAAATATCATTCCAGGTGAAAAATTAGTAATGCAAAAAACACGTAATTACAGAGGATCTTTCCCAATGCCATGGCTTAGTGAAAGCTTTTTCGTTGCACAAGGTGATGAGATTTCAAAAGAAGCTTCAAAAACAGCTAGTAGTAGTGCAGACGAATTAAGTCAAATTGGGCAAGGTGGAGGAAATGTTACTAAAAGCTTTGGGAACATAGTTTCTATTGCAGGAAAGTTTGGAATGAGGAAAGAAGAAATTCCAGCACTTTTAAAAGTTGCAAAAGAATGGGTAAACAAATCAGTAGAAGATGTAGGATTGAGATATGAAAAAATGGTTCCAGGGTATGACACAAAAGAAAAAATAATGAGAAGTTTGGTTTGTATGTTTGACTCAGGATATACAATACCTCAAGGTAGAGAGGTTATAAACTACTATTATCCTCTTGAACATGGATTTGATAATCTTATTAAAATGGCTAAAGAATGTAGAGATGAAGTAGCTGGATGTGCAGGCGGGGATGGAATAATAGGTATGGATAGACTTTATTTCTACGAAGGGGTAATACATGCTATTGAAGGACTTCAAACATGGATACTAAACTACGCAAGACATGCTAGATTCTTAGAAGAAATTGAAACTATAGATAGTGAGAAAAAAGAATACAATGAAATAGCATCATGTCTTGAGTGGATAGCACACAATAAGCCACGTACATTTAGAGAAGCACTTCAACTTACATATACATTACATATAGCTTCAGTAAATGAAGATGCCATATCTGGAATGTCTATAGGAAGACTAGGCCAAGTATTATATCCTTGGTATGAACAAGATATTGAAAGCGGAAGAATTACTAAAGAAGAAGTATTAGAGCTTATGGAGCTTTATAGAATAAAAATAACTTGTATTGACTGTTTTGCCTCTGCTGGGGTAAACGGTGGAGTTTTATCTGGAAATACATTTAACAATTTAAGTATGGGTGGTCTTACTAGACAAGGGCAATCTGCATCTAATGAATTAGAACTTTTAATATTAGAGGCTGGTATAACTTGCAAAACACCACAGCCAACTTTAACTATATTATATGATGAAAAGCTATCAGAAGAATTTTTATTAAAAGGGGTAGAAAGTAATAAGGTTGGATCTGGTTATCCAGCTTGGGTTAACAATAGAAACTCTATGGAATTTTTGATGAATCAATTTAGCGATGAAGGAATGACTATAGAAGAAGCTAGAGCTATTGCAATAGGTGGGTGTCTAGAAACTTCTCCATGTTGTTGGAAAGAACTTAACCTAAATGGTAAAAAGTATGAAATACCTGGTGGAGCAGGTCAACCAACTAGCGTAGGGGTTCACTTTATAGCAAACCCTAAAGTACTTGAACTTGTTCTTACAAACGGAAAAGACCACAGAACAGGGTTACAAATATACAAACCTCACAATAGAAAGTTAGAAACATTTGAAGAATTATTTGATACTTTTAAAGAATATTATGAAGAGACTATTGATGTATTATGTAAGACAAATAATATAGAACATGATATTTGGAGAAAGCAAAATATGGCTATAATAAACTCATTCCTAAAGCCTGATTGTCTAGATAGAGGTCAACATATAGGAAATATGGGTTATAGATACAATGCTACGTTTAACGTTGAAAGTTGCGGAACTATTACTATGGTAAATTCATTAGTATCACTTAAAAATATAGTATACGATAAAAAGTTATATTCTCTTGAAGAAGTAAAAGATGCTATGTTAAATAACTTTGGATTTAAAAATGCCTCAGAAGTTGGTAGTTATTCATTAGTAGACCAAGTTAGAGTAGATAATAGTGGAAAATATGATGATATGTATGGAGACTGTTTAAGAGCACCTAAGTACGGAAACAACGATTTTTATGCAGATGTTGTGTTAAGAGATTATGAAGAGTGGTTCACTGAAGCTTGTAAAAAATATGAATCATTATACGGTAAGAAATTATATGCTTGTCAAATATCTGTATCTACACATGGACCTCAAGGGGCTGCCACTTTGGCTACTCCAGATGGAAGATTAAGTGGAACGACTTATTCAGACGGATCAGTTTCGGCTTATCCAGGAACAGATAAAAATGGAGTATATGCATTATTTGAATCAGCTACTATATGGGATCAAACCACATCTCAAAACTCACAGTTAAATCTTAAACTACATCCAACAGCACTTGTTGGTATGCAGGGAAGTAAAAAACTTTTAGATTTAACACGTTCATATATGAGAAAAGGTGGATTCCATGTTCAATACAATATAATAGACTCTAAAACACTAAAGGAAGCTCAAAAGAAGCCTGATGAAAATAGAGATTTAATGGTAAGGGTAGCTGGATTTACTCAATATTGGTGTGAATTAGGTAAACCTATACAAGATGAAGTTATATCAAGAACTGAGTACAAAGGGGTGTAATATATGTTAAAACATAATGATTGTTTAAATTTTTGTAGTATAGATGCTGCTAAGGGAATATGTAGACTTACAAAAGGATTTGTAAATATAGATAGTGATATATGTGAATGCTTAGCGTTGACACCAAAGTGTAATAACTGCAAAAACTTTCATGAACCTGATGAAAAAGGAATGGGTATATGTAAAGGGCTAGAACATGAAGACTGGACTTTTGGAGAATTAAGTACTATAACTTGCGAAGGTCATGAATTTCTAGATAAGGAGTAAACTTATGGATATTAAAGGAAATATATTTGATATACAAAGTTTTTCAGTTCATGACGGACCAGGGTGTAGAACTACTGTATTTATGAGCGGATGCCCATTAAGTTGTAAATGGTGTGCAAATCCTGAAAGTTGGAGCAAAAAGCCTCAAGTTATGTTTAGTGAATTATCTTGTAGATACAAAAAAGGTTGTTCTATATGCAAGGATAAGTGCACTAAAGGAGGACTTAACTTTGATAATGAAAACAAACCAGTTCTAAACTGGGATATATGCAAGGATTGTAATACTTTTGAGTGTAGCAATGCATGTTATTACAATGCTCTAAAAGTATGTTCTAAAGAATACAATTTAGATGAATTGATAAATGTTTTGAAAAGGGACTCTAATAACTGGAGAAGTGATGGGGGAGTGACCTTTAGCGGTGGAGAGCCATATATGCAAAGTGAATTTTTAATAAGGACACTAAAAGAATGTAAGAAATATGATTTTCATACTGCAATTGAAACAAGTGGATATACTAGTGAAGATATATTCCTAGAAGCCATGAAATTTATAGATTTTGCATTTATAGATATAAAACATATGGATAGAGAAAAACATAAGGAAAAAACAGGGGTTAATAACGATTTAATATTAAACAATATATCATCTCTAAAAAAATCTAACTGGAATGGAAGAATCGTCCTTAGATTACCTGTTATAGGTGACTTTAATGACTGTAATGAAAACATACAAGATTTAATTGATTTTATGCACAGTAATAACCTTTTTGAAATAAACATTCTTCCTTTCCACAGACTAGGTGAATCTAAGTGGGAACAGCTTGGAAAGAAATACGATTATGCTGATAATGGAGATATTGATTATACTAGACTAGAAGAAATACAAGATATGTTTTTAGAAGCTGATATAGCTTGTTATATTGCACACGATACATTATTTTAATATAAAATTTAAAAAACTAGTAGTTCTAATATAGAATTACTAGTTTTTTCCTTATATAATAGAATAAGGGATAGACATAAATAATTATTCATAAGGGGTGTAATATGAATTTAGAAAATATATACATATATGAACATATAAAAGACTATTTAGATGAAATTGAAATAGTAAAATATAAAAAAGGGGATTATATAACTCATTCAAATCAAAATTTACAAGAAATTTTTTTTATATTAGATGGAAATGTTAAGGTAGAATACACAACTAAAAATGGAAGAAGTTTCTTAGTAGATGATTTATGGGAAAATGAATTTGTAGGTAAAATAAGTTATATGTATGATGAAAACCTTTTCTGCGATATTATAGCCAAAACAGAAGTATTATTGCTTAAGATAAGTAAGCGTACATTGAAAAAATTAGAGAAAAACACTGAGTTTTTAAAAATATTCTTCTTTAAAACAAGTAAAAGAATATACTGCATATATAAGAAACTATTAATGAAAGATTTATTTACATTAGAAGAAATTATTGCTTTTCATATTTTAAACAACTGTAATAACGATAAATTTGAATATAAAAGCATGTATAATCTTTGCAAATCATTATCAGTAAGCAGAAAGGGTTTATACAATGTAATAAATAAGTTTATAGAAAAAGGCTATATAAAAAAGGATAGAAATTTAGTTACAATTTTAGAAAAAGAATATTTACATAAAATATCTATGTATATAAGAGAATTCAACGAAGTAGAAAAAAATGATTTTAAATTTAATATATAAATAGAATTTTGTAAGTCTTCTTTACTTTCTTGTAAAGAAGACCTTTTTTTACATATGGACAAGAATGCATTATTCGTATTCACAAAATACAATTTTTGCAGTAATATTAACATTATCCCTATGTTTAGTATCAGGTTTATTAAATTGATTCATAATAATAAAGATGCCGTTGCAAATGCTAAAAGGTAGTGTATTAGCATTTGCTCTAGCTTTAACTTATTAAAAGAATAAATTTAGGAGGCTAGGTTATGGATTTCAAAACTAAGTATTTTACAATGAAAGAAAATGATGCTGTAGAGTATGCAAAAACTATACTAAATTTCTTTGATGAAGATGCAGTATTAACATGTAAAGAAATAGGGGATGGAAACTTAAATTACGTATTTAGAGTTGTAGATAATAAATCAGGCAAGTCTATTATTATTAAACAAGCTGGTCCTGTAGCTAGAATTTCGGATGAATTCGTATTATCTACAGATAGAAATAGAATAGAAAGTGAAATACTAAAACTTCAATATGAATTAGCCCCAAGCCTTGTCCCTAAGGTATACAACTATGACAGTATAATGAACTGTTGTGCAATGGAGGATTTATCAGATCACGAAATAATGAGAACTGCTCTTTTAAAACACAAAAAGTTCCCATTATTTGTAGATCATATAACTACATTTATGATTAACTCTCTTTTCTTAACAACTGACGTAGTTATGGATCATAAGGCAAAAAAAGATTTGGTAAAAAACTTTATAAATCCAGAGCTTTGTGAAATAACTGAGGATTTAGTTTATACGGAACCATTTTATAACTGCGAAAGAAATAATCTATTTGAACCAATAAAAGAATTTGTTGCAAAAACACTTTGGGAAGACGATGCTCTACTTCTTGAAACAGCAAAGTTGAAATTTGAGTTTATGAATAATGCTCAATCTCTTATACATGGAGATTTACACACAGGCTCTATATTCGTAAAAGAAGATTCAACTAAAATTATAGATCCTGAATTTGCATTTTATGGACCTGCTGGATACGATATCGGAAATGTAGTAGCAAATTTAATATTTGCTTATTTTAATGCAGATGCAACAATAGAAGATCTTATTGAGAAAGAAGATTATAAAAATTGGATTTTAAATACTATAAAAGATGTTGTAGATATATTTAAAGATAAATTTAATAAACTTTGGGATGAAAAAGTTACTGAAAGAGTTGCAAAGTACAAGGGCTTCAAAGAATTTTATTTAGAAAATATAATTAAAGACACAAGTGCTGTTGCAGGGCTTGAACTTTGTAGAAGAACTGTAGGTCTTGCACATGTAAAGGATTTAACTTCAATAGAAGATTTAGATAAAAGAGCAATTGCAGAAAAAACATGTGTATTGCTAGGTAAAAAATTAATTATGGAAAGAGAATCTATAATTAATGGACAAGACTATATAAAAATTATAAAAAAATCTGAAAAACAAATTTTGATGGAGGCATAACATGATTGAAAAAGACATATCAGGAATTTCTATAATACAATCAGTAAGACTAGATGATGAAAAGGATGCATTAATAATTTTAGATCAAACATTACTTCCAAATGAAAAAAAGTTTTTGGAATTAAAAAAAATGGAAGATGTTTGGGATGCTATATATATGCTTAAAGTTCGTGGGGCTCCTGCTATAGGAATTGCGGCTGCATATGGAGTTTATCTAGGAACAAAATCTTCAAATGCATCTAACTATGAAGAACTATATAATGATTTTAAAAAAGTAAAAGACTATTTATCTAGTTCAAGGCCAACTGCTGTAAACTTATTTTGGGCTTTAAATAAAATGGAAGATAGATTAATAAGAGAAAAAGAAAAATCTATAGAAGAAATTAAAAATGCATTAAGAGAAGAAGCAGAATTGATAAGAGAAGAAGATGAAAGAGTTTGTGAGTCTATTGGAGAAAACGCTCTTTCATTACTAAAACCAAACATTGGAATATTAACCCATTGTAACGCAGGAGCTATTGCAACTGCTAAGTATGGAACGGCTTTAGCACCTATATATCTTGGTGCACAAAGGGGGTACGACTTTAAGGTATATGCAGATGAAACAAGACCATTACTTCAAGGGTCAAGACTAACAGCATGGGAGCTTCATGAATCAGGAATAGATGTAACTTTAATATGTGATAATATGGCATCTATAGTTATGAAGGAAGGAAAGATACAAGCAGTTTTAGTTGGATGTGATAGAGTTGCACAAAATGGAGACACAGCAAACAAAATAGGTACTTCTGGTGTGGCAATTCTTGCAAAACACTATAATATACCATTTTATGTATGTGCGCCTACTTCAACAATAGACTTAAAATGCGAAAATGGAGACGATATAGAAATAGAATTAAGACCTAATGACGAAATAATTGGCAAATGGTATGAAAAACCTATGGCACCAGAGGGTGTAAATGCATATAATCCATGTTTTGATGTAACAGACAATAGTTTGATAATTGCTATTGTTACTGAAAATGGAATAGCTTATCCTCCTTATACAGAAAATCTTCCTAAGATGTTTAAGTAAAAAATATTGAGGAGGTAGCATTATGATAGAAAAAGAATACTGCTCAGATTTTGAAGCTAAAAAGATGCTTTGTGAAATAGGACAAAGAATTTATTTAAAAGGCTTTGTTGCAGCAAACGATGGAAATATATCTATAAAAACAGGAACTAATAGTATTTGGGTAACACCTACAGGTGTAAGTAAGGGATTTATGACACCAGATATGATGGTTAAATTAGATTTAGATGGAAATATTATTGAGGGAGAAAATAAACCCTCATCTGAGGTTAAAATGCACCTTAGGGTATATAAAGAAAATCCTGAAGTTAAATCTGTTGTTCATGCACATCCTCCTGTTTCAACTTCATTTGCAATTGCAGGTATAGATTTAGATAAACCTGTATTACCAGAGGCTGTAGTGCTACTTGGAAAAGTACCTGTTGCTCCTTATGCAACACCTGGAACTAATGAAGTACCAGAGTCTATTGCACCTTATTGTAAGGAATATAACGCAGTATTACTTGCAAATCATGGGGCACTTACATGGGGAAAAGACATTATAGAAGCATATTACAGATTGGAATCTTTAGAGCACTATGCCTTAATGCTTATGTATACAGGAAATATTATTAAAAAGGCAAATGAACTAAACACCAGTCAGGTATCAGATTTAATTGAAATAAGAACAAACCTTGGAATAAAAACAGGAGGCGTTCCGAATTGTTCAATAGATAATGAAAAGCAAGATAATAAAGTTAATGATATAGATAACTTTAAAGAAGAGCTTATTAATGAGATTACAGCTAGAGTTACTAAAGAGGTTATAAAAAGACTAAATATAGAGGGATTATAAAATAAGAATTAAATATACTGAGCCTCCTACTCAAAGATAGCTTTCAATTTTAAATCGAATAAATCCATTTGATTATAGATACAAGGAGTTTTTAAAAAATGACCTAAATGAGGTCATTTTTTAATGCATAAAATGATATATTAATGTGAATACACATAGTATGGATATTTATTTAAATATTAATAAGAGTAAGTATAAATATAGGTTGTTATTAACTAAATAGGAGATTACTATATGAAGGCAATAAAAAATGGAAAAATATTATTAAAAGATGAAATAGTTGAAGATAAAGTAATAGTGTTTAATGAAAAAATATTAGATATAACAACAAATATCCCAGTAGGGATAAACGTTATAGATGCAAGAGGAATGTACATATCCCCTGGACTTATAGATATTCATATACATGGTAGCGGTGGATCTGATACTATGGACAGTTCAATAAATTCAATAAATACAATAAGCTCTACAATATGTAAAAATGGTGTAACATCATATCTTCCAACTACTATGACTATGGATAAAGAAGATATATATGATGCTTTTGAGGTTATAAAGGTTGCTATGAATATGAAAACTAATGGCGCTAAGGTATTAGGTGCTCATATGGAAGGGCCATTTATAAATGAAAAATATAAAGGTGCTCAAAATAAGAAGTATATAATTAAACCATATTTTAATTTTATAAAAAATTATATAGATGTTATAAAAATAATATCTTTGGCACCAGAAGTAGACGAAAATTTTAAGTTTATAAAAGATGTTAGGAAAAATACAGATATAACCTTATCTATTTGTCATAGTGATGCAGATTATAGATTAGCAAAAGAAGCTATAAATTTAGGAATAACTAATATAACTCATATTTTCAATGCAATGGCTCCTCTAAACCACAGAAATCCTGGTGTAGTTGGAGCAGCAATGCTTACAGATACTTACTGTGAATTAATTTGTGATGAAATCCACGTACACAAAGATATATTTCAATTTGTATTAAATAATAAGGGAAAAGACAAGATAATACTAATTACTGACTCAATGAGAGCCGGCTGCCTAAAAGATGGAAAATACGACTTAGGTGGCCAGAATGTATTTGTTAAAGATAACAGTGCTAGACTTAAAGACAATACATTAGCTGGAAGTGTATTAACATTAAATAAAGCAGTTTATAATTTTTATAAAAATACAAACTTAAATTTAAATCGTGTTATAAATCTAGCTTCATTAAATCCAGCTAGATCTATAAATATAGATAATAAAAAAGGTAGCTTGAATGTAGGAAAAGATGCTGATATAGCTATATTTGACGAGAATTTAAATTGTTATATGACTATAGTTGAAGGAAAAGTAGTTTTTAACAAAATGTAATGCAAAGGAGACATATATGAGAATACTAGTTTGCGAAAATTACGATGAAATGAGCAAAAAAGCTGCTCAAATGGTATTAAGCCAAGTTACACTAAAGCCAAATTCTGTTTTAGGCCTTGCTACAGGAAGTACACCAATAGGTATGTATAAGAATTTAGTTAAAATGTATAAAAATGGAGTTATAGATTTTTCAGAAGTTATAACATTTAACTTAGATGAATATTACAATTTACCTAAAGATAATAAACAAAGTTATTATTATTTCATGTATGATAATTTATTTAATCATATTAATATAAGCCATGAAAATATACACATACCAAATGGCATGGCTTTAGAAATAGATAAAGAATGTGAAAACTATGATGAGTCTATAAAAGAATATGGAGGGATAGATATTCAAGTTCTTGGAATAGGTCATAATGCTCATATAGGATTTAATGAACCTACTATAAGTTTTGAAAAGGAAACTCATGTAGTAAATTTGAGAAGCTCTACTATAGAGGCAAATTCAAGATTCTTTGATAATGTAGATGATGTTCCTAAAAAGGCTATAACAATGGGAACTGGATCTATATTTAGAGCAAAAAAGATAATGCTTTTAGCTTATGGAAAAAGTAAGGCAGATGCTATTTACAACACAGTTTATGGGAAGGTAGCTCCTGAGGTTCCTGCATCTATATTACAGTTTCATAATGATGTAGTATTAATACTTGATAAAGAAGCTGCAAGTAAATTAAACGCAGATGATTATAAAATAGTTTAACTTAAGATTGGAGGGAGTAGTTATGTTAAAATTTTTACAACGTATAGGTAAGTCACTTATGTTACCTATAGCAGCACTTCCAGTAGCTGCTATATTGCTTAGAATTGGGCAACCAGACTTATTAAACATGCCATTTATATCTTCGGCAGGAGATGCATTATTTGCAAACCTACCTTTGTTATTTGCAATAGGAGTTGCAAATGGATTGTCAGATGATCAAAATGGTGCAGCAGCACTTACTGGTGCAATAGCTTATCTTGTTCTTGATTTTGCAACTAAAGCATATTGGGCTCAAAGCTTAGGTGCTGAAGCTGCCGAAGCTTTGAAGATGTCATTCTTTGGTGGACTTATAGCAGGTACAATAGCAGGGCTTAGTTATAACAGGTTCAAAAGCGTTAAATTACCTGAGTGGCTAGGTTTCTTTGGAGGAAGAAGATTCGTTCCTATAATAACTTCGTTAATAATGATAGTTGTAGCAATTATAGCTGGAGAAGCATGGCCTTATATTCAAGATGTACTAGATGGATTTGCACGTCAATTAGTTGCATTAGGTGCAATAGGTTCTGCAATATATGGATTCTTTAATCGTTTATTAATACCTTTTGGTCTACACCATGTATTTAACAGTTATTTCTGGTTTGCTCTTGGAGAATTTACAGGTCCAAAAGGGGTTGTAACAGGGGATTTAAATAGATTCTTTGCAGGAGACCCAACTGCGGGTATATATATGGCTGGATTCTTCCCAGTTATGATGTTTGGACTACCTGCTATAGCACTTTCAATTTATCTTGCAGCAAAGAAAGAAAAAAGAAAAGCAGTTGGTGGGATGTTAATTTCTTTAGCCCTTACTACAATGGTAACTGGGATAACTGAACCATTAGAATTCTTGTTTATATTCTTATCACCTGTTTTATTAGTAGCGCATGCTTTATTAACTGCATTATCAATGTTTATTACAAATTCATTAGGAGTACTTCATGGATTTGGATTTTCAGCAGGATTAATAGACTATGTGTTAAACTACAAACTTGCTACTAACCCATGGTTAATAATACCTATAGGTTTAGGTATAGCAACTCTATACTTCTTTGTATTCTACACATTAATAGTTAAGCTAAATTTACCGACTCCGGGTAGAGAAGAAGATGAAGATGAATTTACAGTTAATTCTAATATAAAATCTGATGATGAGGCCTTAGCTATAAGTTATATTGAAGCTTTAGGTGGTAAAGAAAATATAGTTAAGGTAGACAACTGTGCAACTCGTTTAAGATTAGAAGTAATAGATTGTGATAAAGTAAACGAAAAATCTTTAAAATCTTTAGGAGCTAGAGGTGTGGTTAAGCTAAATAAAACTAATGTTCAAGTAATAGTTGGTTCAAATGTTGAATTTGTTTCAGATGGCATTAAGAAAATTATAAAATAATAGAAAAGCTCTCTTTTCATAAAGAGAGCTTATTCTTTGTCAAATTATAGACAAATACTATATTTTATTGAATAATCTGTAAAATTAGCTTACAATATATGTAAGTGGGGTGAGATTACTTATGATGAATGAAAATTTTTATAAAGAGATTATAAAACAATCTCCATGCGGTTATTTTTATGGCCAACTAATTAAAGATAATCAGGGTAATGCGATTGATGTTAGAATATTAGATATAAATACAAAATTTGAAAATATAGTTAATTTAAAAGAAGAAGATATTATAGGAAAAAATATTTTAGATATTATACCTTCTATTAATAATGAAAATTGTAATTTATTTAATTTTAATTCTACAGATAAATTTATAAAATTTTTAAATGGATGGTTTAAAGTAAGTGTTATTTCCAATGATGGAGAATATATTGTTGTACAAATAGTGGAGACCTACAAAGAAGACCCATTTATAAAGACTTTAATGGATAGTTTGCCATTTTGTGCTTGGGCTAAAGATGAAGAAGGTAGAAATATTATTGTTAATAGAAAATACGAAGAAGATATTGGATTATTATCAGAAGAAATAAGAGGAAAAACTGATTTTGAGATTTGGCCTATTGATATAGCAAATCAATTTAAAGAAGAAGATAATATGGCAATACTTAATAAAAATGTAAAACAAGTATATAAATTTGGTGTTAACAATGAATGGTATGAAAGTTATAAATCTGCTGTAAATGACGAAAAAGGAAATACAATTGGAACTGTAGGTTTTTCAATAAATATAAATGAAGAAAAAAAAATAAAAGGTGAAATAGAAAAAAACAATAAGCTTTTACAAACTTTAATAGATTGTATACCGGACTTTATTTTTTATAAAGATTTAGATGGAAAATATATGGCATTAAATCAAAGTCTTGCAAGAGAATATTTTGGGACAAATGCAGAGGATCTTATTGGAGAAAGAGATACAGAAATAATACATGATAGTGAACGGTTAGATAGTTTTAAAGTTCAAGATGAAGAATTGATTAAAGAAGGCGAAGTTAAGTTATATGAAGAAACTCTTAAATTACTTGATGGAAGTGTTAGACAGTATGAAACCATTAAGTCACCTTTTTTCGATGAAAATAATGAGGTAGTTGGAATTATAGGTATTTCTAGAGACATAACTCATAGAAAAATTACAGAACAAAAAATAAGAGAAAGTGAAGAAAAGTTCCGTCAGCTTGCAGAAAATATTGATGGTGTATTTTTGATGATAGAAGATGGCAAATTAATTTACATAAGTCCAGGTTATGAAAAGGTATTGGGAAGAAGCCAAGAAGGTTTACATGAAGATCCTATGTCTATATTAAATTATATTCATGAGGAAGATAGAGAGTTATTTATGGATGCTATAAGTAATGAATTTATAGATGAAACCTTTAGAATAATAAAGCCAGATGGAACTATAAAATGGATATGGGGAAAATCCTTCCCAATAAAGGATGAAAGTGGACAATTAGTTAGAAAAGCAGGTATTGGACAAGATATTACAGCTATAAAGGAAGCTGAAATGGAAATTGAAAGACTAAGAACTGAATTTTTTGCAAATTTATCCCACGAGTTTAGAACGCCTCTAAACTTAATGTTTAGCTCACTTCAAATGATAGAGCTTAAGCTGAGTAAGTGCCCTTGTGAGAATAAATTTAGTTTTGAAAGATATACAAATATAATTAAACAAAATAGTTTTAGACTTTTAAGGCTTGTCAATAATCTTATCGATTCGACAAAAATGGATGCAGGATATGTTGAATGTTGCCGTCAAAACCATGATATAGTTAGTTATGTTAAAAGCATATGTAATTCAGTAACTGGATTTGCAATGGAAAAGGATATAGAACTTGTATTTAATTCAGAAATAGAAGAAAAGATAATATCTTTTGATTTAGATAAAATGGAGAGAATAATATTAAATTTAATATCTAATGCCATTAAATTTAATATTCCAAATGGGAAGATAGAGGTTTCTATAGTTCCTAGAGAAAATTTTGTTGAAATTCATGTTAAAGATTCGGGCATAGGCATAGCTCAAGATAAGGTTTCTTATGTTTTTGAAAGATTTAGACAAGTAAATAATAGATTAACTAAGGTAAGTGAGGGAAGTGGAATAGGATTATCTTTAGTTAAATCTCTAGTTGAAATGCAGGGCGGTACTATTGAGATAAAAAGTGATTTTGGTAAGGGCACTGAGTTTATAGTCAAATTACCAGATACTATATTAAATGAGTGTAACGAAAATGTGTGTAAAAATCAAATTAAAAGCAATTCTAGAGTTGAAAGAGTACAAATAGAATTTTCTGATATTTATGGACTTACTATATAAATACAAATAGCTCCCGTTAATGGGAGCTATTTGTATTTACAAGAAAATTACTCATGTTATCTTTTCCCAGGAAATCATTTTCAGAATATATAACTAAATAAGTTTATAAAAAAGGATAGTTATGCTATTTATGGAATATACTAACTAAAAACTATATAAAGGAATTAAAATATGAAAAACAATCAAGGATTCTTAATAATTCACGGCTTTGGAGGCCATTTATATGAAATAGAATATCTTAAGAATGATCTAGAAAACAAAGGATATTATGTAGAAAGTCCTATACTAAAAGGCCATACAGGGAAAAGAAAAGATTTAGGCAAAGTAAATTATCATGAGTGGATAAATTCAGCTGAAGAAGGATTGATTGAACTTAAAAAAAAATGTGATGATATATTTTTAATAGGTTTTTCTATGGGAGGACTTATTTGCATCAACCTAGCGTTAAAGCACAATATTAGAGGATTGGTCACAATAAATTCGCCTATATATTACTGGGATATAAAGAAAATATCATCAAATATAATAAGTGATATAAAAAATAAAGAACATAAAAATATTGAAAAATATATAAACTCTACCTTTAAGTTTCCTATATCAGCTCTTATAAACTTTAGGGTATTACTTTATAGAACTAAGCCTATAGTAAAGGATATTAAATGTCCAACACTAGTTATACAAGCCATGGATGACGATACTGTTAGAAATATTAGTGGTAAATATATATACGATAATGTATG
Source organism: Sporacetigenium sp. TC11 (assembly GCF_058146105.1). Taxonomy (NCBI): domain Bacteria; kingdom Bacillati; phylum Bacillota; class Clostridia; order Peptostreptococcales; family Tepidibacteraceae; genus Sporacetigenium; species Sporacetigenium sp. TC11. The sequence goes on along the minus strand of NZ_JBYVNY010000002.1, from coordinate 551,466 downwards.
TGGAGACATAAAAGACATAAAGTATTTTGAAGAAGGCGGCCATGAAATTTTATGTAGTGATACAAGTAGAGATGTAGCAAAAGAGACATATAATTTTATAAAGAAATTATAAATTCCATTTGGATATATTTTACAGTATTCATGATATAATGAATTTGAAATGTACTGATAGAAAGGGGCATATACTTATGGGATATCCAAAAGACCTACTTACTAGTAGGGCAGTAATTAAACACGGGAAATATGCAATTATACCACCAGAAGGACTTGTTAATAATGTAGTCCCAGGATTTGAAAATTGCAAAATATCTATATTAGCATCTCCAAAATTAGGAGCAAGTTTTGTTCATTATCTAGTAATAATGAATAAGTATGGAATAAATAATAAAGGATTTGGTGGAGATGGAATAGAAACATTCGTATTTTGCGTTGAAGGAGAAGTAAAGGTAAAAGCAGGTGAAGATGAACATATTCTTGAAAATGGAGGTTATATGTATTGCCCTCCTGATAAGAAAATGTATCTTGAAAATATAAGTGAAGAAGGGTCGAAACTTATACTATATAAGCAAAGATATGAAAAATTAGAGGGACATAGACCTTGGGTAGTAGTAGGAAATGTAAATGATATAGAAGAAAAAGATTACGATAATATGGAAAACGTTACAATAATAGATCTTCTTCCTGCTGATTTAGATTTTGATATGAATATGCATATTCTAACTTTTTATCCATCAGGAAATCATCCTTTTATTGAAACACATGTACAAGAACATGGAGCTTACTTGTTATCGGGCGAAGGATTATACAATTTAGATAATGAATGGATACCAGTTAAAAAAGAAGACTACATATGGTTTGGACCCTATGTACCTCAGGCAGTATATGCAGTAGGCAGAGATAAATTATCATATATTTATTCAAAGGACTGTAATAGAGATATACAGATATAAATTAATAATTTGATTTTAAGCCTTTCTTAGTTTTAAAACTAAGAAAGGCTTTTATTTATAAATAAAATCAATACACAAATAACTAGCTATTGATTTTTCCAATTAGTCGGATGACTCATTATAATGTAAAATTTTGATTAAGACTGTATTTAATTGAAAAAGGAGTGTTATTCATGGATTACATAATTAAAAAAGATCAAATGACTCCAAAGGAAAGAATGGAGGCTTTTGCAAGTGGAAAAGAGATAGATAGAATTCCATGTTCTCCATTTCTAGGGGAAAGTGTTGCACCTATATTTGGACATTCAATATATGAATATAATCATTCGGTAGATGCTCTTGTTAATGTTGCTGTAGGAAGTTATGAAAAGTTTCGTCCTGATAGTGTAGGATTTGGTCCAGGGCTTCAAGGTATACCAGAGGCGATGGGAAGTAAAGTTACTTTTACAGAAAACAGCACTCCATTTATTAGTGCTCCTGCAATAAATGATTATAGTGAAATAGATAAATTAAGAGCAATAGATCCATACAGAGATGGAAGAATACATTATTTTCTAGAAGCACTTAAAATAACTAAGGAAAAATTAAGTTCTGTAATTGGTGTAGGAACAACTATGGGAGGACCTTTTACTACTGCATCTTTTTTGAGAGGGACAGATAACTTCTTAAGGGACTTGAATAAAAATCCTGAAATGGCTCATAAACTTTTAGAAATTTCTACACAAAGTGTTTTAAATTATATAGATGCAGCTTGCGATATAGGGTTAGCTCCAGGTATTGCAGAGCCAAATGCATCTTCTACTATGATAAGTGAGAAAAATTTTGTTGAGTTTGCTAAGCCATACCTAAAAAGATGTATGGATAGAATTATAGAAAGAACTGGTGGAGGAACAACATTACATATATGTGGTAAAACAAAAAAAGTATGGGGACACATGGTTGATGTAGGAATAGCAAATTTAAGTTTAGACAATGTAGATGATATAGGAGAACTTAAAGAAGCTTATGGACATAAGGTACGTTTAATAGGGAATGTAGACCCTGTTGATACAATAATGAGGGGATCAATAGAAGATATATATGAAGCAGCTAGAATATGTATATCAAAAGCTTATGATAGCCCAAAAGGATTTATTTTAAGTACAGGTTGTGATGTTCCAATAGGGACTCATCCAGATAAAATAATAGCTCTTATGGATGCTGCAAGAATATACGGTACTTACCCAATTAACATAAGTGAATTATAAATTTAGGAGGATAATCATGGATAATTTAAAACTAAACTTATTACAAGAGCTATCAGAATGTGTTGTAGAAATGGAAGATGAAAGAGTAGAAGAAGTTGCTAAAGAATATATAGATAATGATTTTGATGCATATGAAGGAATATCTAAGGGCTTAGCTCATGGTATGGAAAAAGCGGGCAAACTATATGAAGAAGAAGAGTATTTTATACCTGAGCTTTTAGTGTGTTCAGATGCTATGTATGCAGGTATAGATGTATTAAAACCACACCTAAAAATTGACTCTGATAAAGAAACTTATAAGGCAGTTGTTGGCGTTGTAGAAGGGGATACTCACGATATAGGTAAGAACTTATTTAAAATAATGTTAGAAACTTCAGGATTTGAAGTATATGACTTAGGTAGAGACGTACCTCCAGTAGATTTTGTAAATAAGGCAAAGGAAGTAGGGGCAAATCTTATAGGATTATCTACACTTATGACAACTACAATGGAAAATATGGAAGCTGTTGTTGATATATTGAAAAAGGAAAATATAAAGGATGAAATAGCTGTAATGGTAGGTGGCGGACCTATATCTCAAAGTTTTGCAGATAAAATAGGCGCAGATGGATATGCATCAGAAGCATCAAAGGGAGTAAAACTTGCCAAGGATTTAGTTGAAAAAATAAAGTCTTCTAAGGAAGTGATTTAATGTTTACACCAAAAGATAGATTATATAAAGTTCTTAAAGGAGAAAAAGTAGACCGTCCACCATGTATATGTCCTGGTGGAATGATGAATATGATAATAGAAGATGTTATGGATATAGTAGATGTTAAGTGGCCAGAGGCGCATAACGATCCTTCAATGATGGCAAAGCTAACACAGGGAATATATGAAAATGGAGGATTTGAGAACTTTGGAGTTCCATTTTGTATGACTGTAGAAGCTGAGGCTATGGGAGCAGGAGTTTATATGGGTACTAAAACTACTGAACCTAGGGTTACAGAATATCCAATTGAAACTGTAGAAGATTGGAACAAATTAAAATATATAGATATAAATAAAGGAAGATCTAAGGTTGTTTTAGATTCAATAAAAATATTAAAAGAAAACAACAATGATGTTCCTATAATAGCAAACTTAACTGGCCCAATAAGTTTAGCATCATCACTAATGGAACCTATGATTTTTTATAAACAATTAAGAAAGAAAAATGAAGAATCTCATGAATTTATGAAATTCGTAACAGAAAATCTTATAGTATTTGGAAAAGCACAATTAGATGCAGGAGCTGATGTTCTTACTATTTCAGATCCAAGTGGAACAGGTGAAATACTAGGTTCAAAATCATTTAGAGAATTTGCTACTCCATATTTAAATATGATTATTGATAGCTTAAAGGACCATGCACCTGGTGGTACTATAATACACATATGTGGAAAGTTAAAAACAATATACGATGATTTAAATGCTTTAAATAGTGATGCAATTAGTTTTGATTCAATAACTAGTGCTAGACAAGTAGTTGAAAATGTTCATAATAAGGTTATTATGGGAAATGTAAGTACCTTTGCACTAGAAAATAATAAAGAAAATATAAAGTCCATATCAAATTCTTGCTTAGACAGTGGGGTAGATATATTATCTCCTGCTTGTGGAATAGGACCAAGAACTAAATTAGAAAATATAAAAATTTTAGTTGATTGTGCTAAGAATTATAAAAAATAGATGTATTAATAAGTATATAACTCAATATTAAGCGAGGTGACATAAGTGATAAAAGTAGACATAATTTCAGGGTTTTTAGGTTCAGGAAAAACAACATTAATAAGAAAACTATTAAAGTCATACAGTGATGAAAAGGTAATTATAATAGAAAATGAGTTTGGAGAAATAGGAATAGATGGAGAAATTATAAAAGGTGATGGATATGAAGTAATAGAACTTCAAAATGGATGTATATGTTGCAGTATAAAATTGAGTTTTACAGATACCATTTCTAATATAATTGAAGATTTAAATCCAGAACGTATTATAATTGAGCCAACTGGAATAGGTATGTTAAGTGAGATAATAGAAATAATGAATAAGCCTTATTTAAAAGAAAAATGTATTGTCACTTCTTTAGTTACTGTTGTAGACAGTATTAATTATTTTGACTATCTAGATAGTTTTGGGTATTTCTTTGAAGATCAAATCGTAAATGCTGCAACATTAATATTAAGTAAGACTCAACATGTCGATGATAAAAATACAAATGATATAATAAATTCTTTAAGAGAATTAAACCCTAAGGCCTATATAATAAGTGAAGACTGGAATAACTTATCTTCAAATCAAATACTGAAATTGCTTCAAGGAGATATACTTGTTGATTTAGAAGATATTTGTTATACAAAAGATATTTTTAAAACACCAAAAAACATAAGTAGTATATCTATAAAGACATCTAAAACATACACTAAGGAAGAAATAGAAAATGTACTAGACTCTCTTAGTAAAGGAAACGATGGGAAAATACTAAGAGCTAAAGGTTTCCTAAAAAGCAATGACGGCAACTTAGAATTTAATTATACAAATGGTTATTACACTATAAATAAAAGTACAATCCAAGATTGCGGGAAACTTTGTATTATAGGTAGTAATTTAAATAAAGATAATATAAAAATTATTTTTAAATAGTTTATATAAATACCGTACTGAGAAAGTACGGTATTTTAATTTCCAACTGATAAATTTGAGCAACGGACCTGTTTTTCAAGGTCGTTGGCGACATGAGCGAAGCGAATTTTTTGTTTTGTAACATATTTTATTTTGGTATAATATATAAGATTATAAGTATATTTTGAATATAAGTAAAATAATTTTTAAAATTGAAAGGATTATAATTATGACAAAATCAAATTTGTTATTTAATAAAAATGATATTGATTTAAGCTTAGGGAAAAAACAAACTTCTTGGTTAATAATAACATATCTTTTATTTCCTCAGATTTTGTATTTAGTATATTTTATAATTATTGATGTAGTATTAGGTATGAACATCCCAGATGTTCTTTCTTACGGAATAGATACGGTAGTTACACTTATTACAATGTCTATTATGTTATTTATATTGAGAAAACATATGCCAAAACTACTAGAAGGATTTAAGGACATAAAAATATATACATTGGCCTTAAAGCTATATTTAGTAATAATGGTATTCAATATTATAATGGGGTTATTTATTACTGAACAAGGAGCCAATCAAGAAGCCATTAATAATATGATACAAGATTCTCCGTATACTCAATTTATTGCAGTAGTAATATTTGCTCCTATTATGGAAGAGATTATATTTAGATTTGTTATATTTAGAAGTGTATTTCATAAAAATAGAATACTAGCTTATGTGGTATCATCATTAATATTTGGAAGCGTACATTTAATAATGAGTGTTTTTCAAGGTTCATTATCTCAAGATATAGTATTGCTTCCAGTATATACTATGTTAGGGGCAGTTTTTGCATTTGCTTATGATTATACTGGTAAGTTATCAGCTCCAATAGTAGCGCATATGTTAAATAACCTTGTAGCATTTTTACCTATGATATTATTATAAAAATAAATTGGGGAGATTTATATGAAAAATTATAGAAAAATGTGTTTGTTTATTATGTTTTTGACACTGATAGTTACACTTAATTACTTTTCACCTTATTTGATAATAGATGGTTTAGTAAATAATGTTTTAGGGGGAGCTTTTTTCCTTTGGATGTTTATGCTTGTTAGTTCCTTGTTTATGGGAAGGGCATTTTGTTCTTATGTATGTCCATATGGAGGGCTACAAATGATAATAGATTTCTGTGAAAAAAAGCCACTAAAAGAAGTTTATTGGCTTAAAAAAACCAAACATGTAATTGGGATAGTGTGGTTAGGTACAATAGTAATTATATTTGCTAAAAATATAGGCAACTTTAATATAGATTTACTTTATTTAACAGAAAAGTTTATTTCAGTAGATAATGTACAAAAGTTTATAGGATATTTGGTAATTGTAGTATTACTTTCAATACTTCCTATATTTTTAGGAAAAAGAGCAACATGTAGATATATTTGTCCTATGTCTATTTTAAATATATTAGGGACTAAGATAAAAAACAAAATAAATCTAACCTCATTAAACATGTATTCACACAAAGATAATTGTATAGGATGTAAAAAATGTAACAAGGTATGTCCTATGAGTTTAGATGTATCAACGATGGTTAAAACAGATAATATGGAAAACATTGAATGTATATTATGCGGAGAATGTGTTAAAACTTGCAACTCCAAGGCTATAACTAGGGAATATAACAAAAGAAGTTGTCATAAAGTAATAAGTGATATTTAATGGTATTTTGTCTAGTATTTTATTATGTAACGTAGGATACGCCTTTTATTTTTTGATTTTATTATAATTTGATTATAGATAAGGTCACAACATTAATACAAATAAATTTACACAGTTTGATTTCAGTCACAGAATTAAAAGCAAATTATTTGTATAATAAAATTATCAAATTTAAATAAATTTAAAATATAAAAATAAGGGGTGTTTTATATGAAAAAAATAGATAAATTAGCAGCAATATTAAAAAAATTAAACATTGAAGGTGCAACTGAAGAAAACAGAAAAATAGCACTTGAATTAGTAGCTGACATAAATCCACTAGAATTATCAATGGCTGAGCAAAAGCTAATTGAAGAAGGCATGAAACCTGAAGATTTAAGACATTTATGTGATATACACATGGAAGTATTAAAAGATGAACTTGAAAAACTTAGAGCTCAAGTTGAAGAAGGTCACGTTCTTCATACATTAATAATTGAACATGATGAAATACTAAAATTCCTATCAGAACTTGATGAAGCAAATATACACATTCAAAAAATGGATTCATACAAAGAAGATCCTATATTTAATAGATTAGGAGAATTAGCAGAAAACTTACTAGGTGCAGAGCCACATCACAAAAGAGAAGAAGATGTATTGTTTATAGCAATGGAAAATAGACAAATAACAGGACCAACTAGAATAATGAGAATGGAACATGATGATTTAAGAGAAAGAAAACATACAATAAAAGAATTGGCAGAAAAAGTTTCAGAAATGGACTTTGCTGAGTTTAAAGAAAAATTAGATGAAGCAGCTAAGTATATAGTATTCCACTTAAGAGATCATATATTTAAAGAAAACTATATACTTTATCCAACAGCTATGGAATCTATAACTGAAAAAGAAGCATGGGAAAAAATGAAAGACGATTGTGATAAAGTTGGATACTGCACATTCACTCCAAATAAATAGATAAATATTTGGTCTGTCTCAAAATGATTTTTAAGATCATTTAAGAGGCAGGCTTTTTGTGTGTCTAAATTCAAAATATTATTATAAAATTTTAGACTAAAAATATTATTTATAGTTAAAAATAAATACAAATATACCATTAAGAAGTTAACAAATCATCAAATAAAGGAGTGATTTTAATGCTTAAATGGGCTTTGATTTTTTTAGTAATCTCAGTAATAGCTGGATTATTCGGCTTTGGTAAAATATCAAATGTATCAGGTAATATTTCAAAATTTATATTCTTTATAATTATAGCTATAGTTGTTTTATTAGTTATTTTCGGACGTAGTTTATTTTAGTTGTTTTATAATTTGATATATGAAGTTATGAAAAGTACTTATGAGTATAAAAATTCATAAGTACTTTTATTTTTTGTAGATTTATAATCTTGCAGATTCATTTGTTATATTTAGAAGATAAAATGAATTTGACTAAGATGGTACTATATAGTACTATATAATAAGTTAGAAAGGGTGATAATATTGACTGAAGGTAGATTAGGTGGGTTATTAATAAGTAAAATAAACTTCTTGTCTGGAAGATTGTTCACCAGGTTATTAAAATCTAAAAAAGTAAAAGAGATAAATAATGCTCAGGGCAAAATATTATTTGTATTAAATAAAAAAGGACAGATAGCTATAAATGATTTAGGAAATGAGTTATCACTAGGAAAATCAACTCTTACAAGTATGTTAGATAGGTTAGAAGAGGGTGGATATATAAATAAAGAAATAAGTACTGAGGATAAAAGAAAGACATTGATTTCTCTTAATAAGAAGTCTGACGATATAGTTTCTGAATATGAAGAAGTAGTAAAAACTATGGGAAATATATATTACAAAGGATTTACTAATGAAGAGATAGTTAAATTTGAATCTTATTTAAAGAGAGTATATTCAAACTTAGAATATTTTAATAAAGACATGAAGTAGGGGGAATATATATGGCAAATGTAGTGGCTTTTGTAGGAAGCCCGAGAAAAAATGGAAATATAGATACATTAGTTCAAGAAGTAATAAATGGGTCTGCTAAAAATAATGTAAAAAGTAAAATTTATTATTTAAATGATATGAATATAAAAGGGTGTCAGGGATGTCTTTATTGTAGAAAACACAATAGTTGTATTATCAAAGATGATATGACTGAAGTTTATGAAGATGTAAAAAATGCGGATTATATTATAATAGGTTCACCTGTATATATCTGCCAAGTATCAGCGCAAACAAAGTTATTATTAGATAGATTTTACCCTTTAACAGAAATAGATAAAGTAAGTCATACTCCAAGGTTTGGAAAGAAAAAGCTTATAATGGTATATTCACAAGCAGCTCCATTTTCTTTTATATTTGGAAATTATTTTAGATATACAGCTAAGCACTTAAAAGGTATGGGACTTGAAATACATAAGACTATTATATCTACTAAGGCATTTGAAAAAGATTCTACTAGACATAATGATAAATTACTTAGAAAAGCTTATAATATAGGGGAAAATATAGAAGACTAAAATTATAAAATAATAAATTAATATTATTTTGAGAAATATTATTGACTATTACTGTAATACTTGTTAAGATTGCTATTAATAATAGAAAAACAAGTTAATAATATAAACAATATGATATAGAGGCCGCGGGAGTAAAGAGTACTGTATAGGAAAGGTGCAACCGCCGAAATGCATAAATTTTATGTGTTGGGACTATGTTTAATAAGCATAGTACTGTTTTTAGATTACCGCCCAGTTTTCTAAACGCGCGCTATATCATGTTGGGGCAAAAGGGATTTGCTTTGTATAAAATTGTATTTTTTTATATAAAACAGTCATGAGAACCTTTTGCTCATGGCTGTTTTTTAATATCAAAAAGTAATTTTAAAAAATTTGTTGAGGTGATTGGTATGAAAAAAGTAAATGTAGCAATAGTAGGTGCCACTGGTATGGTAGGAAGAACATTTTTAAAAGTTCTAGAAGAAAGAGATTTTCCTATAGAAAATTTATATTTACTTGCATCAAAAAAATCCGCTGGGGAAACTGTTCAATTTAAGGGTAAGGACTACATAATTGAAGAACTAAATGAAAATTCATTTGATAAGGGGATCGACATTGCTCTATTTTCAGCAGGGGGAGATATTAGTAAAAAATATGCACCTATTGCTAGAGAAAAAGGAGTTATTGCTGTAGACAATAGTAGTGCTTGGAGAATGGATAAGGATATTCCTCTAGTAGTTCCTGAGGTTAACCCAGAGGAAGTAAAAAACCACAATGGAATAATAGCTAATCCTAACTGCTCAACTATTCAAGCAGTAGTTCCACTAAAGGCTTTGCATGATAGATTTAAAATCAAAAGAATAGTGTATTCAACATATCAAGCAGTTGCTGGATCTGGAGTTAAAGGTATTACAGATCTACAAGAAGGGGTAAAAGGAAATGAAAATAAACTGTATCCTCATCCGATAGCTTATAACTGTATACCTCATATAGATGTATTCATGGACAATGGCTATACTAAAGAAGAAATGAAAATGATAGAAGAAACTAAAAAAATATTAAACGATTACGATCTTAAAGTAACAGCTACAACAGTAAGGGTTCCAGTATTTTATGGACATAGTGAATCTATAAATGTAGAGTTTGAAAAAGAATTTGAAATTGAAGAAGTATTCAACATTTTAAGAAATACTGAAGGAGTAGTAGTAGTTGATAATCTAGATAAAAATGAGTATCCACTAGCATTGAATGTTGAAGGAAAAGATGAGGTATATGTTGGAAGAATTAGAAGAGATTTTAGTTTAGATAATGGTATTAATATGTGGGTAGTTGCTGACAACATAAGAAAAGGTGCTGCAACTAATACAGTTCAAATAGCTGAGCTTTTATTAAAATATAATTTAGTATAGAAGGGATGATTTTTATGTTATTTAAAGGATCTGGGGTTGCTTTAGTTACTCCTTTTAAGGATGGTAAGGTAAATTTTGAAAAGCTTGGAGAAGTTGTAGAATATCATATAGAAAACAATACAGATGCTTTAATCGTTTGTGGCACTACTGGAGAAGCATCTACAATGAGTGACGAAGAACAACTTCAAGTAATAAAATATGTAGTTGAAAAAACTAATAAAAGAATTCCTGTAATAGCAGGAACAGGTTCAAATAATACTGCTCATTCAATACACTTAAGTCAAAAAGCGGAAGAATATGGAGTTGATGGTCTTTTAGTAATAACACCATATTATAACAAGTCCACTCAAAGGGGCGTAATAGCTCACTTTGAAGCTATTGCAAGCTCAGTAAATATACCTATAATAGCTTATAATGTACCAGGTAGAACAGGAGTTAATATACAACCATCAACTCTTGTTGAACTAGCTAAGATAAAAAATATAATAGCAATAAAAGAAGCTAGTGGAGATATAGCACAAGTTGCTGAAATGGGAAGATTAGTTCCAGAAGGTTTTGCAATATACTCAGGAAATGACGATATGATTTTACCTCTTTTATCTTTAGGTGGAGTTGGAGTGATTTCAGTAGTTGCAAATATATGCCCTAAAGATACACATGATTTAGTCTCTAAGTATTTTGAAGGTGATATTGAAGGTTCTAGAAAGTTACAACTTGATATGAAACCTTTAATAGATGCTTTATTTATAGAAGTAAACCCTATTCCAGTTAAAACAGCTATGAATTTATTAGAATTTGAAATGGGTGAGCTTAGACTTCCTCTTGTTGAAATGAGTGAATGTAACTTAGAGGTTCTAAAAAAAGAATTAATTAATTATGGATTTAAACTAGTATAAATTATTGTATAGTTAGGAGAAACATATGATTAAAGTTATCGTTAATGGTTCCCTTGGAAAAATGGGAAAAGTCTTAACAGACTCAATAAATGAAGACAAAGATTTTGAATTACTTGCAGGAGTATCTAAGTTTCAAGCTGAAAATATAACTTATCCTATATATTCAAGTATATTAGATATTAAAGAAAAAGCAGACGTTATTATTGACTTTTCAAATCCTGAAAGTCTAAAAGATTTGTTAACTTATTCTAAAAATACAAAAACTCCTATGGTAATTGCAACAACTGGATACAGCGATGAAGAACTTGATATGATAAAAGAAACTTCTAATGAAGTTCCTATATTTCACAGCTCTAACATGTCACTTGGAGTTAATTTATTGTTAAAATTAGTTGAAGTAGCTGCTAAGGCCTTAACTAATTTTGACATAGAAATAGTTGAAAAACACCATAATAAAAAAGTAGATGCTCCTAGTGGTACTGCTTTAATGATAGCTAATGAAATTAAAAATGTTTTATCAAGCGCTGAGTTTAATTATGGAAGACATGGAGTAGATGCAAAAAGAAAAGAAGGCGAAATAGGAATTCATGCTGTAAGAGGTGGAACAATAGTAGGGGACCACTCTGTTATATTTGCTGGGAAAGATGAGGTTGTAGAAATAAATCATATAGCTTCATCAAAGGAGATATTTGCGCAAGGTTCAATGAAAGCTGCAAAGTTTATTGTAAATAAAGAAAATGGATATTACAATATGAAAGATATAGTAAGTTTATAATTTTGGAGGGTATCGACTAATGATGAAAATGACAGATCCATATGAAATAGCAAAGTTTATAAAAGAATCTACAAAAAAAACACCTGTTAAAGTGTACTTAAATGGAGAATTAAAAGATGAGAATTATGAAAATGTAAAAATATTTGGAGTTGAAGGTTCTTATGTATTAATTGGAGGTCACGAGGATATAACAGTAGTGTTAGAAGAAAATAAAGATAGTATAGTAGATTATCATATAGAGTTTGATAGAAGAAATTCAGCTATACCTATGTATAATTACCTTAATGAAAATGCTAGAATTGAACCTGGTGCAATTATAAGAGATATGGTATCAATAGGAAAGAATGCTGTTATAATGATGGGAGCAGTACTTAATATAGGGGCTGAAATAGGCGAAGGAACTATGGTTGATATGAATGCAGTAGTGGGTGCAAGAGGAACTTTAGGTAAGAATGTTCACCTTGGTGCAGGTGCTGTTGTTGCAGGTGTACTTGAACCCCCTTCAGCTAGTCCAGTTATTGTAGAAGATGAAGTTTTAATAGGAGCTAATGCAGTTATATTAGAAGGTGTAAAAATAGGGAAAGGAGCAGTTGTAGCAGCAGGAGCTGTTGTAACTGAAGATGTTCCTGAAGGAGCTGTAGTAGCGGGATCTCCTGCTAAGATAATTAAGATGAAAGATGCTAAAACAGCGGAAAAAACTAAATTAATGGAAGACTTAAGAGGCTAGAAATAGAAATCTATATTTATAGTGAGTTAAAAAAGAGGTGCGAAACTAAATTTTGCACCTCTTTTTTGTTTGGGAAAAAAATATTATAAACAAAAAGTATTTACATATGGTAATAAATGTGATATTATTTCATTAAAGATAATGATAATTATTATCAATAAATAAAAATTATCATATGCTTTGTATAATTTTAAAAATAGGAGGGGAGAAAATGTCTTATAAATCTAATTCTTGTATTTTCAGAGAGAAAAATGAAGATGATTTTTTAACTTGGCTAGTTGAAATACTAGGACCTGTTCTTATTGGATCAAAACCGGCAGAATTAATTAGCTTACCAAAATATGATAGTAAATTAATAAAAAAAGTTGAAAAAATAGAAAAATACATAGGTAATTGTCATAGGATTTCATATAGAATAATTACATATAAAAACACCAGTATAAAAGTATTATTTTATAATCCAATATCTCTTGAGAGCCATTTAGTTGAAAACAGGAATATAAAGTTTCTTAAGTCTGTTGGGTATCCAAATGAGTATAAGTTTCAGGATTATCTAAAGTTTCTTATAGATAAAATTGAAAATGGGTGTATACCAAGTGAGATAGGCGTTTTCTTAGGTTATCCATTAAAAGATATAATAGGATTTATAGGACATCCTTCTCTTAAACTTACTAAAGTTAATGGTTGGAGAGTGTATGGCGATCCCAGGGTATCGGATAGAAAATTTAATGAATTTTTAGATGCAAAGAATAAAATAAGGAATTTATTAAGTCAATATGCACCTGAAAAAGTATTAGCTTTAATTTAATTTTATACAAAGTTATTTTAATATTAAATTTAGGAGGGATAATATGAAAAATATTACAGTTATTTTCTGGAGTGGTACAGGCAACACAGAAATTATGGCTAATGCCATAGCAGAAGGTGCTAAAGTTAATGGAGACGTAGTAAAAGTTCTTACTGTAGAAGAAGCTACTAAAGAAGATGTTATAAATTCTGACTTAATTGCACTTGGTTGCCCATCCATGGGAGCTGAAGTTTTAGAAGATGATCTTATGGAACCATTTATAGAATCTCTTATTGATATAGATTATACTGATAAAGCCATTGCCTTATTTGGGTCATATGATTGGGGTGATGGTGAATGGATGAGGGATTGGCAAAGTAGAATGATTGGTTATGGGGCAAACTTAGTTGATGATGGGTTAATAATTAATTTAACGCCTAATGATGAGGGATTAAGTTTATGCAAAAAGTTAGGCGAAAAGTTAGCTAATGCTTAAATAACTACATAATATAGTTAAAATAAAATTAGGAATAAAATCTATATTTTTTCAATATAAAAAGAGATGCAAAACTTAATTTCGCATCTCTTTTTATATTGAAAAAATATTTACATATGAAAAATAATGTGATATTATCTATTGATAACAATGATAATTATTATCAATAGATAAAGTTAATATGCGACTGAGAAAGTATTAGGTTTAATTTAATTTTACATAAAGTTATTTTAATATTTAGTTTAGGAGGGATAATATGAAAAATATTACAGTTATTTTCTGGAGTGGTACAGGTAAAACAGAGATTATGGCTAATTCTATAGCTGAAGGAGCTAAAGTTAACGGAGATCTAGTTAAAATTCTTACAGTAGAAGAGGCTACTAAAGAAGATATTATAAATTCAGATTTAATTGCGCTTGGTTGCCCTGCTATGGGAGATGAAAGTTTAGATGAAGAATTTATGGAACCATTTATAGAATCTCTTATTGATATAGATTATACTGATAAAGCCATTGCCTTATTCGGATCATATGGTGGGGGTGATGGTAAATGGATGAGAGATTGGCAAAGTAGAATGACATATTATGGAGCAAGATTAGTAGACGATGGATTAATAATTCATCGAACATCTGATGATAAGAGAGTAAGTTTATGCAAAAAATTAGGTGAGAAGCTAGCTAATGCTTGAATAATTCTATAAGATAGTTAAGATGAAATATATTAAAATAATGCCGAAAACAGAATTAATTGAAGATTTAAAAGAACAAAAAATAAGAGAGTAGTCTATTTAAAATGACTACTCTCTTTATTGTGGTTTATAAGTTATTTTTAAAGTTTCATTACAATTATCGAGTTCAATAATTATATGTAGTCTCAGATAATAAAAAATATAGCTTAAAGTATGGATGGAATAAAGTCTTTAGTATATATTTATAGTAGGAGGTGATTAAATGGAAGTTACAAAAAAGAAGAAAATACTATATGCTGATTTAGCTCTGCTTATTGTTACTATAATATGGGGTAGCGGATATATAGCTACTAAAAATACACTTGATTATATTCCGCCATTATACTTATCAGCAATGCGTTTTTGGATAGCTTTTTTTATAATAGGAATAATATCTATTAAGAAATTAAAAAATATTAGTTTAAAGGAAATAAAAGGTGCAGCAATTGTGGGGCTTATTCTTTATATAGCATTTGCTACTCAAACAATAGGAATGCAATATACAAGTGTAGGCAAAACTGCTTTTTTAACAGGCACGAACGTAGTAATGGTTCCTTATATTTTCTGGGCATTGTCTAAAGAAAAACCTGATAAATTTTCGCTTATGGCAACAATAATTTGTTTTATAGGAATTGCAATATTAACTTTAAATGAAAAAATAGGTTCAATAGGTATAGGAGAAGGGTTAACACTTTTATGTGCATTATTTTATGCTTGCCATATAGTTATAACAGGTTACTATGCCAAAAAAATTGACATAATGATACTAACAGCAGTTCAATTTGGAGTAGTAGCTTTATTATGTACATTAACAGCTATACCCTATGAGCAATTACCATCTAGTATACCTACTAGCAGTTGGATATCTATTTTTTATATGGGTATATTTGCTACTTGTATTGCTTTTTTTCTTCAAACACTTGCTCAAAAGTATACATATTCTACCCATGCAGCTATAATAATAAGTATGGAAGCTGTATTTGGTATAATATTCTCTGTTATTTTTCTTAAAGAAGTATTAACTTTTAGAATGATTTTAGGTTGTATAGCTATATTCCTTGCCATAATAACTGCTGAAACACGATGGGAATTTATAAAGAAAAAACCAATTGTTGAGTTAGATACAATAATAGAATAAATAAAAAAACTCTTAATAATTAACTAAGTGGTTTTTGTTATTTATTTATTTAATATATGAAACTGTTAATATTTATGATACTATATATTTGTAATAAGTACTTATTTGTTATACTAAATAGTAATTATATGCAACACTATATAGTTGCAATAGGTATAATTATCGTCATAGGAGTGGTATTATGTCAAACCATATATTAAAAGAAGCACAAAGATGTCTTAAATGTAAAAATCCAAGATGTAAGCAAGCATGTCCTGTAAGTACATCTGTACCAGAGGTTATCGAATTGTTTTTAGATGGAAAAATACAAGAAGCAGGTAAAACTTTATTTGAAAATAATCCGTTATCTGTAGTATGTTCATTAGTTTGTCCTCACGAAAAACAATGTGAGGGAAATTGTGTAATGGGAATAAAATCAAATCCTATTAATATAGGTAATATAGAAAATTATATATCTGATTATTACTTAGATGTATTAGATCAAAAGCCAGAACAAAAATTAAAGGGAAATATAGGTATAATAGGTTCTGGTCCAGCGGGACTAACTATTGCACTTATTTTAGCCTTAAAAGGATATAAAATAACAATCTTTGAAGCTCACGATAAAATAGGTGGAGTATTAAGATATGGAATACCGGAATTTAGACTACCTAAAAGTACATTAGATAGGCTAAAAAAGAAACTTATAAATCTAGGAGTTACAATAAGACCTAATACACGAATAGGTAATATAATAACAATTGAAGAATTATTTAGAGATGGATTTGATGCACTATTTATAGGAACTGGTGTATGGAAACCTAATAAACTTAATATAAAGGGAGAATCATTAGGACATGTTCATTATGCTATGGACTACCTAAAGAATCCAGAAGTTTATAGATTAGGTAATAAAGTATGTGTAATAGGTGCTGGAAATGTTGCTATGGACGTAGCTAGAACAGCTTTGAGAAAAGGGTCGAAAGAGACATATATTATGTACAGAAAAGGTATCGAAAACATGTCCGCAAGAAAACATGAAATAGATAGTGCTAGAATCGATGGAGTTAAGTTTGAACTTTATAAATCACCTGTTGAAATTACAAATGAAGGCATTATATATAAGGATACTCAAAATGAAGAAAATCCTCAAGGGTTATTTGAATGCGATTCAGTAATTATTGCTGTAAGCCAAGGGCCAAGATCAAATATAGTATCGACAACAAAAGGTATAGAGTTAAATGAATATGGTCTTGTTATTACTGATGAATATGGAAGAACTACAAAAGAAGGAGTATTTGCATCTGGTGATGTAGTTACTGGGGCTAGAACAGTAGTACAGGCAGTTAGATACTCAAAAGATGTAGCTGAAGCAATTCATGAATATGTATTACAAAAACGCTCATCAATCTAAGTCACTCACAAAATTTCATAAAAATAAGCAGTCTAAGACCTATGACTTTAGTCATGAAGATAGACTGCTTATTTTTTAGATTTTCATATTGTTACTATACTATGTAACGTATGATATAGTTTTACCTTATAAAATAGGGGTATAATAAACATGAAGGAGTGAGATTAATGAACTGTTCTTGTGATAGATGTAAAAATAAATTATGTGCTAGTAAAGTTTCTATATTTTCTAATTTAAATGAAGAGGAGCTATTAGAAATTATTAAAATGACTGGTCATACTGATTATAGTAAGGGTGACACTATATTTTTAGAAGGTAATGAAGCTGATAAGTTATATCTTATAAATGAGGGAAAAATAAAACTTTATAAATATACAAAAGATGGTAAGCAACAAATACTACATATACTTTCTGATGGAGAGTTCTTTGGAGAATTAAATTTATTTAACAAAGGTGAATATCATTTTAATGCAGAAGCTATAACAAAAACTAAGCTATGTACACTTACAAAAGAAAAAATGAAAAATATAATACTTCAAAGGCCTGAAATAGGAATAAAAATATTAGAAGTTGTAGGAAATAGATTGTCAGAGGTGGAAAATCTTGCACAACATCTAGCAACTAATGATGTTGAATCTAGGTTAGCTTATTTAATAATGGATTTAAGAGAGAAATACGGAAAAGAAACTTCAAAGGGGATAGAAATAGAACTTCCTATAAATAGAGAAGATATGTCTAACTATACTGGGGTTGCTAGAGAGACAATAAGTAGAAAGCTAAAGAAATTTGAAGAAGAAGGGCTCATAAAGCTTATAGGAATTAAAAAAATATTAATTTTAAATGAAGAAAGTCTACAAGACTATATATAAAATAGAGCTTATTGAAAATAAGCTCTATTTTTTTGTGAAAATAAGTAATAAAAGAGATTATATTATCATATACATTTATAAATATTAAAAGGACAAACTATTTCAATTTTAGTTATTAACAAAAGATTTTTAAGGGGGAATTTAATATAATGTGGTACAACAAAAGTGTAAAAGAAATTGAGAATAACTTGAGAACAAATATCCAAACTGGACTTAGTAAAGACGAATATTCAATAAAACTAAATGAATATGGATATAACAAGTTAAAGGAAAAAAAATCAAAAAATATTGTACAAAAATTTATAGACCAACTAAAAGATTTTATGGTTATCATACTAATTGTTGCAGCTATAATATCTTTCTTTTTAGGTGAAACAACAGATTCAATGATAATTATAGCTATTGTAATTTTAAATGCAACCCTTGGTGTAATACAAGAAAGTAAAGCAGAAAAATCGCTTGAGGCACTAAAAAAACTCTCATCTCCCCATGCGAATGTTATAAGATTTGGAGTTCAAAGTGTCATTTCTGTTGAAGAATTAGTTCCTGGAGATGTTGTGCTAATTGAAGCTGGAGATTATATACCTGCAGATGTGAGAATTGTAGAATCTGTAAATTTAAAAGTAGAAGAGTCTTCATTGACTGGAGAATCTATTCCAGTAGATAAAATATGTAATACTCTAAATGATGAAAATCTATCTTTAGGTGATAGAAAGAATATGGCATTTATGGGAAGCTTAGCAACCTATGGAAGAGGACGTGCTATTGTAGTAGAAACAGCAATGAATACTGAAATAGGAAAAATAGCACAGATGATTAATACTGCCGAGGAACAACAAACACCCCTACAAAATAAACTTGAAGAGTTAGGAAAAATACTTGGTATTTTAGCGTTAGGTATATGTGGATTGATTTTTGCTGTAGGCATGCTAAGAGGTCATGAAATGTTTGAAATGTTTATGACAGCAATAAGTTTAGCTGTTGCTGCTATACCAGAAGGGCTTCCATCTATAGTTACTATTGTACTTGCATTAGGGGTTCAAAAAATGATTAAAAGAAATGCCATAATAAGAAAACTTCCAGCGGTAGAAACATTAGGAGCAGCTCGTGTTATATGTTCTGATAAAACTGGAACATTAACCCAAAACAAGATGACAATTGAAAGGGTATACTGTAACAATAGTATAGTATCTGTTAAAAATTTAGATGCAATTTCAAAAGAAGAAAAGATACTAGTGGAATACGGTGTACTTTGTAATGATACGAAAGCACAATACATAGACGGAAATTGGACAAAAATAGGAGACCCAACTGAAGTTTCAATAATAGATTTAGCAATAGAAACAGGGCATAATCCAATAGACATAGTGTCAAAACACGAAAGGTGTGCAGAAATACCGTTTGATTCTAATAGAAAGCTAATGACCACAGTAAATAATATAAATGGAAGATTAGTTTCTATAACAAAAGGAGCTCCTGATATATTAATAAATAAATGTAGTAAAATTTTATCAAATAATGAATATAAAGATATTAATGATATGCACATGAGAATTATAAACGAAGCCAATGACAATATGGCAAATGATGCACTAAGGGTATTAGCAATAGGATATAAGGACATAGACTGTATGCCATGTGATATTTCTGATCTTGAAAAAGATCTGAACTTCTTAGGACTATACGGAATGATAGATCCTCCAAGAGAAGAAGCAAAAGAAGCAGTTAAAAAATGTAAAAGTGCTGGAATAAAAACAGTAATGATAACGGGAGATCATAAAAATACTGCAATTGCTATAGCAAAACAACTAGATATTTTAAAAGATGAAAAAGAGTGTATTACTGGGGTAGAACTTGAAAAAATGAGTGATGACGAATTAGTTAAAAACGTAAAAAAATACTCTACATATGCTAGAGTTTCTCCAGAGCACAAGGTAAGAATTGTAAAAGCATGGCAAAATAATGGAGAAATAGTCGCTATGACTGGAGATGGTGTAAATGATGCACCAGCACTAAAAACAGCAGATATAGGGGCTGCAATGGGTATCACTGGAACCGAAGTTGCAAAAGGTGCAGCAGATATGGTTTTGGCAGATGATAACTTTGCAACTATTGTATCTGCAGTAGAAGAGGGAAGAACTATATTTGCAAACATTAGAAAAAGTATACATTTCTTATTAAGTTGTAACATAGGTGAAATAGCTTTAATTTTTATTGCTACACTTATAGGTATGCCAAGTCCACTTTTACCTATTCATATATTATGGGTAAACTTAGTAACGGATGGATTGACAGCACTTGCATTAGGTATAGACCCTCCAGAAAAAGATATTATGAATAGACCGCCAAGAAGGGCAAAGGCCTCTGTGTTTAGCGATGGTTTAGGATTTAAAATAGGTTATCAAGGATTTATGATAGGCGCATTAGCATTTAACGCATTTTTATTAGGACTTCCATATGACTATAAAGATGGATTTGTAAATGGATATCCAGTTATAGCTCAAACAATGGCATTTATGACATTAAGCTTTTCGCAGCTTGTTCATTCGTTTAATACAAGATCAGATAGAACTTCATTATTTGATTTAGGATTTTTCAAGAACAAATACCTAGTAGGGGCAGTTGGTATATCGGCATTATTACAATACAGTGTAATATCTACAGAATTTACAAGAAATATATTTAAAATAACTTCCTTAAGATGGGAACACTGGTTAGAAGTAATTATATTATCACTACTTCCTATATTAATTGTTGAATTTGAAAAGAGTTTTAACAAAAAAGAAGATAAATAAACCAAAATGGCATTATTATAAATTATAATAATGTCATTTTAAATTTTTGCAATTTGATTTGAGTCACAGAATTAATAACAATAGTATCATATAATTAAATCATCAAAAGAAAGTAAATAATAACAATATCCTAAGGAGGTAATATATATGTTTAATAAAAAGAATAAAATAGGTGAAATAGCTACAATATTCCCAAAAGCAACAAATATATTTATGAAATATGAAATAGATTTTTGTTGTGGTGGAGATAGACCATTAGAAGAAGCATTGAAAAAACAAGGGATAGATGAAAATAAAATAATAGATGAAATAAACAATGAATACGAGAAATTTAAAGAAACTATGGGAAATGAAATTGACTGGAGAAATGAAAAAATGTCAGATTTAATAGATTTTGTAATTAATAAACATCATGCATTTTTAAAAGAAGAATTACCTATTACAGCTAAATATTTAAATAAAATACTACAAGTTCATTATGAGCACAATGGAGAACTTCTTTCTAAACTAAATAAGCTATTTAATGCTTTAAAAGTAGAACTTGAAGAACATTTAGTAAAAGAAGAAGTATTGTTATTCCCATTAATAAAGGAATATGAAAAAAAACCATCAAAAGAGACTTTAGAAAAAGCAATAAAAGTTATGAATGAAACAGAAAGTGAACATGATGCAGCAGGTGATATTATAAAAGAAATGAGAAGAATAACAGAAGGATTTAAGCTACCAGAAAATGTATGTAGGACATTTGAAATAACATATGAAAAAATTGAAGCAATAGAATCAGATTTATTCCACCATATACACTTAGAAAATAATATATTATTTGAAAAAATAAAAAACATATAGGAAAGGATGAAATTATGAAAACTATAGAAATGTGCCCAGCATGTAATGCAGAATTTATTGAGGAATTTGAAGAGAAACTAAATAAAAAGGGGTATACGCTAGATACAATATGTACAGGTCAATGTGGAGTAACTACACCTGTTATATTAGTAGATGGTGAGGTAGTAGAAGCAGATACAATAGATGAGTTAATTGAAAAAATAGATTAATTAAAATAAGGAAGGTCAATGATCTTCCTTATTTTAATCTTTATTAAAATTTTGTTCTATTGTTATTATACCATTTAAGTTAGAATCGTAGTCTTTTAAATAAGAATCAATAGCCTTTTCAAGATTCTCTTTATCTTTCCTAGAATAGCTTTTAGAAGCTTTTATTACAGCATCAAATATAACATTTTTATGGTCGCCACTTTCAACAACTCTAAAATCGTGATATGACTCAATAACATCAAATTTCTTTAAAATTTCTTCGGTAACATGTCTTATAGCAGCGACTTCCTTATCATCTGTTACAACAGGATCCATATGAATAACAAGTAAAACATTAAATTTATTGGATACTTCTCTTTCAGCTTGATCTATAACGTCGTGTATTTCAACAATAGAAGAATTAGATGGAACTTCAACATGAATAGATGCCATATACTTGTTTGGCCCATAAGTATGAATAATTAGATCATGTACATCTATTATAGGATTGTATTTTAGTAATTCTTGCTCAATATTTTTAACCAATTCATCACTAGGTCTTGTTCCTAAAAGATCATCTATAGTTTCCTTTAATATATTGTATCCAGAATAAAGTATGAATCCTGAAACTAAGATACCCATAATTCCATCAATCGGAAAATCTATCCATGTGGATACTAAAAGGGAAAGTGCTACAGTAGCAGAACTAAATACATCACTTAGAGCATCTACTGATGAAGCTTTTAATGCAGAGGAATTAATGGATTTTCCAACATACATATTAAATCTAGACAACCAAAACTTAATTCCTACAGAAATAAGTAAAAGAGAAAAAGGTATAATCTCAAAGTTAACTGGTTCAGGGTTTCTAATTTTGTCTATAGATGCTTTGAGAAAACTAAAGCCAACTAATAAAACAAGAGAAGCAATTATAAGAGCAGATATATATTCAATTCTACCATGTCCATATGGGTGTTCTTCATCAGCTGGTTTACTAGCAAGCTTAAAGCCTAAGACCGTTATTACAGATGATAAAACGTCAGAAAGATTATTAAATGCATCTGCACTTACTGCAATACTATTTGTAACTGTACCAACAAAAAACTTTACTATAAATAATAATATATTCGAAAATATACCAACTACACCACCTAGATATCCGTACCTTTCTCTTATATCTGGGTTATCGATATTTTCATAGTCTTTTATAAAGGATTTAATTAAAAATTTAGAAATCATTAAGTCACCTCTTTAGTTATTATGTACAAGTTATAATATATAATATGATCATTAGAAATACAACATAAGATTTATAAATATGTGATTTTCTAATTGAAAAAATAATAGCTGACAAATTTTCATGTCAGCTATTATTTTTATCATTTATTTAAATTTTATTTATTGTGCCTTTGTTCTACTTTCGTATCTAGAGTACATTAACCATGCAACTATTGTAAAGAATAATGGCCCTGCAACCATCCAAAGTGTAGAGGATATATCTCCTCTTGTTGCAGGCTCTATTATTGTAAAAAAGTTAGCAAATCCTACAGTAAATGTAACTATAACAGTAGCAAATAAAGCGCTTCCATAGGACTTATAAACTTCAAATGGTTTTTTGATACTATCATTCTTTTTAAATTTAGCAAATGCACCTGATAAGAACATATACGGCAATGTCATAGCAACGTTAGTCATTAATACCAGTTTTGTGAAGAATGCAGCAGCAGCCTCTCCACCAAATGATACTAGTATCATCATAACTGCAACAATTATACATTGAATCCACATAGCATTTATAGGCATTCCATCTTTTAATACGCCTAGTTTACCTGGCCATAATTCTTTTGGAGTACCTTCTATTATTTGCTTAAGTGGGGCATATGTTAATGTGAAGAATGCACCACTCAATGCTAAGAACATTGATAATCCAACAAATCTAGCTACCCATGCTCCAAATGCTAATGAAGCAACTTCAGTCATTCCAAATCCCTGTCCTAATGAATATCCTAAGTTAGCCATAACTACATATGCAACGTTACCCATATGTACATTTTCTGAAGATAATACATTTGCCCAGTTAATAAATATACCACACATAAATATACCTACTGAATATCCTATTGCTATTATTATGGCAGCTATTGTAACCCCTCTAGGGAAAGTTTGTTCAGCATTTTCAGTTTGGTCAACTAATCCTCCAACAACTTCTATACCACCATAAGCAAATATTGCAAATACTAGGAATGACAACATAGCAAGTGGTGACTGGTAAGCTGGATTTGGTGCGCTTGTAAATGCTTGACCAGAAGTTATTGGTTGAGCTAATTCTCCGCCATTTGCTATCAATACAACTATAGCACCTACTATTAAAACTATATTAAGTAGTGCAACAGCAGTACCACCTGCAGATGTTATTTTAGATATTTTTTCTAAACCTTTAGTAGCTGTAAATGTTACAAGTGTTATCCATAATACACCTATTAAACCTAGTGTTTGAGTTGAACTTAATCCAAACAATGACCAGGTTGCTGTTGTATCTGATCCAAATATAGCATTTGATAAAGGTATCATAATAGCTGAACCTACGTTAACCATCCATATTATATAAGATGCATACCACATAAATGTTCCTATAAATGCGTATCTAGGCCCAACAGATTTTTCCATCCATGAGTATATACCACCTTTTTCTTCTTTAAAAGCTGCACCGTACTCAGACATCATAAATGCATAAGGTATAAAGAATGTAAGTCCAGATATTACGTACCATGGTATTGCAGCATAACCTGTTAAGTAAAATGACCTAGGCATATTAGCAAAACCAAATACTGAAGTAAAAATCATCAATATTAAAGCAGACATTGATAACTTTTTTGAATTGTTTGTATTAGCACCCATTTTTTACCTCCTAATTATATTTCTTATGTTGCTTACATTGTTACATAAAAACTTTATATCTGATATGAACAATATTTGATGTTAATATCAGATAATTTATATTAATTCTTAACGTACATATTAGTTAGTATTACAATTTTAATTAGTATTATTCTAAAACTATGTTTGAACGAAAATTGAGAATAAAATTTTATTTTAATAAATTTACATGTTTTATCAATATTTAATAATAAGCATTAAGCATAATACAATAATTAATGAACATATAATATAGAGAAATTAAACAATAGTCCATTTTTAAATAAGAGATTATTTTAATAAGAAAACTTTATGAAAATTATTTTGAACATTGTTAATTTAAATTTATAATAAAAATGGAAAATATTTTGATATATTTTCCATTTTTTTCATTCGATAGACAATAAAATTTATAGAAGGATATAACATTACTGTTGTTTAATTCTATATAAATATTTATTTTATTTTTTTATTTTATCTTTTAAGGGGGGTGAATCTGACTATATATTTATATAGTCAGAGTATATTTGAAAAATATAACTAAAATTTTATTGATTTTTTTGCTTTTTATAAGTTTTAGCTTTAATAATTATTCATATGGTATAACTTATGAAACTACATCTAAAGAGGAAAAAGTAGATGATAGAATGAAGTATTATAAAGGAAGTATATTAGTTTTAAAAGATAGTAAAAAAATAACTCCTTTTAATTATTTTGAAAAGCTCTGCGAGTCAGGATATATAGATGTTGTATATTATGATAAAAATTACGAAAATATATTTTTTACTGTAAAAGATAATGCAAATGTAGTACAAGTGGATTATAAAGGTGATAATTTACAAAAAACAGTTGAAGAAAAAACAAATGAAAATAGATTAAAAGAAAGCAAAAATGCTGTTTTTGGATATAGAACATTCAACCCTCAAAATCAAGATTTTAAATATTATTTATTAAAACAAAATATTCAAGTGTTTGAACAAATAAGTGATAATTCACAAAAATCATCAGGAAGTAATTTTTTTGGGTTTTTATTTATAGGTATACTTTTATTTATATTATATAAATTTGTTTTAAGAAAGCAAGATATTAATTCATATAATCTAGATAATAAAGTAAATACCAATAATGATGAATCTATATCTATTAAGTTTTGCAATATCGCAGGAAATGAAGAAGCAAAGGAAGAAATGATGTTCTTAGTTGATTTTTTAAAAAATCCTGAGAAATATAATAAAATGGGAGCTGAAATACCAAAAGGTGTTATATTTTATGGTGAACCAGGAACAGGGAAAACATTAATGGCTAAAGCAATAGCAGGAGAAGCTAACGTTCCGTTTTTTTATGCTAGTGGTTCTGATTTTGTGGAAATGTATGTAGGGGTAGGAGCTAAAAGAGTAAGAGAATTATTCAATAAAGCTAGAAAAAGTTCTCCTTGTATAATATTTATAGATGAAATAGACGCTGTAGGTGGTAATAGAGGAATGTCTAACAATAATGAGAAAGATCAAACTCTAAATCAATTACTAACAGAATTAGATGGATTTAATGGAAGTGATCAAATAGTTGTTATAGCGGCAACTAATAGAGTTGATATGTTAGATTCTGCTTTAGTACGTGCAGGGAGATTTGATAAACATATAGCAATAAGACTTCCTGATATAAAAGATAGAGAAAATATATTAAAACTACACTCTAAGGATAAAGTTCTATCTTTAGATGTTGATTTTAACGAACTTTCAAAACTAACAATAGGCTTTTCTGGAGCTGATATAAAAGCTTTATTAAATGAAGCTGCAATTATAGCAACTATAAAAGATAAAAATTCAATCTCAAAAGTCGATATTGAAGAATCATATCTAAAAATGATAACTAAAGCAAATTTAGTAAAAAATAAAAACAAAAATATAGAAGATAAGGAACTTGTATCCTATCATGAGGCAGGTCATGCTATTTTAGCTAAATTGTTGACAAAAAATGATGTTCATAAAGTTACTATAATTGGAACAACTAATGGAGCTGGAGGATTAACTGCCATAACTCCAAAGAAAATGGGGTTATTATCTAAAAAGGAGCTATACAATGAAGTTAAGATATTATATGGGGGAAGAGCGGCAGAATACATACTGTTTAACGAAGATGAAGAAAAAGTAACAACAGGGGCTATAAATGATATAGAAAAAGCAACTACAATAATAGATAATATAATATGTTATTATGGAATGAGCGATATAGGACCCATTAAATTTGACCATAATACTGATAAAGAAAAATTATTTGAATTAAGGAAAAAAATTGCTACAAATTTATATGAAGATAGTATAAAAATTTTAAAAGAGAACAAAAGTATATTAGACAGTATTGCAAAAGCTCTAATTGAAAAAGAGACATTATCAGGGGATGAAATTGATGATTTAATGGGCATAACTAGCTTGAATTGTTAGTATATTTATACAGATGGAGGAATACATGGCTAATTTTGATGATTTTATGAAACTAGACATTAGAGTAGGAGAAATTACAAAGGCAGAAGTATTTGAAAAAGCAAAAAAACCAGCATATAAGATATGGGTAGATTTTGGAAATGAATTAGGGGTAAAGAAGACAAGTGCCCAGATTACAGAGTGTTATGAGATTGAACAACTTATAGGGAAGCAAGTTTTAGGAGTTGTAAACTTTCCACCTAAACAAGTTGCGAACTTTATATCTGAATTTCTAGTTTTAGGTGTATATTCAGATCAAGGAGTTGTTTTAATTCAACCTGATCAAAAAGTGAATAAGGGAGATAAATTAGGATAGAGTTGTCTTTAAGGCAACTCTATTTTTTAGAAAATTTTATGTCTAAATTTTATGCCAGAATAATAAATATATACTATAGGGTATTTTTGATTATATTATTTTTATTATTCTGGGGTGGTGTTATGCATAAAAAAAATCTATTTTTACCTATACTTAAAAATGGAAAATATGGGTTTATAAATAAAGAAGGAAAAACTGTTATAAATCCAAGATTTAAGCAAGTTTCAAGTAAGTTTGCATACGGATATAGTAAAATAGTTTATATAAAGAAGTTAACAAATTCTATAAGGTGGGTATTTGGATATATAGATAAAGCTGGGGGTATACATATATTTCTTCATTGGGAAGATGCAAATGATTTTAGTGAAGGTCTAGGTCTTATAAAAATAGACGGGAAATATGGATATATAGATACAAACCTTGAACAAGTAATAGAACCTAAATATGAATTAGCTTGTAGTTTTAGCGAGGGTTTAGCAGCTATAAGATTGGATAAAAAGTGGGGGTATATAAATAAGAAAGGTAACATTGTTGTAACTCCAGCATATAGTTATGTATCATCTTTTAAAGATGGTTTAGCTTTAGTAGAGTATAAAAATAGATATGGGTACATAGATAAATATGGAAATTTTGTTATTGAGCCTAATTTTGATTTAGCAACTAGCTTTTCTGAAGATTTAGCAGGAGTTAGATTTAATGATAAATGGGGATATGTAAATAAAAATGGAGAATTAGTCATAGACATATTATTTGATAGAGTGGGAGATTTTAAAGAAGGTTTGGCTCCTGTATGTATAAACAATAAGTGGGGCTACATAGATAAAAATGGAGAATTAGTTATAAAACCTGTATTTGATTATGCTTGTTCATTTAATGAAGGCTTAGCTAAATTCAATATAGGATCTTCAAATTTAAGTAGAGGATTAGCACATCCGAAAGGTGGAGTATGGGGATTTATAGATACACACGGAGATATAGTTATATTACCACAGTTTAGAGCAGTCTCTGACTTTGAAAATGGATATGCACAGATAATAGAGGGAAATAACAATAATTATATAAATAGAGAAGGCACTTGTTTTTTAGAATAAATTAGACTTAAATTATTTGCATAAAAATTCTCCATAAGGTTATCATATTTACTATAAAAACAATATATGGAGGTATTACTATGCAATTAAGAAGAGCTGTTGAAATAATGAACTCTAATAATAAAGAAAATACAGTTGTATATTATAATGATAGACCTGTAACAATAGAAAGTATAGAACAAGATGGAGAAATGAAAGCAGCTTATATTAGAACTTTAGATGACAATGCGAGATTAGAAGTTAATTTAGAACAATTACATGAACGTATGGAATCATAAGAAAATGCTCCCTATTCAAAGGGAGCATTTTTTTAGATTTATTTTTAAGATCTATAAGAACCATTTATTTTTACATAATCGTATGTTAAATCACAGCCCCAAGCTGTTGCATTATAGTTCCCATCTTTTAAATCTATTGTTATATTTATATTCTTTTTATCTAATATATTTTTAGCTAATTCTTCATTGAAACAAATCCCTTTGCCATTTTTAACAAGTTGAACTGTTCCAGCATCATTATTGAAAGATATATCTATTTTTTCAGGAGAAAACTCTCCATTTGAATAACCTAAAGCACAAAGAATTCTTCCCCAGTTTGCATCACTTCCAAAGAATGCTGATTTTACCAAACTAGATGAAACAACTGACTTAGCACATGATCTTGCATCTTTTAAAGTTTTTGCATTATACAAAGAAACTTCTATTAACTTTGTAGCTCCTTCACCATCCATGGCGATCATTTTAGAAAGCTCTTTATTTACAAAATCTAATGCTTCTTTAAATTTAATAAAGTCACTACTGTTATTATATATTAAAGAGTTTTCAGCAGAACCATTTGCCATAGCTATAACCATATCGTTAGTGCTAGTATCTCCATCTACAGATATCATATTATATGAATTTTCAACACTATCTTTTAATGCCATAGAAAGCATTTCTTTGGATATATTTACATTGCTAACTATGAAACTTAACATAGTTGCCATGTTAGGATGTATCATTCCAGAACCTTTTGCAATACCACCTATCAACACACTTTTCCCATCTATTTCTATTTCTACAGTTATTTTTTTAGTAAAAGTATCTGTAGTCATTATAGCTTCAGCTGCAGATTCACCACCTGAATAGGATAATAAATCACATGCTTTTTTAATTCCAGGAATAACAATATCCATTGGAAGAGGAACTCCTATTATTCCAGTAGATGCTATTAATACTTCTTTAGGAGATAATCCTAGAGAATCAGCTGCACTTTTAGCCATATTATAAGCATTAGTCAAACCTTCATCACCAGTACAAGCATTTGCATTTCCGCTATTAACAACTATAGCTTGTGTATTACTTGATTTTATATTATCCATATTTAAGATAACGGGTGCTGCTTTAACCTTATTTGTAGTAAAAGTAGCAGCAGCTACAGATTTTTTTTCGCTGTATATTATACATAAATCTTTTTTCTTTTTCTTTATACCACAATGTATACCTATCGCCTTAAAATAAGGAATATCTGTAATAGTTTTGTTTTCTAATATTTTCACAATAATCACCCTTTCTTTGAAATAAAAAATTCGCTTTAATCATGTCGCCAACGACCTTGGGAAGCAGGTCCATTGCTCAAATTTATCGGTTGGAAATACAAAAAACTCCCATCTCTTAAAAATAAGAGACGAGAGTTATCCCGCGTTACCACTCTTGTTGATATAATAAATTTATATCCACTCGATTCCTTTAACGGGGAAACCGGATTTTCCTACTTAGGTTCAGAAAATCTCCTCCAGGGCTCTCTTCAATATAGCTATGTTACTAGACTCACACCAACTCTAGCTCGCTGAAACAATTACTATATCTACTATCCCTATCATAGGATTTACATTTTATGGAAACATAGATAATAAATCTAATCCTGTTGTTTCATTTAATCCAAACATAATATTCATATTTTGTACTGCTTGGCCTGCTGCACCTTTTACTAAGTTATCTATAGCTGATACAACTACAACTCTTTTTGTTCTTTGATCAATTCTTATACCAATATCACATATATTCGAATTTTTAACCCATCTTGTTTCTGGTAAATTTTTAACAATTCTTACAAAGAATTCATTTTTATAAAACGAATTATAAATTTCATAAAGTTCTTCCTCTGTTATATCCTTTACTAGATTAGCGTAACATGTAGCCAATATACCTCTGTTCATTGGAACTAAATGAGGTGTAAAAGATAAGTAAATATCCTTATTTGATACATCAGATAATATTTGTTCTATTTCAGGAGTATGTCTATGTGAAGATATAGAATAGGCTTTTATTGATTCATTACATTCGCTATAAAGGGTAGATACATTTAAAAATCTCCCAGCTCCCGATACTCCTGATTTAGCATCTATGATTATAGACGATGTTTCAATAAGATTATTTTTTAACAAAGGTGTTAGAGCTAATATACTTGCAGTTGGATAACAACCTGGATTCGCTATTAAACTAGAAGTTCTTATAGAATCTCTATTTAGTTCAGGTAATCCATATACAGAACATGATAATAAGTCAGTTGCTTCATGATCAAGATTGTACCACTCTTTATATAAATCTGCATTTTTTATTCTAAAATCAGCTCCTAAATCTACAACTTTGACTCCTAAACTAAGAGCTTTTTTAACTATGTTAAATGATTTTCCATGAGGTAGAGCTATAAAAACAATATCAATTTCATTAAGTCTATCTTCAGCTTCTTTCATATCTATGCACAACATATCTAAATTATTACAGTAATTTCCATAGACACTAGAGAATAAATTATCTATATAACTATTAGAAGATAAATAAGAAATTGTAACATTAGGATGTCTATATAAAAGCCAAACTAGTTGCTGGCCAGCATATCCAGTAGCTCCTATTACACCTACTTTTATCATAATTACACCTTCTTTCTAGTTATTGAATTTTAAATGCATTTAAATATTCAAAATATTTTAAGATTGATTATACAAAATGAATTTTATAAATGCAACACAAAAATATTTTTGAAATATATATTTAATATATAAATTAAGCCTTAAGTTTTGCAATTAGTAGCTTTCAAAGAAGATAAAAAATTTATTGAAATGAAATAATAAAAAAATATATTGCAGATTTTAAAATAGTTTGCTATATTACCTATAAATAAAACATATAATTTGGTGAAAGTGTAGATTTAAAATTAAAAATTAAATCTACAATAAAATTTTCAAAAAACATATTGCAAGTTTTAAAATATTTTGATATATTACATTTAATACAAATACAAATACAAATACAAATCCAGTGAAAGAGAAAGTAAATACAGTGATTGTTACAGCGAGCTAGAGTTGGTGTGAGTCTAGCAACATAGCTATATTGAAGAGAGCTCTAGAGGAGATTTTCTGAACCTAAATAGGAAAATCCGGTTTCTCCGTTAAAAGAATTGAGTGGATATAATTTTTTATATCAACAAGAGTGGTAACGCGGGATAACTCTCGTCTCTTATTTTAAGAGATGGGAGTTTTTTTAATACAATAAAATAGTAAATCCAGTGAAGGAGAAAGTAAATACAGTGATTGTTACAGCGAGCTAGAGTTGGTGTGAGTCTAGCAACATAGCTATATTGAAGAGAGCTCTAGAGGAGATTTTCTGAACCTAAGTAGGAAAATCCGGTTTCTCCGTTAAAAGAATTGAGTGGATATAATTTTTTATATCAACAAGAGTGGTAACGCGGGATAACTCTCGTCTCTTATTTTAAGAGATGGGAGTTTTTTTAATACAATAAAATAGTAAATCCAGTGAAGGAGAAAGTAAGTATAGTAATTGTTACAGCGAGCTAGAGTTGGTGTGAGTCTAGCAACATAGCTATATTGAAGAGAGCTCTGGAGGAGATTTTCTGAACCTAAGTAGGAAAATCCGGTTTCCCCGTTAAAGGAATCGAGTGGATATAAATTTATTATGTCAACAAGAGTGGTAACGCGGGATAACTCTCGTCTCTTATTTTTAAGAGACGGGGGTTTTTTATATTTAAATAATTTAAGAGGAGGCAAAAAGGAGGTAATTAAATGAATTGTGAAAAGATATCAATCCTAATGGAGGCATTGCCATATATTAAAAATTTTAAAGGCAAAACCTTTGTAATAAAATATGGCGGAAGTATAATGCAAAATGAAAATTCTAAAAAGGCATTTATTGAAGATGTGGTTTTACTTAAACTTGTAGGAATAAATATAGTAATTGTACATGGTGGAGGGCCAGATATTTCTAATTTCTTAAATAAGTTAAATATAAAGAATAACTTTATAAATGGTCTAAGAGTCACAGACAAAGATGCCATGGAAGCAGTAGAGATGGTATTATCATCCAAAGTAAATAAAGATATAACCTCGAAATTATGTATGCACAATATAAGTGCTATTGGAATTAGTGGAAGAGATGGAAGCTTAATTCAATCTGAGAAAAAATATATTCTTGAAGGTGAGAAAAAAATAGATATTGGCTATGTAGGAGAAGTTAAAAATATAAATAAAAAACTACTTATGGATTTACTTGAAAAAAATAACTTGCCAGTAATATCTCCTATTGGGTGTGATTCAGAAGGCAATATGTATAATATTAACGCTGATTATGTAGCATCTGCCGTAAGTTCGTGTTTAAAAGCAGAAAAATTAATTCTCTTAACAGATGTAAAGGGGATTTATAAAGACTTAAGTGATGAATCGACTTTTATATCAAGCTTAAAAGTTAACGATATAAAAGAATATATAAACTCAGGGGTTATAAAAGGAGGAATGATACCAAAAATGGAGTGTTGTGTCGATGCTATAAGTGGTGGTACAAAAAATATCCACCTAATAGATGGGAGACAAGAACATAGTTTGCTTTTAGAGATATTTACAAATACAGGGATAGGTACAATGATAAAAGGAGGAGTTAAATATGCCAGTTAATTTAAAGGGAAGAAGCTTTTTAACATTAAAACATTTTAAACCAGAGGAGATAAAGTATCTTTTAAATCTATCAAAGGATTTAAAAACAAAAAAAAGAGCAGGGATAAAAGGTAATCTGTTGGAAGGGAAAAATATAGTTTTATTATTTGAAAAAACGTCGACAAGAACTAGATGTTCCTTTGAAGTTGCTGCACTAGATGAAGGTGGTCATGTAACATTTTTAGGGTCCAATGATAGTCAAATGGAAAAGAAGGAATCAATAGAAGATACAGCTAAGGTACTTGGAAGATTTTATGATGGTATAGAGTTCAGAGGTTTTAAACAAGAAACTGTTGAGATATTAGCACAAAATGCTGGAGTACCAGTATGGAATGGATTAACAGATATGTATCATCCAACTCAAATACTAGCAGACTTTCTAACAATTATGGAACATGTAAATAAACCTCTTAATGAAGTTAAGTTTGTTTATGCCGGAGATGCTAGAAATAATATGGGCAATTCTTTATTAATAGGTGCTTCTAAAATGGGAATGAATTTTGTTGCTCTAGCTCCAAAATCATTATGGCCAAGCGAAGAATTAGTAGATGAAATGCAAGAGGTTGCAAATGCAACAGGAGCTAAAATAACTTTAACTGAGGATATAAATGAGGTTAAAGGTGCAGATGTAATATATACAGATGTTTGGGTGTCTATGGGTGAAGAAGATATGTTTGGAGAAAGAATAAAGCTATTAATGCCATATCAAGTAAATATGGATATGATAAATAAAACTGAAAATAAGAATGTTATATTTATGCACTGTTTACCAGCATTCCATGATTTAAATACGAAAGTTGGTATGGAAATATACGAGGAATTTGGAATTAAAGAGATGGAAGTTACAGATGAAGTTTTCAGATCTAAACATTCAGTTGTATTTGATGAAGCTGAAAATAGAATGCATGCAATAAAAGCTATAATGGTTGCTACTATAGGAAATATTTAAATTTGACAATAAAGGGGGAATACAAATGGTAAATACTAATTTAATGGAGACTTATTCAAGATTTGATGTAATATTTGAAAAAGGTTTAGGTAGTAAAGTTTATGATACGAATAATAAAGAATATATTGATTTTGTTTCTGGAGTTGCAGTAAATTGCTTAGGTCATTCTAACAAAGCTATAATAAAGGCTATAAATAACCAAAGTAATAATTTAATGCATATATCAAATTTATATTGGAATACAAAGCAATTGGAACTTGCAAAAAAACTATGTGATTATAGTGATCATGACAAAGTTTTTTTCTGTAATAGTGGTACAGAAGCAGTAGAAGCGGCTTTGAAGTTAGGTAGAAAGTATGGCAAACAAAATGGTGGAGATCAAAAAAATGAAATAATATATATGGAAAATTCATTTCATGGAAGAACACTTGGGGCACTTGCTGTTACAGGACAGGGAAAATATCAAAAAGATTTTATGCCACTTATGAAAGGTGTAAAAAGCGCCAAATTTAATGATATAAAAGATATAAAAAATAAAATAAATGAAAATACTTGTGCTGTTATAGTTGAGCCTATTCAAGGTGAAGGAGGAATAATAGTTGCACAAATAGACTTCTTAAAAGAAGTTAAAGATTTATGTAAAAAGTACAATGCTATTTTAATATTTGATGAGATACAGTGTGGTATGGGTAGAACTGGGAGCTTATTTGCATATAAAAAGTTTGATGTTATTCCAGATATAATATGTATGGCAAAAGGATTAGGTGGGGGATTTCCCATTGGAGCTATTGTTGCAACGCAAAAAGTAGCTAACGCATTTGTTCCTGGGGATCATGGCAGCACATTTGGTGGAAATCCTCTTGGGTGCTCAGTAGCATTGGCAATTTTAGAAGAATTGATGGATAAAGGGGTAGTAAATGAAGTAAATGAAAAAAACAAGTACATTATAAATAAGATTTTAGAATTAAAAAATAAATATAACCTTATAGATAAAATTCAAGGCATGGGGTTAATGCTGGGAATAAAACTTACAATAGATAAAAGCAAACTAATTAATAAATGTCTTGAAAAAGGACTTCTATTAGTAGGTGCAGGGGAAGATGTAGTTAGAATAGTTCCGGCTTTAAATATTACTAAGGAAGAAATAGATAAAGGTTTGGATATACTAGATGAAGTTTTATATCAATTATCTAATTAACATGGAGAGAGGTGATTAACAATGAAAGCAATTTTATATTTAGAAGACGGAAGTATATATGAGGGCAAGGGATTTGGGAAAATTGGAACAACATTTGGTGAACTTGTATTTAATACATCTATGACAGGATATCAAGAAATACTAACAGACCCTTCATATGCTGGGCAAATAATAAATATGACATATCCACTTATAGGAAATTATGGCATAAATGAAATTGAAAGTGAATCATCGAAAATATATGCTAAGGGCTTAATAGTGAAAAACATATCCAAAAATCCTTCAAATTATATGAGTGAAACAAGCATTGATGAAATGCTTAAAAATATGGATATTGTGGGAATTTACGGTATAGATACAAGAAGTCTAACTAAAAAGATTAGGAATTCAGGGGTATTAAAATGTGTAATATCTAATGAAGGTTTATCTATAGATTATTTAAAAAGCACTTTAAATGAATATGAATCTAAAGGCGATATGATGAAAGATGTAAGCACCAATGAAATAATTCATATAAAAGGAAATGGTCAAAAAGTAGCTTTAGTAGATTTTGGAGTGAAAGCAAACATTGTTAATAATTTGAAATTAAGAGATTGCGATATAACTATATTTCCTCATAATGCTAAATATGAAGATATTATGAGGATAAGACCTAATGGAGTTTTATTGAGTAATGGGCCTGGAGATCCAAAAGAAGCAACAGAGGCCATAAAAACTACAAAAGAACTTATGAAAAATGTGCCTGTCTTTGGAATTTGTTTAGGTCATCAAATACTTGCATTAGCTGTCGGTGGAGATACTTATAAAATGAAGTACGGCCATAGAGGAGGTAATCACGGAGTATACGATATAGAAAGAGATAAATCGTATATAACTTCTCAAAACCACGGGTATTCAGTAGACATTGATAGTATTAAAGATAAAGATATGGTAGTTACACATTTAAATTTAAATGATAATACAGTAGAAGGAATGAAACATAAATATCTTCCTGTTTTTTCAGTTCAGTATCATCCAGAAGGAGCTCCTGGGCCGCAAGATTCTTCATATTTATTCGATAACTTTATGGCTATAATGAAGGGGGTTAAGTAATGTCAGTAGATAAAAGTATCAAAAAAGTTTTAATTATAGGATCAGGGCCGATAATTATTGGTCAGGCAGCAGAGTTTGATTATTCAGGTACTCAAGCTTGCAGAGCAATTATGGAAGAGGGAATAGAAACTATTCTTGTAAATAGTAACCCTGCAACAATAATGACTGATATCAATATTGCTAGCAAGGTATATATAGAGCCTCTTAATATAGAAGCTTTAGAACAAATCATTGAAAAAGAAAAACCAGATGGAATTTTGGCTGGTTTTGGTGGTCAAACAGCCCTTAATTTGGCTATGGATTTAGAAGATAAGGGAATTCTTAAAAAATATAATGTAAGACTTTTGGGAACAGACAGTGATACTATAAAAAATGCAGAAGACAGAGAATTATTCAAAAATCTTATGACAGAAATTAATCAGCCA
Organism: Sporacetigenium sp. TC11; assembly: GCF_058146105.1. Lineage (NCBI taxonomy): Bacteria > Bacillati > Bacillota > Clostridia > Peptostreptococcales > Tepidibacteraceae > Sporacetigenium > Sporacetigenium sp. TC11. Next base: position 513,927 of record NZ_JBYVNY010000002.1, on the reverse strand, counting down.
GTTCCTATGAGCGTAATAGCAAATAATATAAATGAGTGCATAGAGTTTATTCAAAAATATGATTATCCTGTAATTATTAGACCAGCATATACCTTAGGTGGAACTGGGGGAGGTATAGCAAATAACCACGATGAACTTATAAAAATATGTGAAAATGGTATTAAAAGTAGCCCTATAGGTCAAATACTTTTAGAGCAAAGTGTAGCGGGATGGAAAGAAATAGAGTATGAAGTAATAAGAGATAAAAAAGATAATTGTATTATAGTATGTAATATGGAAAATATTGACCCAGTAGGAGTACACACTGGAGACAGTATAGTTGTTGCTCCATCTCAAACACTAAGAGATAAAGAATATCAAATGCTTAGAAAAGCTTCTATAGACATAATAAGAAGTTTAAAAATTGAAGGTGGGTGTAATGTTCAATTTGCCCTTGATCCATTTAGTAATAATTATGTCGTAATTGAGGTCAATCCGAGAGTAAGTAGATCTAGTGCTCTAGCATCAAAAGCAGCAGGTTATCCTATTGCAAAAATATCAGCTAAAATTGCTATTGGATATAGTCTTGATGAACTTAAAAATTATGTAACAAAGAATTCAAGTGCCTTTTTTGAGCCAACATTAGATTATGTAGTAGTAAAAATACCTAAGTGGCCTTTTGATAAATTTAGTAAAGCTACAAGAAAATTAGGAACTCAAATGAAGGCAACAGGGGAAGTTATGGCAATAAGTAGAAGTTTTGAAAGTGCTATTTTAAAAGCAATAGGCTCACTTGAAACAAAATTTACAGGACTTAGAATGCCGAATTTAATAAATATGGATAAAAGTGAAATTATTGAAAAAATACAAATGTGTGACGATGAGAGAATATTTGCTATAGCACAAGCTATTAGACTTAATATAACAATAGATGAAATTTATGAATTAACAAAAATAGATAAGTGGTTTTTACATTGTATATACAATATTGTAGATATGGAAAATAAACTACAAAAACAAACTACTGATGAAAAATTAATATACGAAGCACAATCACTTGGTTTTACAGATAAAGAAATATGTGAGATTTGTGGACTTAGTTCTTCACAACTAGATAAAATTAGAATTAACAATAACATATACCCGTCATACAAAATGGTAGATACTTGTAGTTGTGAATTTGATTCAAACACTCCGTATTACTATTCTACTTATGATGAAGAAGATGAAAGTATAGTATCTAATAAGGATAAGATTTTAGTTATAGGATCAGGGCCTATAAGAATAGGTCAAGGTATAGAATTTGATTATTGTTGTGTTCATGGTGTTTGGGCAATAAAAGAATTAGGATATGAATCTATTATTATAAACAATAATCCAGAAACTGTAAGTACAGATTTTGATACTGCAGATAAACTGTACTTTGAGTCTTTATATATAGACGATGTTATGAATGTTATAAATAAAGAAAATCCTAAAGGGGTCATAGTTCAGTTTGGAGGGCAAACTTCTATAAATCTTGCTAAAGAACTCCATGAAAAAGGAGTAAAAATAATAGGATCATCATTTAATTCTATAGATTTAGCCGAAGATAGAGATAAGTTTGGAAAATTCTTAAAAAAATTAGATATTCCAGCTCCAACTGGAAAAGCTGTAACAACATTAAAAGATGCTATAGTTGTAGCTAATGATCTAAAATACCCTGTAATAGTTAGACCTTCATATGTAATAGGCGGGCGTGCTATGCAGGTAGTTTATAATGATAATGCACTTACAAAATATATAAATGAAGCAGTAAGCTTGTCCAATGAATATCCTGTACTTGTAGACAAATATGTAAGAGGCATAGAGATAGAAGTTGATGCACTATGTGATGGTGATGATATATTAATACCTGGAATTATGGAACATGTTGAAAAAACAGGAGTTCATTCTGGCGATAGCATAACTGTTTATCCTACTATAAACCTAAGTAAACAAACGATAGATACATTGGTAGATTATACAAAGAAAATATCTAAAGAATTAAAAATAGTAGGTCTTGTCAATATTCAATATGTATATGATGGAAAAGATATATATGTAATAGAAGTAAATCCGAGAGCTTCAAGAACAGTACCTATACTTAGTAAAATAACATCAACTCCAATGGTTAAAATTGCAGTAGAAGTTATGTTAGGCAAAAAATTAAGAGAGCTTGAGTATGGAACAGGACTTTTGAAAAATAAAGATTTATATGCCATAAAGATACCTATTTTTTCTAGTGAAAAGCTTACAGATGTAGATATTTATCTTGGCCCAGAGATGAAGTCAACAGGAGAAGTACTAGGAATTGATAAAGATTTAGATAAAGCAATATACAAGGGATTTAGTTCAGTAAATATAAATATTCCTATAAAGGGAGGAATATATGTATCTTTAAAAGACATAGATAAAGAAGAAGGATATGATGTTATAAATGAATATTATAATTTAGGATTTAATATATATGCATCAGAGGGAACCAGTGATTTTTTAAATGATAAAGGAATTTGCTGCAAAAATATAGATTTAGATAAATTAGATCAATTTATATATGAAGGTAATATAGATATAGTATTAAATACACCTACAAATGGAAACGATACAAAAACACAAGGGTTTAAGTTAAGAAGAAAAGCAACAGAAAGAAAAATACCTATATTTACATGTATTGACACAGCAAAGCTATTTTTAAAAGCAATTAATATAAAGAAAAGCAATGAAAAAATAGACTATATACCTTTACAAAATTACTTTAATAATATATAAATTTTAATAAACATTGTATTGTTTGCTATCTTTAATTGGTAAAAAATAATACGATGTTTTTTTATTATGCTAAAAATATTTTAACATAATAAAAGTTGACAAAAGTACTCAAAAGAATTACTATTTTAGAGGCAATATTTAATATTATAGTTAAATTGAGAGGAGGCTATATAAATGGCCAAAGTAAATACTATTCTAGAAGATAATATATTTTTAAGATATACAGTTATAATAATAGGTATGTTTATAAGTTCTTTAGGAACTAATGTATTTTTAAGACCGGCTCATTTACTTAGCGGTGGAGTTCCCGGACTTGCAGTTGCAATAAACTATTTAACAGGATTAAATGTAGGATTGCTTACATTTTTAATTAATATACCTATATTTATTATAGGATTTATATACTTAGAAAAAGAGTTTTGTATAACTAGTTTAATAAATATGATACTATTTTCCTTTATACTTGGGATAACTCAACAATTAGGTCATATTTTTGTTATAAATGATTTATTTTTACAAACAATATATGGTGGAGTACTTTCAGGTATTGGTGCAGGAATAGTATTTAGAACTAAATCATCCCTTGGAGGAACAGATATAATAGGAGCTATACTTAAATTTAAAAAGAATATACCTATAAAAAACACAGGACTTGGTATAAATCTTTTTATAGTTTTATTAGGTGGTTCTTTATTTGGGTTAAATATTGCTTTATATACTTTAGTAGATATGTATTTAAATGCATCTACTATGAATATTGCTAAAGATGCTCTTAATGAGCAAAAACAAGTAATGGTTATTTCTGAAAAAAGTGAAGAAATCTCAAAAGAAATAATGGCAAGACTTATTAGGGGTGTAACTTTTATAGAAGCTGAAGGTGCTTATACTAAGGAAAAGAAAAAAATTATCTATTGTATAGTTGCATCAAATGAAATACCTAAAATCAAGGAAATTACCTTAAAATATGACAAAAAGGCATTTATTTCGGTAAATAACATTGATGAAGTTAAGGGAAAAGGGTTTAAAGAAAAGTATTTATAGTGTATAATGAAAAAGTTACAAGTTTGTAACATTTATTCATGCTATAAGGGGGCGATTTCAATCAAAAGATTAGGTATACTGGTATCAATGGGCGTATTTTTAGGAAGCCTAAGTATATCATATGGACAAGAATTAAATATGGATAAGTATTTAAACAAAACAATGACACAAATTATGATGAATATAAAATCTAAGGGAGCATTACCTGTTTCTAGAGGTAATACATATTTAAATAGATCTGAAAATGAAAACTACAATGTAGATGCAGATGATATTATATTTCCTGACTGGTGGAGCGAAGCTAGTGGATCTATGCCAAAGGAAACTGTTATTGTTGTTCAAGATTATAAAACAAAAAAGATATTTAAAATAAAAAGAACTGGCGGAACTAACCATGCAGATGTAGAAGCTTTAACCACTGAAGATACTAATATAATGAAAGAAGTATGGGGAGGATTTAGCTGGGATAGAAGACCAGTTTTACTGTATGTAGAAGATAAAGTATATGCCGCTTCTATGACTAATATGCCTCATGCAGGAAAAGATAATGAAAAAGCTTTAGCTTGGGTAGAAGACAGAAGTAATGGCTACGGTAGTGGCATAAACTATGATTCTGTTAAAGAAAATGGTATGGATGGACATGTAGACCTACACTTCATAAATTCAACACGTCATTTAGATGGGAAACAAGACCCTAGACATCAAGAATGTATAAACTATATAAAAGACAATGTAAACAAGAAATAGAATATGATTAATCATATTCTATTTTTTATTTAAGGAAATTATAATTTCCATCCTATAAACTTGAGCAACGGACCTGCTATTTAAGGTCGTTGGCGACATGAGCAAAGCGAATTTTTTTATTTTTTGTGTATATTTTTAAAGAAATTTGAAAATATAATTAATGTGAGTTTAATAAGGTGTTATTAAATTCACGAAGGAGGAAATTATGATAGAAAAAGGATTGATAATAGCTACTATATCAGCGGTTATTTTTTTCGGAAACTATAAAGATATAGAGGCTAGCTCCTCATCTTACATAATAAACGATAAAATAGACTTTATAGTAAAATCGTTTAAAGAAGGAATTTATTATAATAATATAATGTCAAATATCTTAACGATCAACCTGGAAAAAATAGTATCTAGAGCTTCAAACGATGTTGAGGTTTTAGACTGGTGGGATGAGGCTCAATACTTAATACCTATAAACTGCGTATTTGAAGTAGAAGACTTTTATACGGGAAAAAAGTTCAAAGTAAAAAGAATGGGCGGGACTAATCACGCGGATATAGAAGCACTTAACATAGAAGATGCTAAAATTATGAAGAGTGTATGGAACGGATTTAGCTGGGAAAGAAGACCGGTACTAGTTAATATAAACGGAAAAATATTAGCTGCAAGTATGAGTAACATGCCTCATGCAGGTAGAGACGATAAACCTGCAATGGAGTGGATTGAAAATAGAAGTGATGGATATGGTGACGGGATAAACTACGATACAGTAAAAAATAACGGAATGGACGGACATGTAGATTTGCATTTTAGAAACTCAACACGCCACTTAGATGGAAAAAAAGATGATAAGCATCAGGAATGTATAAATATAATAGAAGATGAAATGGATATTTAAAAAAGTGTGCAAACTTTGCACACTTTTAATTATGTTTTCTATAAGATAAATTTTTAATTCTAAAGCCATCTAAAACTTTTTTGCATTTATATATTAACAGCGCTAATAAAAGGACTAGCCCGCAGTACCCAATTGCAGGATATAAATATCTAACTAAGTTAGAAAAGCCAAACTGACTTGCTATAAGAGCAATAAGTGTAGATAATAGTATTAAACTATAGTATTTTTTCTTGTTATTTACATCTATTATATTTGCAACAAATCCATATAAACTAGCAACAGCCGTAGTATATATTCCAGCTAGTAACATAACTGAGTAAATTATAGGGAGAGAACTGTTGATTTTTCCAGCTATATATATCATAGGAACTCTAAGTCCGGCTACATCATTTATATGAGTATATAATGCGAAATACATACATACAGCACTAATTCCAAGGCCCAGTGCTCCTAAAATCGCACCATTTTTTATAGACCTTTGACTTTTTGAGTTTGCACCTAATGGCCCTAAAATAGCAATAGCCAATACTATATTATAAGAAATATAAAGCAGAGAACCCCAGGTCCAGTTTTTTATAAGTTCACTATTAGAGGGCATTTCTATAGGAGCTAAGTCTCCTGGAACAAAACCTATAGATAAAACACTTATTACAACTGATGTTAGTATTAGAAAAGGAACTAAAACACCTATTCCATTTACAACTCCACCTATACCGAAAAATACTGTAATAGCTGTTATAATAGCCATAAAAATACTTCCTGTTAATATAGGTAAATTAAAGAATTCATTAAATAATGCACCGCTTCCTGCAAACATTGTAACTAATCCACAAAAGATGAAGAAAGTAACTAGAAAATCAATTATACTACCTAGATATTTGCCGCTTATTTCATTTATTATAGAAAAATGTGATTGTGAATTAAGTTTTTTACCTATATCCATTATTATGTATCCAAATAGTGCAAACATAAAAGTTACTAATATAAGACCCATAAGTCCTTTTTTACCAAATAAAACAAAAAATTGAAATATCTCTTGTCCAGATGCAAATCCAGCTCCTATAACAGTTCCTATGTAAGCTCCAGCTATTTGAAAAGTAGATAGCTTGTTATCTTTCAAATTAACACCTCCCAATTTAAATATATCTATATTTATACTTATGTATATATCAAAGTATAAATGTACAATTTAGTGTATGTGTTGAAAATAAAATATGATATAAAACGACTTTTTTATTTAAAAAATATAGAAATATATAGTAAAAAACATATACTTTAATATATAATAATTAGTAAAGAATATAATGTTTATTATTTTCAATTTACATATATAAATATCGGGGGTTGTTTGAGATGAAATTATCAGAAAAGCATAAGCATATATATGATAAATATATGAATAGTATAAAAAAGGCGAGTTTTGATATAAAGGTAATAAAGATATTGAGCAAGTTTACTATTAAAAAAGAATTATCTTGTGAGCAAGAGGTATTAGCTATAGAAGGAAATATGACAGATGTATCCAAAAATAATAAAAAGAGATCATATACATTTTACAACGGAGACGTATATATAGGCAAAATGCTAAATGGAAAAATGAATGGAAAAGGCGTTTATATGTTTTCTGAGGGAAGCTGGGCAGGACAGGAATATGTAGGAAGTTTTGCTGAAGATATGAAAAGCGGAAAAGGTATGTGTACTTTCCCAAACGGGTCAATGTATATAGGGGAGTGGAATAAAGATAAAATTCATGGCATTGGAAAAATGGTATATCAAAGCAAGGATGAATACTTAGGAGAATGGGATGAAGGTCAAAAACAAGGTATGGGAATTTACAAATGGGATGAAGGTAGTGTATATGTAGGGCAATTTAGAAATAGTAAAATGGAAGGAAAAGGTACATGTTACGATAGATTTGGTAAAGTTATATATAAAGGTGAATGGAAAAATAATTTAAGCCACGGTAAAGGCATTTATATATGGGATGAACATAGAAAGTATGTAGGTGAGTTTTTATATGGCAAAAAACATGGTACGGGAACTTTTTATATAGATGGTGAAGTAATGTACAAAGGTGAATGGAGATTTGATAAACCTTGTATATTTGATAAAACAATAGATGAATTAAAAACGGCTTATATTACAGAATAGACATTAAATATTAAAAGGTTATCATTTAAAAGATAACCTTTTTTAGTCTTTATTTTTCTTTTGTTTAGACTCATCATCTATTAAAAATTGTCTAGTTTTACCCATTTTATAAGCTAAATCTATGATTTTCGCTTCTTCTTCCGTTAAAGATCTAGATAATATTTTTTCAAATTCCCTAAATAGAGAAGTATAATCTATTTTTTTTGCAACTCTAGGAGTAGCATTTCTTGGTCTATAAGGAGTATATATATAAGTATCTGGAACTATTTCATCAGAATAAATAGCTTTGAATACTTTTGTTGTATAATAGGCATCGTTAAATGCGTCGTGATAAGACTTTTGTTGTTCTATCTCTAACAGTTGTATAGCATTTTGAAGACCAATACTTTTTCCTGTTGGATTTTTAAAATAAGCTGATGCATAGTGTTGAATATTTATGTACAGCGTAGGTATTGTTTTATGTGGAAGTCCGTAATAGTATATATTTCTATACAATTCTTTTAAATCTCCGCTGCCCCATACGCAAAGAATATTATCTTTTCTACCTATAAATTTTTTGAAGCTTTTATAAACATCAGGAAAGTAAGGCGCATCTTTTACCATCTTATTTTTAATTCCAGTCATATTAGTGATAAAAGGGTGAACTCTATTGTATATTTTAGGTTTTACATAGCTATTAAAAGTATCTATTACATTTAAATCTTTATCTAACTTTAAAGCACCTATTTGAAGTATTTCAAAAGGACATTTTTCATTTGGGATAGTTTTATTAGTTTTCTCGTCAAATCCTTGATTAAATTCTAAGTCAAATACTATATATTCCATATAAATCTCTCCTAGATATATTTTCCTTGTATCTTTACTTAGTATACCCTATAAATTGGTTTTTTGTACAGATTATCTATTATATTAAATATTATTATATGTTTTTTTATACAAAACTATTGTAGATATTCGCAATAAAATATATAATAATATTCATAATTAAATAAAAATAGAATAATATTCACTACTAATACGTATATTTATTGAAAATTAATTTTAAACATACGTATCTATAGCGAATAAAAGATAAATATAAAAATTATAAAATATCAAATGAGGGGGAAGACAGAATGAAAAATCTATTATATGTAATAGAGCCTAATAATCATGATAGTATAAATTTGAAGAAAATATTAGGTGAAAATCCGCAGATAAGATTCATATCTCTTATGGGCATAGATTTAGGAGGAAATGCCACAGATGAGAAAATACCAATGGAAGTATTTTTAGATGATATAGATAAGTTTATAAAATCTGGAATACAAACTGATGGCTCTAGTGTTGAACTTCACGAAATAGCTACATTAAACAATGCAAGGGTAGATTTGCTTCCGGATACTAGTGCTAACTGGTTTATAGATTATAATTTTGATTATATAGATGAAGAAACTAATCTTCCAGTAGGAACACTTAAAATACCTGCATTTTTAGTTCACGAAGGTAAAAAAGTTTGTTCAAGGGGTATTTTAGAGAAAGCAGTATTAAATTTTAAAAGTAGTTTAATGAACATATTTAAAGAACATCCTCATATGATAAACAGTATAGGGATAAATAGTGTAGAAGACATAGATAATATAATGTTAACATCTGCTACAGAACTTGAATTTTGGGTAAAAACTCCAGAAGATAAAGCTGATTTAGAAAGATTATATGTTTCTCAAAGTTTAAAAGAACAATATTGGAAAAGAACTCATGGAATTATAAGAACGGCACTTGAAAAAAGCTTAAGAATGCTTCAAGAACTAGGTGTAGAACCAGAAATGGGTCACAAAGAGGTTGGTGGTATAACAAGTTCAATTAGTATAGATGGAAGCACTAATCATGCTATGGAACAGTTAGAAATAGACTGGAAATATTCTAATCCAATGCAATGTGCTGATAATGAAATAGTAATAAGAGAAATAGTAGAAGATGTATTTACAAGACATGGTCTTGAGGTAATATTTAAGGCTAAACCACTAGACGGAGTTGCAGGAAGTGGGGAACATACACATGTAGGTGTAAGTGTCAAACTTAAAGACGGAAAAATAAAAAATCTATTTTCACCTATAGAAATGACTAAAGATTATACAAGTGAAATAGGATATGGTGCCTTAATGGGAATGTTATATAATTATGAAGTATTAAATCCATTTGTAACTTCTTCAAATGATGCATTTAATAGATTAGTTCCTGGATTTGAAGCGCCAGTTTGTATAGTAACGTGTTTAGGACATACGTATGAATTGCCATCAAGAAATAGATCTATATTAGTAGGATTAATAAGAGATACTGAAAACCCACTTGCTACAAGATTTGAATTAAGAGCTCCAAATCCACTATCTAATACTTATCTAGTAATAGCAGGTATGTATCAAGTTATGCTACATGGTATAGAGGCTGCAGCAAAGAGTGGCTTAAATACTAAAGAACTAGAAAAAGAAATTTCCAAAGATATCGGAGAAGAAAGTTTTTATTTAGAAACTAATAGAGCTTATAGAGATGAGAATGATGTATTTGAACATTATAATATGGAAGAGAGAAACTTAAGATACGGTAGACCACCAGCAACAGTTTATGAAAATATGAGTAATTTAGACAAGTATGATTATAAATTAGACTCTCTAAAATCTGGCGATGTGTTTACTGATAAGATAATTAATTCTTTCAAAAAAGGGTCGATAGATAAATGGACTAAAGAACTTAGAGATAGAATAATAGAAGATAATATGCAGATAATAAGAGAATGTAGAAAACTTCATATAAATGACTCTATGGATGTTATTGATGAAGTACTATGGAACAAAGTAGAGGAACTTAGATATTACCTTATGAAAGATACTTTAACAAAAAAATCTTTATTTACTCAAATAAAAGATGCTTTGGAAAATAAAGATTTTGAGTTGGCGTCTAATTTACAATTAGAAATGAAATCTAAAATGAAAGAAATACAAAGACTATATATTCAATACAAGAAAAACTTATATTAAAAAATAAAGAGGTATCGAATTTCGATACCTCTTGTTTTAAATTTTAAATAAAAATACTAAATATTATATAACCAATAAAGTATAAAGATAATAAGCTTATTATTTTGTTATTGTAATAAAGAGTTTTCTTTGAGTAGAATGACTTTTTAATATATAAGTATATTGCATTTATCTTATCTATTACTAGAATAAAGCTTAGAACCATAGCAAGTGGAGTGTTTACTATTATTGCACTTATAACAAAGAATGGCAACAGATATAATGTATTATATAAGAAGCCTTTATAAGATAAAGAGAAAGTATGTTTATCCATATACTCAATTTCTTTTAGATTACAATACATGTTATTTTCATAGCACTTTTTAGATATAGTTAAGTCCTTTAGGGTATTAATAATGAAAGGTATTAAAGTTATTAGATATATAAATTCAAACCATCTTAAGTTAGTATTCATAAAATCCCTCCTCTATAAACTTGTTACTATAATATATGTTAAATATTATAAAATGGGACTAAATTTAAATATATAATATCCATATACAAGATGAAAGAGTGTATATAAACCAAAATAAATTATGATATTTAGTTAAAAAAGGAAGAATATTATTTATATTCTTTTGAATTTGAATATGAAAGTCACTTTTATATTCCATTTTCAATACATAAATATATAGATTTCTAAATAAGTATAATGATAGTGATAAAAGCATAGATATAATGCTTATGATACCGAAAATATTTATTATCCCACGAGAAATTGTCATAACAGTCCCCCCTTTAGATATAGATAATAATATGATATTAAAGTCAATGTAATTTTGTGAGTGCTAGAATACAATTTAATTTAAATTAAAAAATTAGGAGGAAACTACATGAGTTTTATAAAAAAGGCTATGGCGAGTATGTTAGGCATAGGAGGTACTAAGATAGATACCCAAATAATATCGGGTCATATAGTTGCTGGTGAAAAAATAGAAGGAATAGTTTATGTATATGGAGGAAGTGTAGAACAACAATTAGAAGAGCTACAGTTAGAAGTTAAAACTCAGTATGAGAAGGAACATGATGATAAAAAAATAAAACTAATATCTACTGTACAAACAGTTCCTATAGCTATAAATAGAGTCATATCTCCAGGTGAGGATATAAAAATACCATTTTCTTTTGTATTAGATCCTAGAACTCCGATATCAGTTGGAAAATGTAGAGTATGGATATCGACAAGGCTTGATATAATAGGGGGAGTAGATAGTACTGATGGAGATGCAATAACAGTAAAATGTAGTAAATATATGAATAATGTTCTTCAAGTTATAAACAGTATGGGATTTCATTTGAGAGAAGTCGAAAACACTTATACTAAATACTCGTATAATAAATTTCCATTTGTTCAAGAATTTGAATTTGTGCCAAGAAGCGGAGAGTTTAGAGGAAAACTTGACGAATTAGAAGTTATATTTATACCTAAAGTAGATGGAATAGATATAATATTTCAAATAGATAGAAGAGCAAAAGGAATTGCAGGCTGGTTATCTGAAGCATTAGAGATAGATGAAACTGATGTAAGAGTCAAATTTACTTATGAGGAATTATTACACGAAAAGTATATATACAACGAATTAACTCAAATAATAAAAAGATATTGTTAAAAGGCTATCCAAAATGGATAGCTTTTTTATTATTACTAATGTAATGTATATAAAACATGTAAGTTTTTTGTCAGATTTTAATACACGAAAACAATATAAATTTAAAGGAAAATCCATTACAAACATAGAAAAGTACAAAACACAGAAAATTATGATTATATTTGTTTTTATTTAATGTAGGGGGAGATTAATATGAAAAAAAGACTGGCATTAGAGTTAGGTATATATATTATATTACCTATAGTACTAGGGAATATGCTAGAAAAATCACTTATTCACTATGCTATTGTATTATCAATATTGGGGGGGATAATATATACCTGTATAAATAAAATTAAAAATAAAGCTTGTAATTCATCAGGGATAATAATGTTATCACTTTTAGTTATAAATATGACTTTAAATTTATTTTCAAAAACCCAGTACGATTTAATTATCAAAGAAATATATTTTTTAATAACTTTATCTATTTTAATTGCAGCTTCTATAATATTTAAGAAAAATGTTATTATGCAAATTTTCAAAGATATATTAGAGATATTAGGATATCCAAGGTCTAATATTGACAATATCTTCGGGAAAAATGAATTGGATTCATACTTTAATTCTTTTACATCTTTAGTTATTGTGCATTTACTTATTGTATCTTTTATAAAAGTACATTTTATACTAATGTATGGATTAAATGGAGCTGTTCAATCGCAATCTTTATCTAGTTTCATAGGTTTTATATTTATTGCCACGGAAATTATATTGTCTACATTAATGGTAAATAGAGTAAGGCTAGCACTAAAATTTAATAGTATTATAAGCTATAAAAATTCGAGAGTAGTATATTTTAATAAATATAAAAACACAAAAAAAGCAAATTAAAAGTCTTCGCAATTGAGGTAAACTAGTAACTACCGCAATTGCGAAGACTTTATTTTTCAATTAATTCTAGAATATATTCACCTACACTATAAGGATTTATATTGTTTTTGAAATCGATTATATTTTCTTTCATAAATTCAATTTTATCATCTAACTTGCCCTGTATAAGACTTATAAGATGTTGTTGTAATTCAAATTCATCTTGATAAACAATACCTATACCTTTATCTATAATAAATTTTGCATTTTCTATTTCTTGGCCAACTTTCGGAAGTTTCGCTATAACAGGTATCTCGCAATTTATAGCCTCGAATAAAGTTGCTCCACCTGGTTTAGTTATTATTATATTGTGAGAACACATTAGCGATGCCATATCCTCTACAAAACCCTTAACATTTATATTTTTTAGCGGTTTTTTATTTGTGAGTGATTTATAAGTTTTTTCATTTCTACCAGTTACTATAGTAACCTTAGACTTATAATTGTTTTCTCCTATAAAGTCATCAAGCCAATATACAAAATCTTTATCTACATCAAAAGCTCCTCTTCCACCACCCATTATCAAAATTCCATTTTTATCCAAATCTTTTTTTAAGGATTCTGTAAATAAAAAGTTTTTCCTAACGGGGATTCCAGTAACTTTTAGTGTATTATGATTTATACCTTTATGTAAAAGTCTATTTTTTATTTCTTTTGACGGAACTAAATACATATCTGTGTTAGGAAATAACCATTCCATACTGTCAACTACATCTGTTATTACAGTTACTAAAGGAATATCATTGTTTTGTTTATTTTTGAATCTAAAAACGCATTCAGAGGCAACAGGAAATGTAGAAACTATAAGTATTGGATCTAATTGTTTTATATAATCAACAAGTTTATTTATATATACTTTATAAGTTATATCGTATTTTGGGTTATGAGATTTTTTTATATAATAATAGTAGTTGTATAAAGCAGGAGTGTATTTAGTCTGAGTTTCATACAACTTTATTAAAGGTTTATCTATTTTAGGAATACTAGCTTGGATAAAATTTTCTATAACTACATTATATGAACTATCTATAGCTAATATATGTTCTTTCACTGCAGTTGCAACACTTATATGGCCAGCTCCGAAGTTTGCAGTAAGCACTAAAATAGTTTTGTTAGAAGTCAAGTCAAACATTAGTTCACCTCTTTGAGATTAAAATATTACTAGTTATATAGATGTATTATACACCTAATGCCTATCTTTATCAATTATATACTATTATATACAAAATTGTGATTTTAGAGTTAAAAATTGGTTATACTATTTAATGAAAAATTAAATGAGGAGAGATGAAATTGAGAGTCTATGATTTTAGAACTGTAGTTTTTTCAAAAGAAATTAATATAAATAAAATAGCTAATCAATTTAATATATTTAAAAAATATAAATGGGAAGATCCTTTTATATTAAAAAGTAGTGATTTAAATGGAATAATAGAAGATATGGGGAATGAAAAATATATTTATATGTTTTCTTTTGGAAGCTGTGTTTTTATAAATATGAATGATAATGAAATAAAAAGATTTATAGAATATATAGAAGAAGAAAATAAAAATGGAGAATATATAAGAGTAAATAGATCATATATAGAAAAATTTCATGATGATTTTAGTTTAGAAATAAATGAAAAAGAAAAAGACGTTATACTGGATGAAAAGATAATCATATCAGAACTAAAAGATAACTATTTAGATATAATATCCATTGTGCTGGCTAAATCCGTCGCTCTTGAAAGAGTAGAACACGAGATATTTAAAATATTTGATAAATTTGAACCTACATTAGATGTGCTAGAAAGTGGGAAACTTAATATAAGAGATAAATATTTAGCAAAACAAGCAGCTAGCATATTAAATTTTAAGTATGCTACAGTATCCTACATAATGATAGATGAGACACCTGACTTAGCATGGGAAAACAGTGAATTAGGGGAACTTTATAACAAACTATCTAAATTTTTCGACTTAAACGACAGATATGAAAGTGTAATACATAAAATAGATATACTAATGACAGTACTTGATAACTTTACAAATTTAGTTCATGCACATAGATCTACTATGTTAGAATGGTGGATTATTGCATTATTTATATTTGAAATAATATTAAGTTTTATACCCCATTAATTAACGGAAGAGTACATATTTTATTTGTGCTCTTTTTTTTGGAAATGTAATATCTAGCAGTATTTTGTAATTATAAGCAGTACGAATAATAGAGGATATAAGATAAATTTACAGTAAATTAATATATATAGTTTTAAAAGGGGGTGAAAATTTTGGAACTAGTTAAAGAATTGGAAAAACCAACTTCTAAAAAACAAAAAGAATTAAATAAGGAAAGCAATTTAAATAATAATATATCAATTCTTAAGACTATAATTTATTCAGCAATAGGTATATTAATATTTTTCATACCATTTCCTATAAATAACGAAAAACATGTACTTATAAATCATTCATATAAATTTATTAAGCAAAACTTAGGAAATTTTACAGATATATATCTTATAATTATAACAATAGCTGGCAGTATATCTCCTTTTATAAATAAAGGACATGAGAAAAATAAGATAAAAAAGTTTTACTATATACTTAGAGCTGTTAGCATTTTTATTGTATTTATGGCCGTATATAATCTAGGTCCAGATTTTTTATATAAAGAAGATATTATCCCTTATATTTATGAAATAATTATAAAAGCAAGTATTTTAATCCCTTTGACATCGATATTTCTAGTTTTTCTAACAGATTATGGTTTACTAGAATTTGTAGCTGTGTATTCAAAGAACACAATGAAATTATTATTTAATACAAATGGAAAATCAATTGTAAATTTGTTACTATACATTTTCAGTGGATATTATAGTGGGTTTTTAATGACAAATAAACTATATAAACAAGGAAAATATACACAAAAAGAAGCGTGTATAATATCTACAGGTTTTTGCATAATGCCTATAAGCTATATAATTACATTAGCAGATGAGTTAAAATTAAATAACTATTTAAATATATACATAATGGTATCTATACTTATAACTTTAGGTGTAACCGTTATATCATCTCGGATTTGGCCATTAAACGCAAAAAAATCAGTTTATATGAAAGACAAAAAAACAAAAGAAAAAGGTGCTAGAAAAAAAAGATTTAAAAATGCATTAAAAGAAGCCATAAAAACATCTTCGAATTCTCAATCCTTAATAAAGAATATAGCAAGTAATTTAGAAGATTCATTAGTTGTAAGTATGAATTTTATACCTAATGTAATTATGTTTATATTTATAGGATATATTATTTTTAATTATACATTTTTATTGGATATTATGGCACTTGTTTTTTATCCGATAAATCTTATGTTAAAAATACCTGATTATGTTTTAGTGTCTAAGGGGAGCATACTGAGTAGTATAGATGTGTTTTTAATACCAAATGAAATTTCAGGAGTTACAAGTATATTCACTAGATCTATAATAGGTGTAGTATCGGTAGCTTCTCTTATCTCATTTTCTAATATAATTCCATTAATATTTTGTTCAAATATAAGTATTAATTTAAAGGAACTAATAATTATATGGACTCAAAGAGTGGTACTTAGTTTAATAATAGCTTCATTATTATTTTATATATCAATAGGATATAAGATGGTATAAATTGTAAAAATGATATATAATTTTATTAAATATCATAAAATATATAATACTTGACGGGGTGATTTATATGAATAACAAAAAATTAGCTGAAAAATATATTTATGACATATTGAATATACCAAGTCCAACAGGCTATACAAAAAATATAATGAATTACATAAAAAAAGAATTAGATATTTTAAATGTTAAATATAGAGAAACTAATAAAGGAGCTCTTATAATTACTTTAGATGGTAATAACAGTGATTATCAAAAGACACTATCAGCTCATGTAGATACCCTAGGAGCTATGGTGAAAAATATAAAAGCTAGTGGCAAAATAGAATTAACTCAAATAGGTGGATTTATGATGAATTCCATTGAAGGAGAAAATTGTAATATACATACTAGAGATAACAACATAATAGAAGGAACTGTACAAACTATAAAACCATCTGTTCATATACATGGAGATGAAGCAAGAAACTTACCAAGACTTACACAAAATTACGAAGTGATTTTAGATGAAAAGGTAGATTCTAAAGAAGATGTAGAAAGTTTAGGTGTAAACATAGGAGATTTTATATCATTTGATACTAGAACTAAAATAACAGACAGTGGATTTATAAAATCTAGATATCTAGATGATAAATCTTCTGTTGGAATTTTATTATATGTTATAAGATATTTATCACAAAATAAAGTTAAATTAAATGATACTATAAATTTTTTTATAAGTAATTATGAAGAAGTGGGACATGGTTCATCTGCGTCCATACCAGAAAACACAAAAGAGTTTATAGCTGTAGATATGGGATGCCCAGGACAAGGACAAAATTCAACTGAGTATGCATGTTGTATATGTACAAAAGATTCTTCAGGACCTTATGACTATGATTTAACTAACAAACTAGTAAATATATGTAAAGATAATAATATAGAGTATAAACTAGATATATATCCGTTTTATGGTTCTGATGCTTCAGCTGCATTAAAAGCTGGCTGGGATATAAAAACAGCATTAATCGGTCCTGGTATATTTGCATCTCATGGGTATGAGAGAACACATATGGATTCTATAATGGCTACAACTGATTTAATAATTAAGTATTGCCAAGAATAGCAATAAGAGGTATGAAATTCATACCTCTTATTTAAATTAGGTTTAATAGTTGTAAACTATTACCTAAAGAAAAAATATTTCCATTTAGTAAATTCATTACTAATAAAATTACTACAATTACTAAACCTATTCTAAGTGCAATACTAGTTAAAAATTTAAAAATGTTCCAAGCTAAACCTAATAAAAATATAAGTATTAATAAACTAATAATATTCATAATATACACCTCTTAAAATATATTATATATTATATTATTAATAATTGATAAAAAATTTACTAAATATAATTAATGAGTTTATATATTTCTAATATAAAATAAAGGTTGGGGGATTACATGAATAAATTAGTTGAGATTTATAGAGGAAACTTAGTAGAAAGTTCTCATTACGGACATATAGCAGTAGTAGATAGTGAAGGAAACTTATTATATTTTTATGGAGATCCATATAGAATTACTTATGCAAGATCATCTATTAAACCAATTCAAGCAATACCTGTAGTTGAAACAAATGCAGTAGATGAATTTCATATAGAAGATAGAGAAATATCTCTTATGTGTTCATCTCATAATAGTGAAGAATTTCATGCACAGTGTACCAGAGAAATACTTAAAAAGGCTAACATTGGTTTAGATAAACTACAATGTGGAACTCATATACCACTATCAATAAACGCCTATAAAGATTTAATATTAAGTGGGAGAGATTTAACATCTGAGTATAGTAACTGTTCAGGAAAACACTGTGGTATGTTAATAACTGCAAAACATATGAATGAAGATATAGATACATACTTAGATATAAATCATCCTGTACAACAAAGAATAGTGGAAGTGTTATCAAACATTTGTGATTATAATAAAGATAATATAATAATTGGAGTAGATGGATGTGGAGCACCTGTTCATGCACTACCTCTTGAAAGATTAGCATATGGATTTGCCAGGTTGTCAAAACCAGAGCTTTTAGGGGAAGTAAGAAAAGTAGCTGTACAAAGAATAACTAATTCTATGACTACATATCCAGAAATGGTTGCAGGAACGAAAAGATTTTGTACTGACTTTATGAAAGTATGTGGGGATAAAATGTTCGGGAAGGTAGGAGCAGAAGGAGTTTACCTAGTAGGAATAAAAGAAAAAGGAATTGGTATAGCAATCAAAATTGAAGATGGAGATATGTCTATAATATATTGTGTAGTCCTTGAAGTTTTAAAACAACTAAAAATGATAACACATGGAGAATTAGAAAAACTTATAAATTATTATAATCCTAAAATATTAAATGCAAGAAAAGAAGAAGTAGGGGAAGTGATACCAAATTTTAAGTTAAATAAATAAAAAAAGCCTTCTTCTATTATTTGAAGAAGGCTTTTATAGCAATTTCTTTCTAGACATAAATAATGTAGCTAGTATGGAAATTCCACATACTAAACCAACGACTATCCAGAACCCATAAGGATGATTTGCTAGTGGAACCGAAACATTCATTCCAAATAAACCTGATATCATAGTAGGAACAGACAATATTATAGTAACAGAAGTTAAAACCTTCATAACATTATTTTGATTATTAGAAACTATAGCACTAAATGCATCCATGATTCTACTTAATATATCTCCGTATATCTGAGCCATTTCAATAGCCTGTCTATTTTCAATTATAACATCTTCTAATAAATCTTCATCATCTGCATATTTACGTATAGATTCTGTTCTAAGCATCTTTTTAAGTACAACTTCATTTGCTTTTAGTGAAGTTGAAAAGTAAACTAGTGATTTTTCAAGTTCAAGAAGCTGTATAAGCTCTTTATTTCTCATAGATTTATAAATTTGAGTTTCAATAGCATTTGTCATCTTACTTATTCTTCTTAAGTATTGTAAATAATAACTGGCATTTTTATATAAAATTTGTAATATAAATCTAGTTCTTTTAGAAGTATAAAAATGCTTAACATGCCCCGCTATAAAGTCATTTAATACCTTAGTTTGAGTAGTACATACTGTTATAATACATTCTTTAGCAAGTATTATACCTAAAGGAATAGTAGAGTAGTGAGTAGATTTTATATCACTTTCATCTACTGGAATATCTATTAAAATAAGGGTATGATCTTCCTCAACATCTATTCTTGAACGTTCTTCTTCGTCAAGGGCAGATTTTATACTGTCTATATCTATAGAAAAGTTATTAGCTATTTCTCTTATTTCATTTTGCGATGGTTCAACTAAATTTACCCAACATCCTGATTCAAAATCAGTCAGTTTTTCTAGTTTATCATCTATAGTCTTGTAATATCTTATCATCGCTATCACATCCTTTATGCAGTTTTAAAACACAATAACTAAAAAACTTATACTTATATTATTTTTATATACTAAGTTATTATGTTTTAAAACATATAATCAAAAGAATAACTTAGCAATTAAACAATATAAGATGAGTCATAGAAAATTTAATCCACCTAGGACCATAATCCACACAAATCACCTCGTAATTATATAAATTTCGTTTAAATAAATAAATAAAAACTCCCACAACAAGTGAGAGTTTTAGGACCAAATTAACCACTAAAATTCTTCACTCGTTGAGTTTTAACACTATATAGCTTTGGATTAACCAGCTACGTTAGATAAAGCCTTGATTTCGGCAGTGCCTGTTAACCCTTTGGCATCTCTCGATGTTTCAGGGTAGTAGCGTATATCTATATAGGAGCCTCGCCTAACGAGAAAATATTAAACTATCGTATTAATAATAACATATGTGTATAAAAAATGAAAGGCCTTCATAAAAGAAGGCATTTACAATAAATTGGTTATATTATTATTATATGTTATTTCTTTTATATCGGTATTATTAAATTTATCGGCAAATTTTTGCAATATAGCTTTTTCTAAACACTTTACCTTAGTACAACCGTCCAGTTGTTCAATAGATATAAATTTTTTATCTGCAGCATTATGTTTATAACATATATCAAAAACTAAATTCAGAGTATCCTCTATATTTATATTTCCTCTCATTCCATAATCCATATATGTGCATGCCATATCAAAATTATGATCATGAAACATAATAGATAAATCTTTAGCTAGCTCTTCAACACTTTTTGTGTAAGCCATAATAATTCCTCCTAACTAACTTTACTTAAGATTTCTATATGTAGGATATGCAAGTATTGTCATAAATATGATTAATGCATACAAATATTTAGTACAACTCAATTTCATAAATTTATCTTTTCTGTGATATAATAAATATAAAATTTTATAAAAGGAGGAAAAATATGTTATATAGGGAATTTGGAGCTACAGGGGAGAAGGTTTCTGAATTAGGTTTTGGATGTATGAGATTTCCTCAATTAGATGGGAAAATAGATGAAGAAAAATCTATAGAAATGATAAGATATGCAATAGATAATGGCGTAAATTACATAGATACAGCGTATATTTATCACGATGGAGAAAGTGAACCTTTTGTAGGGAAGGCATTGCAAGATGGCTATAGAGATAGTGTATATTTAGCTACAAAACTTCCATCATGGCTTATAAAGTCTAGAGAAGATATGGATAAATATTTAAATGAACAATTAGAGAAACTTCAAACAGACCATATAGATTTTTATTTAGTTCATTCTCTAAATGAAAAGTACTGGGATAACTTAACTAACTTAGATTTATTTGAGTTTTTAGACTCAATAAAAAAAGATGGAAGAGTAAAGCACGTAGGATTTTCATTTCATGATAAGTTAGATTTATTCAAAAAAATAGTAGATTCATATGACTGGTCTTTTGCACAAATACAATATAATTATTTAGATGAGTACTATCAAGCAGGGCTAGAAGGACTTGAATATGCTGCAAATAAAAATTTAGGTGTAGTTATAATGGAACCATTAAGAGGTGGAAAATTAGTAAATAATCTACCTAATGATATAATAGGAACGCTAAGTAGTGCACCAACAAAAAGAACTGCTGCAGAATGGGCTCTTAGGTTTGTATTAGATAAACCTGAAGTAAGTGTAGTGTTAAGTGGTATGGGAAATATAGACCAAGTAAAAGAAAATTTAAAAATAGTAAATGAAGCTATGCCTAATACTCTAACTTCTGAAGAAAAGCAATTTATAAATGAACTTAAAGATAAGTTTAAACAAAAAATAAAGGTAGATTGCACAGAATGTAAATATTGTATGCCATGTCCAGCAGGAGTTAATATCCCAAATTGCTTCACACATTTAAATAATGATTCTATGTTTAATGATAGAGAAAATATAAAAAAACAATATAGTATGTCTTTAGGTGAAAAAAGTAAGGCATCTAAGTGTGTAGAATGTGGTAAATGTAAAAATAATTGCCCTCAACAAATAAAAATAAGAGAGAAGCTAAAAGAAGTAGTGAGTATATTTGAAACTTAAAAGGCGTGATAAAAATGTATATATACAATATAGATAAAAAAGAGATTATAGAGGAAAAATTAGAAAATTGGTATGAAGAAAGTTTATATTATTTCATATTATGTAATCCTGACGAAATACAATTTTTTCAAAAGGATTTAAATTTAGATAGTTCTACAATAGATGACTGTTTAAACTTTGATGATATAGTTAGATTTGAAAATTTTGATGAGTATGACTTCATAAGTTTGAACAACTTTAAGCTTGAGAGCAATAAATTAGAAATAGAAGAAATAAATTTTTATATAGGATATAATTTTATAATATTAGTACTTGATGAAAGTAATTGTTTAAGTCAAAGTATGAAAAATATACTAGAAAACAAGTTACATATACAAGCAACACCAAAAAAGACTTTAAGTAGATTATATTACTTATTATTTAACTCAATCATAATAAATACTTTCGATATATTAGATAGAATAGAAGATGATATACAAAAAATAGAAGATGAAATAATAAAAAATACTAATAAAGAACAATTTGCCTCAATAAATGATATGAGACATATAACCAGAAAAATAGTAAAATACATAAGACCTCTTTTGTATATAGGAGATCAATTTGCTGAAGAAAATTTAAGATACTTAAACGAAGGTAAGTTGAGTCGATCTAATTTAAATAGTCTGCACAGTATAGATATTAGAATAAACAAGCTATATGATTTTTCCGTATCTTTAAAAGACTATTCCGATAAACTTTTATCGTTATATGATTCTGGTATAACATCAAAAACAAATGATATTGCAACTAAGATTGCACTATTTACAGGTATAATAGGGTCTATGACAGTTATAACAGGGATATATGGAATGAATTTTGATAATATGCCGGAATTAAGTTGGGAATACGGATATCCTTTAATACTTCTAATTATGGCATTTATAGCTATAGGAGCTTTTATTCTATTTAAAAAGAAAAAATGGCTATAATATTCTTATAATCAAAAAAGCGAGCAGTCAGCTCGCTTTTAGTATATAAAAATTACTGTTGTCTAGATTTATTGTATCTTAATCTATCGTGTTCATTTAACATTTTCTTTCTAAGTCTTATAGAATCTGGAGTTATTTCTACTAGTTCATCATCATTTATAAATTCAAGAGCTTCTTCTAAAGTAAATACTCTCGGAGGAGCTAATTTTACAGCATCATCTGAACCAGATGCACGAACGTTTGTTAACTTCTTATTTTTACATGGGTTAACAGTCATATCATCTTTTCTTGAGTTCATACCTATTACCATACCTGCATAAACTTCAGTAGTAGGCTCTATGAACATAGTTGCTCTGTCACTTAGGTTGTCAAGAGCATAAGCCATAGCAACACCATTTTCTTGAGATATTAAAACGCCGTTAGTTCTTTGTGGTATCTCACCTTTATGTTCTTCAAATCTTTCAAATGAACGAACAAGAGTACCTTCACCTCTAGTATCATTTATAAACTCGCTTCTAAATCCAAGCAAACCTCTAGTAGGCACTATAAATTCCATCTTAACATAATCGCCTTCAATTTCCATAGCTTCCATAAGGCCTTTTCTTACATTAAGCTTAGATATAACAGTTCCTGAATAAGTTTCTGGAACATTTGCTATAACTCTCTCAACTGGTTCCATTAATTTTCCATTTTCTCTATGCATTAAAACCTCTGGCTTTGATACTCCTATTTCATATCCTTCACGTCTCATATTTTCTAATAGTATAGATAAATGAAGCTCTCCACGGCCAGAAACCTTGTATCCGTCAGTTGTGTCTAGTGGTTCAACTTTAAGTCCTACGTTAACTTCAAGTTCTTTTTCTAGTCTATCCTTTAAATGTCTAGTTGTTACAAACTTACCGCTTCTACCAACAAAAGGTGAGTCGTTAACTAAGAAGTTCATAGATAGTGTAGGTTCTTCGATTTTTATAAGCTCCATAGGCATTGGGTTATCAATATTACATATTGTTTCACCTATAGATATATTTGGTATACCAGATATAACAACTATTTCACCACTACCTGCTTCTTTTACATTAACTTGTCTTAATCCTTCATATATAAATAGTTTAGATATTTTACCTCTTTCTACTGTACCTTCAGTTGTACATATAGAAACTGTATCGCCTTCTTTAATAGTACCTTTATAAACTCTACCTAAACCTAATCTTCCTATATAATCGTCATAAGCCAATGCAGATACTTGCATTTGAAGAGGTTCATTATCATAATCAGGATAAGCATTTACATGTTCTATTATAGTATCAAATAATGGAGAAAGGTCAGAACTTTCATCTTCTAATTCACGTTTAGCTATACCTTGTTTAGCTATACCGTATATTATAGGGAAGTCTAGCTGCTCATCGTTAGCATTTAAATCTACAAATAAATCAAATGCCATATCTACTACGTCTTCAGCTCTTTGATCTTTTTTATCAATTTTATTTATAAATAATATAGGTCTTAAACCTAATTCTAATGATTTTTGTAATACGAATCTAGTTTGAGGCATAGGACCTTCAGATGCATCTACTAGTAATACAACGGTATCAACTGTTTTTATAACACGTTCCACTTCTGATGAGAAATCAGAGTGACCTGGAGTGTCTACTATGTTTATTTTGTAGCCATTGTGGTTTATTGAACAGTTTTTAGAATATATAGTTATACCTCTTTCTCTTTCAAGGTCATTACTATCCATAACACAGTCTTGAACTACTTCATTTTCCCTAAAAACATTAGATTGGCCTAAGAAAGCATCAACTAATGTTGATTTACCTGCATCTACGTGGGCTATAACTGCTATATTTATTATTTTTTTTTCGTTTGTTGTCATTTAAAATCTCCTCTCGTTTGTGAATAACTTACTAAGTATAACATAACCCATGATGAAAGTAAATTGATAAATTTAACTGAATTGGCAAAGGAATTCAAATTTTAATATATATTTTGTAACATTCTAGATATGGAATAAATATGATATAATTGTGATGCTAAAATTACATAGTATATAAGGTAGGGATTAAAAATGGAAATTATATTAAAACATGATACTATAGATAAAAAAGAAGTTAAAAAAAGTATAAATTCCATGGTCATACCTGTAGTCATAGAAAGTATTCTTCAGATGACAGCGGGATTTTTCTTAATGGGAATGATAGGAAGATTAGATCCCATTTCTATAAGTTCATTTGGTATAAGCAATAGGATTATAAATATAGTATGGGCTATGATAAAAGGGGTAACAGTTGGAACGTCTGTATATGTAGCTCAAGCATACGGATCAAAAAACACACAAAACATTAAACATGTAGTAATTCAAACAATAATATTATTATTAGTTGTTATATTTATAATTCAACAGCTTATATTTTGGAATGCTAACTCAATTTTAAGAATATTTAATCCAGAACCACAACTCATGGAAATGGGAATTAGATGTTTAAAAACAGCTTCTTGGTCTTTGTATTTTTTAGGAATAATGGTTACAGTCACATCTACATTACAGTCTATGAGTAATTCTAAAACTCCTATGAAAATAACATTGCTTATGAACTGCGTAAGCGTATTTGCTGGATATTTATTTATATTTGGGAATTTTGGACTGCCAAACTTAGGAGTACAAGGTGCCCCTATAGGTATGATATTAGGTTATCTTGTATCGGCATATATAGGACTGTATATATTATTTAATAAGAAAAAAGGTGTAGTATATTTTGAAGAACACGATGAAGAAATAACATCAATTCTTAAAAATATAAAACCTGATATAAAACAAATAATAAATATATTTAAGGTAGGACTTCCCAGCTTTTTTGAAAATTCTTTTTGGCAAATAGCAACTATAATACTCACTAGAGCTGTACTTACCTATGGGGAGACATCACTTGCTGCATATCAACTTTGACTACAAGCTGAATCTATTTCATATATGCCGTCCATGGGATTTGCAATAGCTTCCACTGCCTTTGTAGGTCAAACTGTTGGAGCTAGAAATGAAAAATTAGGAAAGTTTTATATAAAAGAACTTGTAAGGGGTACAATACTTATAACTATTATAACATCTATACCACTTATATTATTCCCACGTCAATTGATGCTGCTTTTAACTAACGATCGAGATTTAATAAATATAGCAGCTATATACTTATTAGTTATGGGATTTGTTCAATTGCCAGGAAATTTATCTGGGGTAATTAATGGAGCTTTAAGAGGTGCTGGATATACAAAGGTGCCTATGGGAGTTTCAGCAGCAGGTATATGGGGAATAAGGATACCTTTAACGATAATTATTGTTTACTATACTAACCTAGATATTACTTGGGTGTGGGTTGCAATGGGAGTAGACTTATGTTTTAGATTTATTACAAGCTATATATTATATTCTAAAAAGGATTTATACAATAACGACAGCATAAGTAAAAATATTAGTTAAAGCCCTTGTATTTAATCAAGGGCTTTTATACTTTAATATTAGCCCATTTCTTATTTTTAAATCTAATAAACAATAATGTACCAAACAATGTATAGGCTATAAATTCAGAATACCAAATTCCGATAACACCTGTATTTAAAGTTATTATAAATAAATAACATAAAGGAATTTTTAATATCCATAACCTAGCAATAGAGAGATACATTACAGTTTTAGTATCTCCTGCACCTCTAAGTGCAGAAGATACTATAGTTAGTAGATTTAATGGCACTTGAGTTATGGCGACAGCTAATAGAGCAGAGCAAGTAGTATTGATTACATCTAAATCTTTGGTAAATCCAGATGCTATATATTTACCAAAGATTACAAATAATATTCCTATTAAAATAGCCCATGAAACTCCTATAATCAAAGACAAATATCCTGTAAATAAACTTTTATCTACATCCTTTTCTCCTAGCGATTTTCCCACTAATGCAGACGTAGCTATAGATATTCCAAGCGCAGGCATAAAAGATATAGAATCTATACTTATTATTATTCTAAATGCAGCCTCTTGTATTATATCTAACTTACTTACAATAACACCAGATACTAAAATAGCTGTTCTTATAAAAAGCTGTTCTATAGCCCCAGGATAGCTTATTTTCCACAGAGGTTTAAATATGTCCTTTTTAAATTTAAAATACTTTAGATTTAAGCCAAGTTCATTTTTTCCTTTAAATAATACGTATATAAAAAGTATACCACTTACAAATCTAGAAATAGAAGTAGACCAGGCCGCTCCATCCATTCCCATAGCAGGGAAAATACCGATACCAGTTATTAGTAGATAGTTTCCTATTATATTTATAATATTTGCTAAAAGTGTTATATACATAGGCGTTTTAGTATTTTCAACACCCCTAAGTTGTGCTGATGCAGCAAAAGATATAAATGAAAATAGTGTACTATAAGATACTATTTTGAAATAAGTTATACTCATATTTAAGGTACTTGAATTCATATCGTAAATATTTAGTAAGTTTTTAGCAAATATTATAGATATTAATCCTATTACAATAGAAATTAATATATTTATACATAGATTATGTGATGCAACAAAATTCACCTTATCACTATCGTGTTCTCCATGAAATCTTGAAATTAGTGCAGTGGCACCTATATTAAAGGAAGAAAATATAAATATTATAGTAAATATAAGTTGATTTGAAAAACCTGCAGCAACTAAACCTTCTGTTCCTAAAAGCCTACCAATCATAATTGTATCTACTATTCCAACTAATGTATTTAAACTCATTTCTATTATTGCAGGAATAGAAATTTTTAATATAGATGAAATTAAAGATTTGTTCTGAGAATATTGATTTAGGAAAACACTACTTTTATTTGATCTAATATTTATGTTCATATTTTATTAACTCCTTTGTAATTAAAAAGTAGTTTAGTAATAGTGTTTGATAAGAAAAATAAAATATTTATCCAATGTATTGAAAAAAATGCAATATTTTGTAGTATAATTAGAAAGATTATGATTATTTATATAAGTTAAGGAGAATATAGATGAAAAAATTAAGCAATTCTCAAAACAATTTCCTTAAATATGGATTTTTGATTTTCTTAATAGCATTGACCTTTTATTTGGTTTCTACTACCTTAGATATAAAAGCTTTATCTAAAATAATAGAATTAGCAGATAAAAAATATATTGTTTTAGGAATTATGGCTATGATTTTTTATATAATTATAGAAGCTAATATACTAAACATTATATTGAATACAGTACATAAAACCAAAAATAAATCACTTAGTATAAAAATAGCTATGATAGGGCTTTATTATAATTTGGTTACTCCTTTTGCAACTGGTGGCCAACCAGTACAAATTTATATGCTTTCAAGGTATGATGTTCCTGTAAGTAAATCTACCGCGTTAATAATAAATAAAACCATATTATTTCA
The DNA here is from genome assembly GCF_058146105.1 of Sporacetigenium sp. TC11. Classification (NCBI taxonomy): domain Bacteria; kingdom Bacillati; phylum Bacillota; class Clostridia; order Peptostreptococcales; family Tepidibacteraceae; genus Sporacetigenium; species Sporacetigenium sp. TC11. The sequence goes on along the minus strand of NZ_JBYVNY010000002.1, from coordinate 485,186 downwards.
AATAGTAGTAACACTTTACTGTGGGATAACAGCTTTGTTAAGTATAAATCTCTTAACTTCTAGTTTAAAAACTGTCTTGCCATTTATTATTACAGGTATAACGATGAATGTGATTATATTGGTAACTACCGTTTTTGTATTGTATAGCCCTGAAAAAATGAGGAGTATTATCAGAATTATAGAAAATTTCATAGTAAAAATAAAAATATTTAAAAAATTACAATATAGAGGAGTCAAATTTGATAAGTTTATAGATGATTATAATTTTGCAGTAAAATTAATGTTAAAAGATAGAAGAGCCATGGTTTATAGTATAGTCTTAACTATAATTCAATTAACTGTTTATTTTAGTATACCTTATTTTATATACAAATCATTTGAACTTACTGGATATACATATATATATTTATTAAAACTACAATCTTTTTTATATATGGCAATATCTGCTGTTCCAACTCCTGGAAACATTGGAGCAAATGAACTAGCATTTTATACTATATTTAGCTCTGTATTTCCTAAAGATATGATAGGATATTCTATACTTTTGTATAGTGGGCTAATTTACTACTTTGTTTTAATAGTAAATGGTATAGCTACTATAATATTTCATTGGAGAATAAAAAAAAGAGATAAAATTTCTTAGCTAATAAAAATAAAAAAGCAAATAGTGACATTATAGAGATATTAATAATATAATATATAAAACATAATTACCCATGACACCAAATAGCTACACATAATAAATATTAAAGGAGGTAGCTTATGTTTGTATCAGCAATATTGTGGGTTTTATTAGGTTCTATTGTATTACTAGGAATTTATGTTATATACGATGAAAAAATAGGTAGTAAAAAAGATAAAACTAATCTATAAAAGAAAGTAGGGGCAGATGCCCCTACTTTCTTTTGTATACCTTAAACACATAATCATAACTATCATTCGTATTATCTACATTAGGGTACACAGTTTCTATTTTCCATTCTTTTTCATCTATTTCTGGGAAAAATGTATCAGCATTAAAAACATTATCTATATGTGTAATGTATAATCGATCACAGTAATTTATAAGTTGTTTATATATATTAGAACCTCCAATAATAAAAACTTTTCTTTTATTATCTTTATTTATATTTGCTAATAATCTAAACAAATCATCTATATTATTAACAACATAACACTTTTGTAAAGTTATATCTTTCTTTGTTAAAACTATATTTAATCTATTAGATAAAGGCTTTTTAGGTAGAGATAAGTACGTATTATATCCCATAACAACAATACTATTTTGTGTAATATTTCTAAAATACTCCATATCTCCTTTTAGATAAGTTAAAAGGTTATTGTTTTTTCCTATACCCCATTTTTTATCAACAGCAACTATTATGTTGAGATAAGTAGATTTTTTCATACCAATCAATTCCTTTCTATAAAAATAAATTATATATTTTGTAATTATAAAAGAGATGTTTGCAAAACATAAATCATATAAGGAGGATGACAAAATTGAAAAGTATAGAAAGAATTAAAAATGTTTTATCATCAAAATATTTTAGATATATTTTTTTAGCCATAATTATGGGAATAACATTATATTTAGTAATAACCACCATAAATATAAATGATCTATCAAAAGCTATACAAAATGTAAATAAAAATTATATGATACTAGGAATGTTATTGATAATCTTAGATTCAGTACTAGAATCTTTAGTAATGAAAAATGTAATAGACAAAATATATAAAATTAAAAACAAGTTAATACCTTATAAAATAACTATAATGGCAATATATTACAATCTTATAACACCATTTTCGTCTGGAGGGCAGGCAGTCCAATTATATATGTTAGAAAAAGAAAAAATACCTATTGGTAAAGCATCATCCATAGTAGTAAATAAATTTCTGCTTTTCCATATAACTATTACATTGTATTCTTTAATACTTGCTATTTTAAACTTTAAAATACTTTTTACAAAGTTTTATAATGTATCAGGCTTAATTCTAGGAGGCATAACTATAAATTTTACAATATTCTTATCTATGATGCTGGTAGTATACAATCCTCATTTATTAAAAAATATTGTAATGAAAAGTAGTAGATATTTGTTAAAATTTAAAATTTTTAAAGATGTAGAAGAAAAAGTAAAAAAAACAGAAAAATTTATAGATGAATACAATACTTCTGCTAAGTTGGTTATCGATGATAAATCTTTTATAATAAAAAACATTCTGTTAACAACTATTCAAATTACTGTGTTATTTAGTGCATCTTATTGCGTGTACAGAGCTTTAGGATTAAGTGAAGTTTCTTATATATATATAATTACACTGCAATCGTTTTTATATATGTTTGTATCATTAGCACCTACTCCAGGAAATTTAGGAGCTAATGAGTTGGGATTTTATACTATATTTGGAACTATATTCTCACAAAACATAGTAGGTTATGCAATAATACTTTATAGTTTATTAGTGTATTACTTTAGTTTAGTGTTTAGCGGATTAATAACCATATTATTTCACTCTAAAGATAAAGGCAAATTTTCTTACTAATTATTTTTTGCTATATTTTAATAAGTGTAAAAGATTTTTATGTGGAAAACATATTTAGTAAGAAGGGAGAGTGACAATAATGAAAGATAATAGATTCAGAAAAGGTGAGTATGAAAATGCAGTAGAATATGCAAAAGATTTATTAAATAAAAGAGTAGGAATGTTGGAAATAATGGATAAAACAAACTTAAATGAAGATCAAATTCATAAAATACAAAGAAAAAGAGAAATGGAACTAAAAGATAAAGCAGAGGTAAGACATTTTTAAATATGTTATACATTATTTAAAAGCACTTCTTTTGAAGTGCTTTTAAATTGTTAAAGAGAAGTGAAATAATTAAGTTAAACAAAACACATCACGTGGTAATAATATATTCCTAGTAGGATAAACTACTGAAAATAAAAAAATAAATTCAAATAATCTACTTTATAGAATTATTCCAATTATTCCAAAATACATGATTTTGATCTTGTGATTTACGAATATCGTGAGTAGGGTAGGAACCTATTTCTCCTATAGGAGTCATAGCTACAACTCTATAGTTTTGTGGGATACGTAAAATTTGTTTTATTCTATTTTCATCAATAGAAGCTATCCAACAGGTTCCATAACCTTCATTAGTAGCAGCTAATACTAAATGTTCCATAGCTATAGCGCTATCTACTAAGTAGAATTCTTTGTCATCTATAACTCCAGATTGAATTGGGTCAGCAACAACAATGGCAACTAGAGGGGCTTGATTTAAAGAGTCAGCTGCACTGTTAACATCATTCATAACACAACTAGATAAATATTGCTTTTGTTGTATATTATCAACTAATATTATTTTAGGAGACATGTTGTTTTTCCATGATGGAGAATTTAAAAATGAATTTATTATTCTCTGAACTTTTGAATTATCGACAGGGCTATTAGTGAAATTTTTTATAGAGTCTCTTTTTTTGATAATATCGTAAAAATGCATAAATTCACACTCCTTGTATTCTCTTGATAATATTATTAGCAGAAAAAAAAATTCTTATTCTTGCACTTTTTCATGAATTTAATCATCTTTCTTGTTATATTACATTAAAATTTGATTAATATAATATATTTATCTTAAAAATTTAGTATTTGTATTGAAAATAAACGTTGAAAAATGTAATATATAAGTGATGCTTAATATAAGACGAAAGGAAGATATATATATGTTACAAGTTAATGGAGTAGGATTAAGGTTCGGAGATAAACAACTATTTAAAGATGTTAATATAAAATTTACAAAGGGAAATTGTTATGGGGTTATAGGTGCTAACGGTGCAGGAAAATCTACTTTTCTAAAGATAGTATCTGGAGAAATAGAAGCAAATGAAGGAAATGTATCTATAACAGAAAACGAAAGATTATCTGTTCTTGAGCAAAATCACTTCAAATATGATGAGGAGACGGTTTTAAATACTGTTATAATAGGTCACAAAAGACTTTATGAAATAATGGCAGAAAAAGATGCTCTATACGCAAAAGAAGATTTTACTGAAGAAGATGGAATAAAAGCTGCAGAACTTGAAGGTGAATTTGCAGATTTAGATGGTTGGGACGCAGAAACTAATGCAGAAGTATTGTTAATGGGATTAGGTATATTAAAAGATTTACACTATAAACAAATGAAAGAATTAACAGGTGGAGAAAAAGTTAAGGTTTTATTAGCACAAGCTTTATTTGGAAAACCAGAGATATTACTTCTTGACGAACCTACTAACCACTTAGATTTTAAATCAATAAACTGGTTAGAAAACTTTATAATGAACTTAGAGAATTCTATAGTTATAGTTGTATCACATGATAGACACTTCTTAAATAAAGTGTGTACTAATATGGTAGACGTTGATTTTGGTAAAATACAATTATATGTAGGTAACTACGATTTCTGGTATGAATCAAGTCAATTAGCTATGCAATTGATGAAAGATCAAAATAAGAAAACTGAAGAAAAAGCAAAACAATTAAAAGAATTCATAGCTAGATTTAGCTCTAATGCATCTAAAGCTAAACAAGCTACTTCTAGAAAAAAACAATTGGAAAAACTTACTTTAGAAGATATACAACCTTCTAGAAGAAGATATCCATTTGTTGGATTTACTCCTGAGAGAGAAATAGGTAATGAAGTTTTAGAAGTACAAAACTTAAGCAAAACAATAGATGGTGTTAAAGTTTTAGATAATGTAAGTTTTAGATTAGACAAAGACGATAAAGTAGCATTTATGGGTGATGAAATAGCTGTAACTACACTGTTTAATATTATAATGGGCGAGATGGATGCTGATGAAGGAAGCTTCAAGTGGGGTGTAACAACTTCTCAATCATATCTACCTAAAAACCATAACCAATATTTTGACGGTGTACACTATTCATTAATAGACTGGTTAAGACAATATTCTGAAGAAAAATCAGAGACATTTATAAGAGGATTCTTAGGAAGGATGTTATTCTCTGGAGAAGAAGCATTAAAAGAAGCGTCTGTATTATCTGGAGGAGAAAAGGTTAGATGTATGTTATCTAAGCTTATGTTATCAAATGCTAACGTATTAGTACTTGATGACCCAACTAACCACTTAGACCTTGAATCTATAACATCTGTAAATAAAGGTTTAGAAAACTTTAAAGATGTAATTTTATTTGCATCACATGACCATGAGTTTATTAGAACTATTGCAAATAGAATAATAGAGATAACTCCAAGTGGTATAATGGATAGAAAAATGGACTTCGATGAGTATTTAGAAGACTCTGCAATACAAAAACAATTACAAGAAATGTATAAAGCTTAAGTTAAGGCTTAGTCATTAATTATAAAAAATATCCTTTTAAAATTAAAAGGATATTTTTTTATGCTTATACAAGGTGTAATATACATACTACTTTTTAAAAATAAATATATGTTGATTTATATTTATCTACCTAGTATAATATAATCAGAACCTTTAAATCAGTCCAGTGAGGCTGTAAGGACCAAAGCTGAGATATGTAATCTTAGGCTTCTTACAGTTTGTAAGAAGCCTTTTTTGTTGGTTTAAAGGTATCTTTTAAATTAGTCCAGTGAGACTAAAAAAGGAGGAAAAATTAATGGAAGTTAAAGTATTAAACCAAAATTTAAACAATGAGCCTACATCTAGGGTAATAGAGGTAAATGAAAAATTACCTTTTAGAAAATCAATCTTACTAAGCCTCCAACATTTATTTGCAATGTTTGGTGCATCTGTATTAGTGCCAATATTGTTTAACATTGATCCAGCAACAGTATTATTTTTTAACGGAATCGGAACATTGCTATACTTCTTTTTAACAAAAGGAAAAATACCAGCATACTTAGGGTCCAGCTTTGCATTCATAGCTCCCGCATTTTTCTTAATGGATTCGGGTTATAGTTTTGAATATATTCAAGGTGGATTTGTTGCATCAGGACTTGTTTTTAGTATAGTTGCAATAATAATAGGATATACAGGAACGGGTTGGATTAAAAAATTATTTCCTCCAGCAGCAATGGGAGCTATAGTTACAATAATAGGATTAGAACTTGCACCAGTTGCAGCTGATATGGCAGGATTTCCAGTAGGTGGAGCAAATTCAGTTCAATTAAACTTAACTTGGGTAACAGTTTCAATGGTAACTATGTTAACAGTAGTATTATTTTCGGTATTAGGTAGAGGATTCATGAAGATTATTCCAATACTAATGGGTGTAATTGTTGGATATATATGTGCACTAACTTTAGGATTAGTAAACTTCAGTGAAGTTAGTAAAGCAAGTATATTGGCAGCACCACACATCCAGCTTGCAAAATTTAATCTTAATGCAATAATAACAATATTACCAGCTACATTCGTTGTAATTGCAGAACATATTGGACATTTAGCAGTTACAAGTAATATTGTAGGAAAGGATTTATCTGAAGACCCAGGTCTACACAGATCTCTTTTAGGGGATGGTTTATCAACTACACTTTCTGGTTTCTTTGGATCAGTTCCAACTACAACATATGGAGAAAATATAGGAGTATTGGCATTAACTAAAGTATATAGTGTTTATGTAATAGCAGGAGCTGCAATACTTTCAATAGTTCTTGGATTTTCAGGTACACTAGCAGCTTTTATAAGAAGCATACCTACTCCAGTTATAGGTGGAATATCATTACTTTTATTCGGAACAATAGCTACATCAGGATTAAGAACATTTATTGAAGAAAAGGTAGATTTTGCAAAATCAAAGAACCTAATAATGACATCTGTTATAATGATTGTTGGATTAAGTGGTATAAAAGTTGCAGTTGGACCAGTTGAGATCACAGGAATGGGATTAGCCACAATTGTAGCAATTATATTAAGTATATCATTTATGGTATTTGAAAAATTAGGATTAATGAATGAATAAAATATGATTTTTAGAGAATAATTACCTTAGACTATAGACAATTATCCAATTTAATAAATTAATTATTTTAAATATCCTTTTAATCCTAAAAATTAAAAGGATATTTTTTTGTGACATAATTTATTAAGAATAAGAAGCATTATAATATGTATATATACTTTATATTTAGTAAATTATATTTATATAAAGTAAAGATTTTTAAAAAAGGAAAGATACTAATGTATTCTAATAGAAGACGCTCTCATGTTCATTTTATTCATCAATATTATACAAATACAAAAGAGTATACTGGAACAAGGATTGTAGTATTTTGGGAAGACAGAGGAATAAAGGAGATAAAAGATATACATGATTTTAAAACTCACAAATATGAGAATCCAAAATTTAAAAATAATAAAGTTTCTAAATGGATAGTGGTAGAATGCCCATTAAAAAATTTAGTAAAAAAAGAAATGATAAATGAAAGCATTGATGGCAAATATAGGATGATTCATGTATTATACGAATCAATAAATAATGAACTAGAAAATTATATCGATAACATAGTGAAGTTGGAAATGAACAAATTAAACAATTTCTAGTAGGAATAAAAGAAAAATAAAAAAACTTGCAAAAATTTCAAAGGGACCTTATAATATAAAACAATATATAAACTACTAAAATTCTAAATTTGAGAGGAGAATTTATAATGGTGACTTTAGTTACGATAAAATTAAACACACAATTAAATCACCATCATCATAGATCCAAGGGGTTGTAACGTGAACGAATTTTAGTTCATAGATACAATCCCTAATTCCATTGGAAAAATTGGGGATTGTATCTATGATGGTTTAAAGATTAATCAAATGTTACTTACTAAATGATTAAGCCATATAGGTGCAAGCACCTATATGGCTTTTTTTTATATAAATTTAAAGGTGGGTGAAGAAATGGAATTTTTAAAAATTAAAGATGAAATGAATTATGCAAGAAAAAGATATGAAATCAAAAGAGATATGGAAGATATGTTTACAGGTGAAGGATATCTTCAAGTAGAACCATCAATATTTGATGACTATAATAACTTTACGTCTGTTAACGAAAAAATGCCAAGAGAATCTATGGTAAAAGTTTTAGATGGAAGTGGAAAAGTACTTATTTTAAGACCTGATATTACAATAAATATAATAAGAAATTTAATTCCAAGATGGGAAGAGAATCTCAAACTTAAACTTTTCTACAACTCTACGATTTATAAAAATAAGCCAAATTCAAATATTAAGGAATTTAGGCAAATAGGATGTGAATGCTTAGGTGAGCCTTCTTTAGATTCAGATAAAGAAATTTTAGGATTAGTTTTAAGAATATTAAAGAGATATAGTAATAATTTTATTTTAGAAATTGGAAGTAGTAAATATATCGATAGCTTTTTAAAAGAACTTAATTTAAAAGAAAATATAGAAAAACAAATAAAAGAATTAATATATAAAAAAAGCAAGTGTGAATTAATTAATTTCTTACAAAATTTAAATTTAGAAAAAGAAAAAAATGAGCTACTTATGAATATTTTAGATCTTGAAGGAAACTTAGAACATGTTATAAATAAAGCTAAACTTCTTTACATGAATGACGATATGAAAAAATCTATAGAGGAACTTATATTATTAAAAGAATTTATAGAAGAATCTGGATATATAAAATATATACATTTTGATTTATCAATGATTACTGTATTGGACTACTACAAAGGTGTAATATTTAGAGGTTATTATCCTAATTCTTATAAGGAGATTATAGGTGGTGGAAGATATGATTCTTTAACGAAAGTATTTGGTAAAGAAATTCCTGCTATAGGTTTTTCAATAAATTTAGACGAACTAATGAGAGTTATTTTATAGGGAGGTGACAAAATTGAGTTATATAACTATAGCACTATCAAAAGGAAGAATTGGCAATGAAGTTTGTAAAAAGTTAAAAAAAATGGGATTGGGAGACTCTATTGACTTAGATTCAAGAAAACTTATTTTTAAAGATGAAAAGAATAAAGTTATTTATATAAATGTTAAACCATCAGATGTAGTGACATACGTAGAAAAAGGAGTTGCTGATTTAGGCGTAGTTGGTAAAGATACTCTCTTGGAAAGTGAACAAGATGTATATGAAATACTTGATTTAGGTTTTGGTAAATGTAAATTTTCAATAGCAGGAATAAAGGGTCAAAGTATTTATAGAAAAGATGAAGTATTAAAAGTAGCTACTAAATATCCTGAAATAGCTAAAAAGTATTTTAAAGAAAGAGAACAAAAAATTGAAATAATAAAATTAAATGGGTCTGTAGAATTAGCTCCATTAGTTGGTCTTTCTGATGTAATAGTAGATTTAGTTGAAACAGGGAATACTTTAAAAGCAAATGGCCTTGAAATAATAGAAGATATGTTTGATATAAGTTCTAGACTAATATCAAATAGGGTAAGTTATAGATTTAAATTTGATAGAATCCAAAGTATAGCAAAATTATTTAAGGAGGATTAATATGTTAAAAATAATAGATTTTATAAAAGATAATGAATTTTTAAATAACCTTTTAGATAGAAGCCAATTCGAATATGATGAAGTAAATAAAGTAGTAGATAAGATTTTATATGATGTGAAAACTAGAAAAGATGAAGCATTAAGAGAATATACATTAAAGTTTGATAATGTGGAGATAAAAGACTTCTTAGTATCTAAAGATGAAATAGATAGTGCCTTTGAAAGTATAGATGAAAATCTAAAGCAAGATCTTATAAAAGCCAAAGAAAATATTGAGAAATACCACATTAAGCAATTAAAGACATCTTATACTCTAAATGATGGTGAGGACATAGTTTTAGGCCAAATAGTTAGTCCTATAGAAAAAGTTGGTATATATGTTCCTGGTGGAAGTGCATCATATCCATCAACTGTATTAATGAATGCAGTACCTGCAAAAATAGCAGGAGTAGAAGAATTAGTTATGATAACACCTCCGAATAAAGAAGGTAAAATAAAAGATTCTATACTTGTAGCTGCTTCCATAGCAGGAGTAGACAAAATATATAAGATAGGGGGAGCTCAGGGAATAGGAGCATTAACCTATGGAACAGAAAGTATTCCTAAGGTATATAAAATAGTAGGTCCAGGAAATATATACGTTGCAATGGCTAAAAAGAGAGTATCAGGCTATGTTGGAATAGATATGATAGCTGGTCCTAGTGAAATCTTAATAATAGCGGATAAATCTGCAAATCCAAAGTTTATAGCAGCAGATTTAATATCACAAGCAGAACATGATGAAATGGCAGCATCTATATTACTTACTGATTGTGAAATTTTAGCAAAAAATGTAGTAAAAGAGCTAGAAATACAAATTGAAATATTAGAAAGAAAAAAAATTATTAAAAAGTCGCTACAGGATTATGGAGCAATAATAATAACTAGTTCTTTGAGTAAATCTATAGAAATAGCTAATGAAATAGCTCCAGAACACTTAGAATTGCTTATACAAAATCCTTTTGATATATACAAAGAAATAAAGAATGCTGGAGCTATATTTTTAGGAGAGTATTGCCCTGAACCAGTGGGAGATTATTTTGCAGGGACTAATCACACATTACCTACAAGTTCAACTTCAAAGTTTTCATCACCATTATCAGTAGATGATTTTCAGAAAAAGACTTCATTACTTTATTACAGCAAGGAAGCACTTATGGATGCTAAGGACTCTATTGTAAGAATTGCAAATGATGAGGGATTAACAGGTCATGCTAACTCAATAAAAGTCAGATTTGAATAAGGGGGATAAATATGGATTTGGTAAAAGATAGCATAAAAAACTTAAAGAAGTATAATACAAGTAAAATCCAATATAAAATAAAGTTGGATGCAAATGAAGGTCAAGGTTTATTATTTCAAGATATATATAAAGACTTTGCTAATTTAGATATGAATCTTTACCCGGATAATGAGGCATGTAATTTAAAAGAAGAAATAAAAAGCTACTTAGGTGTAGATTCTTCTAATATAGTGGTCGGAAATGGGTCTAGTGAAATGATAGACATTGTAATTAAGACATTTGCAGATAAAGACGAGTTTGTTTTAAGTTTTATTCCAACATTTAGTATGTATTCAGTATATAGCCAAATGCATTCAGCAAAATTTGTAGGTATTGAATGTAATGAAGATTTTTCCGTTAGCATAGAGAAATTGATTAAAAAATCAAAGGAGATAAAGCCAAAAGTTATATTTCTTTGCAATCCTAATAATCCAACTGGCTACTTATTAACTAAAACAGATATTAAACAGGTTTTGGATAATACTAACTCAATAGTAGTTGTAGATGAAGCATATATGGAATTTGCAGAAGAATCTATGATTGATGAGATTAATAATTATAATAATTTAATAGTATTAAGAACATTTTCAAAGGCATTTAGCTTAGCAGCTATAAGAGTTGGATATATGATAGCCAATGAATCTATAATAAGTATAATAGAAAAAGTTAAATCTCCATACAATTTAAATGCTATGTCTCAATTTATAGCTACAAATGCATTGAAAAATAAAAATAGAGTTTTTAGCTACGTTGAAAATATAAAAATAGAAAGAGATTTTTTATACAGAAAGTTAAATAAAATAGGGATAAAAGCTTATAAATCCTATGGAAACTTTATATTTTTTAATTGTAATGTAGATAACTTATTTGAAAAGCTTGTGGATAGGGGTATATTAATAAGAAAATTTTCAGAAGAATTTAAAAATTATTATAGAGTTACTATAGGAGAAAGTAATGAAAACAAAGCATTTCTAAATACCTTAAAGGAGATAATTTCAAATGAGAATAGCTAAAATAGAAAGAAAAACTCTTGAAACTGAAATTTCAGTAGAAATAAATTTAGATGGAAATGGAAATAGCAAAATTAATACAGGTATAGGTTTCCTAGACCACATGCTTGCATTAATGGCTTTTCATGGAAGTTTTGATTTGAAAGTAAATTGTAATGGAGATTTATATGTAGATGAACATCATACAGTAGAAGATATTGGAATAACATTAGGGGAAGCCTTTTATAAAGCGTTAGGGGATAAAAAAGGGATAAGAAGATATTCAAATGTTTCTATACCTATGGATGAAGCTTTATGTAACACAGTTTTAGATATAAGTAATCGCCCTTATTTAATATTTAATATGAACTTCGATAGAGAAAAAGTTGGCAGTATGGATACTCAAAACTTCAATGAGTTTTTTAGAGCATTTGTAAATGAATCTAAAATAACACTTCACATTAATCTTTTATATGGAGATAACGATCATCACAAAATTGAAGCTGTTTTCAAATCATTTGCAAGAGCATTAAAAGAAGGAATACAAATAACTTCTGATAAAATATCATCCTCAAAGGGGGTTTTATAAATGAACATAATAGTAGATTATGGATTAGGTAATATAGCTTCAGTATCAAGAGCTTTTGAGAAGGTAGGTATACAAACAAAAATTTCAGGTAATATAGATGAAATTAAAAATGCTAATTCACTTATTTTACCTGGAGTTGGTGCATTCAGAGATGCTATAAATTCATTAAATAATATGAATTTAGTACCTGTAATAAAGGAACATGTAGAAAAAGGTAAATTTTTAATAGGGATATGTTTAGGAATGCAATTACTTTATGAAAAAAGCTATGAAAATGGTGAATACGAGGGATTAGGTCTTATAGAAGGAAGTGTAAAAAAATTAGATATAGATTTAAAAGTTCCTCATATGGGGTGGAATAACCTTAAATTTAATAAAGATGATGAAATATTAAAATATATCAAAGAAGATGATTATGTATATTTTGTACACTCATATTATATAAATTCTTCAAATAAGGAACTTGTTGCTTATACTAATTATGAAGAGATAGTTCCTGCAATAGTTAGAAAAGGTAATATTTATGGTATTCAATTTCATCCAGAAAAAAGTTCTCAAGTAGGACTTAATATATTAAAAGCTTATGGGGAGATGATAAAATGATAGTATTTCCAGCAATAGACATAAAGGATAATAAATGTGTAAGACTTTCTCAAGGAGACTTTAATAAAGTAAAGACATATTCTAATGAACCTTTTGATATGGCCATTAAATGGAAAAATGAAGGAGCTTCTTTCTTACATATAGTAGATTTAGATGGAGCTAGAAGTGAAGAAATAATAAATAAAGAATCAATAGAGAAAATAGCAAAGAATATAGGTTTACCTATTCAAGTAGGTGGAGGTATAAGAAGCGAAGAAAAAATTAAAAATTTTATTGATATGGGAGTAACAAGAGTTATAATTGGGACCATTGCTGTTGAAAATAAAGACCTTTTAAAAGAATTAGCTTCAAAATATAAAGAAAAATTAATAGTTTCAATAGACGCTAAAGATGGAAAAGTAGCTCTTAGAGGTTGGGAAGTTATAAGTGAAGTAGATTCAATAGATTTATGCAAAGAACTTGAGGAAATAGGAATAAAGACAATAGTATATACAGATATATCAAAAGATGGAATGCTTGAGGGTCCTAATTTTGATATATATAAAATATTATCAGAAAAAACTTCTTTAAATATAATAGCTTCTGGAGGTATAAGTTCTATAGATGATATAAAAAGGCTTAAAGATATGAATATATATGGCGCAATAGTAGGAAAGGCCTTATATGATAATAAATTAGAATTAAAGGAGGCATTGAAATGCTTACAAGAAGAATAATACCTTGCTTAGATGTTAGAAATGGAAGAGTTGTTAAAGGAAAGCAATTTAAAGATATAGTAGATGTAGATAGTCCAGATGTTTTAGGAAAATACTATAGTGACTGTGGGGCAGATGAACTTGTATTTTATGATATAACTGCATCAAATGAGGAAAGAAAAACGTCTTTGGAATTTGTATCTAAGGTTGCACAAAATATTAACATTCCATTTTGTGTAGGTGGAGGGGTAAATTCAATTGATGATTTTACAGATATTTTAAGAAGAGGGGCCGACAAAGTATCTATAAACTCTTCTGCAGTTAAAGACCCTGATTTAATAAAAGAAGCTTCGTTAAAGTTTGGAGCTCAATGTGTAGTTTTATCTATAGATGCCAAAAAAAATGGAGACTCTTGGAATGTATATATAAAGGGTGGCAGGGAAAATACAGGATTAGATGCAGTAAAATGGGCTATAAAAGGTGTTGAACTTGGAGCTGGTGAAATAGTTGTAAATAGTATAGATGAAGATGGTATGAAAAATGGATATGACATAGATTTATTAAAAGAAATATGTAGTTCAGTAAATGTACCTGTAATTGCATCTGGAGGAGCTGGGGTTATGGATGATTTTTACAATGCTATAAATCGTGCAAATGTAGATGGCGTACTAGCAGCTTCTGTATTCCACTTTGGAGAGATAAAAATACAAGATTTAAAAAAATACTTGAAAGAAAAAGATGTAGAAATTAGACTTTAGGAGGCAGTTATGAATATAGATAAATTAATAGAAGATATAAAATTTGATGATAATGGATTAGTACCAACAATAGTACAAGATATAAATACTAATAAGGTATTAATGCTTGCGTATATGAATGCAGAATCTATAAGAAAAACATTGCAAGAAAAAATAGCTTGTTATTATAGTAGAAGTAGAAAAGAACTTTGGAAAAAAGGAGAAACATCAGGAAATATCCAAAGGTTAAAGGGATTTTATTATGACTGTGATAAAGATTCTATTCTTATTTTAGTAGATCAAGTAGGTGTAGCATGTCATACAGGAAATTATTCATGTTTTTTTAATGAAATAATTGGATATGATAATAAAATCAATGTTTTAAAAGATTTATATTTACTTATAGAGAATAGAAAAAATACCCCTGTAGAAGGTTCCTATACAAATTATTTATTTGAAAAAGGATTAGATAAAATATTGAAGAAAGTTGGAGAAGAAACTAGTGAAGTAATAATAGGAGCAAAAAACAAAGACAAAGAAGAAATGATTTATGAAATAAGTGACTTAGTGTACCATCTATTAGTGCTTATGGTAAATGAAGGTGTTAGTATCAATGATATAAAAGAAGAACTTGAAAAAAGAAGTAAATAAATCAAAAAAGAAGAGTATTTACTCTTCTTCTTTTTTGATTTCATTATATATTGCATCTAATTCTTTTTTATGTTTATTTAATATATCTTGTAGTATATTTTCCATTTTATGTTGAGAGTCAATAAATTGGAAAGTAACTTCCCACATTGGGTTATAAGCATCCTCAACTTCTTCCCATGATAATACAATATCTTTTAATACATCCTCATCATAATAATCTAATATCTCTGAGAACTCCCAGTCTTCAACATCTTTTTCTGTTGTTAGTCTTAAATGAACAGTATCTTTATCATTTTCACGTATCATATAAATACTATCTATTAGATTTCCGTTATTAGAAATAGTATAACTTCCTAATTCTCTTTCCAAGTAACCAGTTTCTTTATTTTTTTCCATAATTAATACTGATAAAGATTCCATAATTGTTTACACCTCTTAATTTTATAATATAACAAATTTATCCATAATTAGATTTTATAGTTTTTTATAACTTTTGTATATATAATTTCTCCATTAGATTAAATTTAATGTAATATTTATCAATATTTATAGTTTATATAGAGGCAAAAATATACAAACTATAGTATAGTAAAACTTTATTGTATAAGGAAATATTTAAGTGTGATATAATTGTAGTTTAGATTAATTATAACAATATAAGTAGGTGGTAGTATGACAAAAAATGGATTTTTACCAATTAGTAAACAAGATATGCTAGATAGAGGATGGGATGAATTAGACTTCATTATAGTTTCTGGAGATGCCTATGTAGACCATCATAGTTTTGGAACAGCAATAATGTCTAGGGTTTTAGAAAATGCTGGATACAAAGTAGGTATAATAGCTCAGCCAGACTGGAAAAATACAGATGACTTTATGAAGCTTGGTAGACCAAGATTAGGTTTTTTAGTAGCTGCAGGGAATATGGATTCAATGGTGAATCACTATACTGTAAGTAAAAGGCTAAGAGAAAAAGATGCTTATTCTCCTGGTGGCCAAATGGGCTTAAGACCGGATAGACCAACTATTGTATACTGTAATAAAATAAGAGAAGTATATAAAAACATTCCTATTGTAATTGGTGGAGTAGAAGCAAGTTTAAGAAGATTTGCTCACTATGATTATTGGAGTGATAAAGTAAGAAAATCAATGTTAATTGATAGTGGTGCAGACCTATTAATATATGGAATGGCAGAAAAACAAATTGTCGAAGTTGCAGACAATTTAAACAGCGGATTAGATATAAAGTATATTAGGCATATAAACGGAACATGCTATATTGCAGACGATTTAGAAAATGTATATGACTATATTGAAATACCATCTTATAAAGAAATATGTGAAGATAAAGTTAAATATGCCCAAGCCTTTAAACTTCAATATGATGAACAAGACCCTATTAGAGGCAAAACATTAGTACAAAAGCATACAAATAAATATTTAGTACAAAACAAACCTGAAGTACCATTAAATAGGGAAGAATTAGATAAGGTTTATTCATTACCTTATCAAAAAAATTATCATCCTATTTATGAAAAAGCCGGAGGAATACCAGCTATTGAAGAAGTTAAATTTAGTATAACAAGTTCAAGAGGTTGTTTTGGAAGTTGTTCTTTTTGTTCTATAACATTCCATCAGGGTAGGATAGTACAAAGTAGAAGTGAAGAAGCTATAGTGAATGAGGCAGAAGAAATTACTAAGTTTAATGATTTTAAAGGATATATTCACGATGTAGGTGGTCCTACTGCAAACTTTAGAAAACCTGCTTGTAAAAAACAATTAAAAGTTGGAGCTTGTAAAGATAGACAATGTTTATATCCTAGCCCATGTAAACATTTAGATGTAGACCATATGGAGTACCTAGGAGTATTGAAAAAAGTAAGAAAAGTGCCTAATGTTAAAAAGGTATTTGTACGTTCAGGTCTTAGATATGATTATATTATGGCAGATAAAAAAGATACATTTTTCAAAGAACTTATTGAACATCATGTAAGTGGACAATTAAAAGTAGCTCCTGAACATGTTGCTCCTGAAGTATTAAAGTATATGGGGAAACCAGCAGGAAAAACCTATGATAAGTTTATGGATAAGTTCTATAAAACGAATGAGCAGGTAGGTAAAAAACAATATATTATACCATATCTAATGTCTAGTCATCCTGGATGTACATTAGAATCAGCAATAGAATTAGCAGAATACCTAAGAGACATTCACTATCAGCCAGAACAAGTTCAAGACTTTTATCCAACACCAGGAACATTGTCAACAACTATGTATTACACGGGTTTAGATCCTTTAACTATGGAAAAAGTTTATGTACCAAAGACTAAGACTGAAAAAGCTATGCAAAGGGCTTTACTTCAATATAGAAACCCTAAAAACTATGATTTAGTATATGCAGCCTTAATGCAAGAGAATAGAGTAGATCTTATTGGATTTGGTCCAAAGTGTTTAATAAAACCTAGAGAAAATAGAAATAACACAGGATATAGTAAAGGTAAATCAAAAAGCGTAAGAGGAAAAGATAAACCTAAACAAGATATCAATAAAAAAGGTAATACTAAAAATAAAGATAATAAAGATAGAGATACTAAAAATAAAAATGATAATAAAGGTAGAATAACGAAAAGAAAGAAAAGATAATAAAAATGCTTGTGGATATCCACAAGCATTTTTAAATTTCCTACTTATAAACTTGAGCAAAGTCCCACCTGATCGTTGGCGACATGAGCATGGCGAATTTTTTATTTTTTAATATATAACATCTCTACATGAGGGATATTGTCTTCATAGTATATATCTGATACCTCTTTAAACCCAATGCTTTTATAAAAGTCAACTAAATATGATTGAGCTGATATTCTAATTGATTTGTCATTTAAACTATTATGTATATAATCAATTGCTTTTAGCATCATATCTCTTGCTATACCCTTTTTACGATATTCTTTTGTTACCAATACTCTTCCTATGGAAATTTCATTATATGAAACACCTTTTTCTAAAATCCTTAAATATCCAGCTAAAAATTCATCATCTTTTATTAATAAATGATATGAATTTTCATCTTTGTCATCACAGTCTTGAAAAGCACAGTTTTGTTCTACAATAAATACTTCATTTCTCGATTTTAAAATTTTATAGATTTCATCTGATGTTAATTCACTAAACTTTTTTATTTGACAATTCAATGTAATTCCCCCCTGGTGAATAATGCTAAGAATATACTTATATATAAATTTTACCTACTTTTACTAAATTTGTATAGTGTATAATTCAAAAATAAAAAGACTAAAGCTATAAGATAATTTATAACCTTAAGTCTTTATTATATCATTTTTACTCAATTATTTCTAAGGGGTTTTGTGCAGGGCCTTCAATTACCTTACCATCTATGGAAAATCTTGAACCATGACAAGGACAATCCCATGTTCTTTCTCCATTATTCCACTGTAACTCACAGCCTAGATGAGTACAGGTATTATTTACAATATGGAGTTTTCCATCTGAATCCTTATATGCACCAGCTCTCATACCTTTAATTAAAACAATATCTCCTTCATCTAAATCTAAATCTTCAGCTCTTCTTAATGTTATATCTAGTTTACCTTTAACTAAATTCTTTGCAACATCAGCATTTATTAATGCAAAGTTTTTAATGTCAGGATCAGCATCAAATCTCGATGGAGTATAAAGCTCCGTATAAGGATTTTTCTTTTCCATAATCATATCTTTTATTAACAGAGCTGCTGAGGTTCCATTAGTCATACCCCATTTTCTATATCCTGTTGCTACATAAATATTATTATATTTTGAATTTATGTGTCCTACATAAGGCACCTTATCTAATGTAATTAAATCTTGAGTAGACCATCTATAAGGTATATCCTTTATATTAAATATTGTTTCACCAAAACTTTTCAAAGCTTCATAATGATTTAAAGTTGATTTGCTTTGACCTGTTTTATGACTTTCACCGCCAATAAGAATTAATTTTTCTCCATTTGGAAGAGGAGTGTATCTAAGCGATCTTGTAGGGTCGTCTGCACTTAAATACATTCCTCCTGGATATT
Organism: Sporacetigenium sp. TC11; assembly: GCF_058146105.1. Classification (NCBI taxonomy): domain Bacteria; kingdom Bacillati; phylum Bacillota; class Clostridia; order Peptostreptococcales; family Tepidibacteraceae; genus Sporacetigenium; species Sporacetigenium sp. TC11. The sequence continues at coordinate 466,053 of NZ_JBYVNY010000002.1, read as the reverse complement.
CTCCATCTATTTTAGATCCAAGCACATATGATCTTTCAGGATACATTCTTGCAAAATAACCCATGCCATCATAAAAAGGAAAATGAGTACATATAACTAAATTTTCACAGGTAATTTTATATCCATCCTTAGTTATAACTTTTAATCCATCTTCTTTTTCAATATCTATTGCTTGGGTATTTTCATAAATTATTCCATTTTGCTTTTCAATGTATTGTACTAAATTATTTAAGTATTTAAGGGGATGAAATTGCCCTTGATTTTTTACAACTAAGGCTGCTTTTAACTTAACTGGTATAGGGAGGTTCTCTAAATATTCCCCATTTATACCAAGTTTTTTATAAGCTTCTAATTCATCTATTATTTTGTTGATATATTTATCAGAATTTGCATATATATAAGCATTTTCTTCTAAAAAGTCACATTCAATTTTATTACTCTTAATGGTATTTCTAATAAAGTTTAAAGCCTCGTTATTAGATTCATAGTAAAGTTTAGCTCTTTCTTCTCCTAAGTTATTTATTAATTCATCATAAATTAAATCATGTTGAACTGTTGTTTTAGCAGTTGTATGACCTGTTGTACCGCTAAATATCTTATCAGCTTCTAATACTGCAACTTTTAGTCCTTCTTTTATTAGTAAATATGCTGTTGTTATTCCTGTGATTCCACCACCTATTATAGCTACATCAACTTTTATGTCTTCCTTACATTTTTGAAATGACTTCTGGTTTATTGAATCTAACCAATATGGCTCTGGATATTTAGGCAAAATTTTACTCATATAATACCTCCAACTGTTTATATATACATAATTTCTCCATTTTATTTAAATTAATGTACTAAGATTATAGGAATAGTAACGATAAAAATACATTTTTATATAATATCCTATAAGAATAAAAATATAAGGAGTATTAATATGAACAATGCTTATCAATTTAATTTTGTAAGAGGTTTTTTACCTTCTACTGCTACTGTTTTGTCAATATTTATTGGAGATGTAGATAATGATAATACTTATGAAATAATATTAGGATATAAATGGCAAGGTATATGTTATGTTATAGTACTAAAAAGTTATAATAATATGTGGTATGTTTTAGACAATATTAAGGGCCCTGGATATAATATAAATTATATAAATGTAGCTCCAGTTAAAGAAAAAAATAAAAATAATTTAATTATAGGATGGCAAGTAGGAGGAATTTGGGCGCAGTTAGATATTTTAGAATGGACTGGCAAAAAATTTAAAAGGATAATAGATGACAATATAGTCTATAGTAAAGTAGAAATTTATGATATGCCCTCAAAAACTAAAAAAGATAAAAGAGTAGAAATAGCATTATGGATCCATGATACAGGAGATTCTTATAAAATATCTGTTTATAGATATAGTAATGAGCAGTTAGTTATTGCAAAAGATGTTTATCCACATTACTTTAAAAAGGTAGTTCTATACTATAAGCAAAAGATTAAAGAAAATCCCGACTATGGATTTTATTGGTACTATTTAGCAGATGCTCAAATAAAATCAAAAATGCCATATGAAGCATTGAAATCTATAGATATAAATATGAAGCTAAATTATCCCTATCCATCTAAAGATGAGTTAATTAGATTAAGAGAAAGTATAATATATAGTTTAAAAAATAGAGTCACACAGTTGTATCCAGTATCAATAAAAACTGTTAATGGAATAAGATGGGGGTATATAAATAATCAAGGTGAGTTTATTATACAACCACAATTTTCTAACGCCTTAGATTTCCAAGATAACGGTCTTGCCTCTGTTGAAAAAGATGGATTATATGGAATTATTGATGAGTCAGGAAGTTATATACTAAAGCCAAAATACCAGTATATTAATGATTTTTCAGAAAATCGCGCTGTAGTTTTGACTGAAAATGGATTTAAAGTAATAGATGAAAAAGGAAATGAAATAACATCTAAAACCTATGATTATGTTAGTGTATTCCAAAACAGTAGGGCTTTATTTAGTGGAATAGGACCACAAAATAATTACCTTTATGGATATTTAGATACAGCTGGTAGCGAAGTAATACCTTTAAGATATGAATATGGTAGTAATTTTAAAGACAATAAAGCAATTGTTAGAATTAGAGAAAATGAACATGCCCTTATAGATCCTAATGGAAAAATATTGAACACCTATAACTATAACTTTGTAGGAGACATAGGAGATGGACTTTTAGCTTTTAAAAAAGACCCCGATGGCAAATTTGGATTTATTGATGAAAATGGAAATATTGTTATACAACCAAAATATATTGGAGTTCAAATTTTTAATAACGGTATAACTAGTGTTAATGTTTCAGAGGATTTTAGTAATAATAAGTATGGAGTTATAGATAATAAAGGTAATTTTATATTAGAACCTAAATATAATGATATATTCTTTTTAGATGAAGATAGAGTAGCTGTAGGTAAGGCACTTGATGAAAATAAATCTTATATGGGATCTAAATATGCCATTGCCACAAGCGAAGGCAAATTTCTTACAGACTTTATTTACTATGGTGTTTCAAGTTATGAGAACAACCTAGCGTCTGTTTATGACGATAAAAGCACATTTTTTATTGATAAAAACGGAAGTGTAGTAAGAGATTTACCTATAGTTAGCGGTAGTGGAACTCTAGATATTGAAGATAATTTAATAAAGGCTTTTGTTGATTTTAGACTATCTTATTTAGATAGAAATGGCAGTATAATATACGAACAAAACAAAACAATTCCTTTGAATAATATATATGAAGTTATAGAAGAAAAATATAAACCTAATAAAGATTATTTAGTTTATTATCCACAAATTAATTCTATGGATAACAGTTCTGCACTAAAAGCTGTTAATGCTAAATTAAAAGAGGTGTCTCAACTTAAAAATATAAATAGCAATGTTCAACTAGATTATAACTATTTCAGCGATTTTTCTGTAGAATTTTTTAAAGGAAATCTACTAGTTTTAGAACTTAATGGATATGAATATTATTTTGGTGCAGCCCATGGTATGCCAATTAGGATATATGCAAATATAAATTTACAAGATGATAAAATATATACACTTAATGACTTATTTAAGAAAAATAGTAATTATCTAAAAGTTATCAGTGATCTTATAGGAGATCAAATAAAGAACAGTAAAGAATATTCATATGTATTCCCAGATACTTATGAAGGAATAAGAAAAGATCAGAAATTCTATATAGGAGAAGATGCATTATATATCTATTTTGACCCTTATGAGATAGGACCTTTTTCTGCAGGATTCCCTACATTTAAGATACCTTACAATAATATAGTTAATATAATCGATATTAACGGTGAATTTTGGAAATCCTTTAATTAAAAAATCAAAAAAATGACTGCTGAATAACTTTAGTAGTCATTTTTTTGATTTTGAATTTAATATAAAGAATTACATATGAAAAGTTACAATTTCTTAACTTGAAAAATTCCCTATATACATTTAATATTTGTATGTAATTAGTATATAAAAATCAAATTAATTATATATTTAGTCATTTAAATACAAGATATTCTGTAAAATAGATGGGGGTTATGTCGTGTTAAGTAAAAAAAGTAAGATTAAATTAAAGAAAAAATCAAAATTAATGATTATATTGACTTTATCTATTTTATTTATAGTAGGTATTATTAAAATTCCAAAAGCCTTAATTCAAACTAAGGAAAAAAAACAAGAGACTGTAGTTAAACCAATACAAACTATCCCTGAAAATTATCCAAAAAGAGAACTAAAGTATAAGGATGAGGGAGAAGATGTCAAATATATACAAGAAAGATTAAAAGAATATGGATATAATGTAAGTACTGAAGGTATATTTGGTTGGGGAACACGTGAAGCTATATTTGATTTTCAATACAAAATAGGAATAACTCAAACAGGAATAGCTGACATGATAACTATAAAGGAATTAGATAAAAAACCTACAGAAAAAACACTATATATTCATCCAAATCCAATAGATTATACTTATATCAATTCAGATATAAATAAATTTGTAAATGAAAATGAAATAAGAAGTTATACTGATTATTTGATGGTCACTTCACTAGATAATAAGCTAACTTATGTATTTAAAGGAACTACAAATAACTATACACTTATACAAAAATTTTATTGTAGCGTAGGTTCTAGTAGTACGCCAACAGCGCCAGGACAGTTTAGGGTTGGAATGAAAGGGCTTTCCTTTGGACAAAATGATGGATTCCAGGCCAAATATTTTACTCAGATTAATGGGAACTATTTATATCATTCTGTTATATATAATAAAGAAGGCACAAAGGTTGTTGATGGCTCATTAGGTGATTCTGTAAGTCATGGATGTATAAGACTTGCTACAGAACATGCTAAATGGATATATGATAATGTACCAGAAAATTCAACTATAATTATAAAATAGGGAACCCCTTTGTGGGTTCCTTACTTTATATACAAACAATATATAATCTTGATATCTAAAAATATAAAAAATTACATATATAATAATTTTTTATATTAATATTGCAAAATTATTATATATGTTTGGCATAATATGTATAATATATATTAAGTATATATATTTAAGGAAGGAGAACTATAAATGAGAGGCTCTAATAAGATACTTATAGTAATAGTAGCTATAATAGGCATAATTGCCCTTCTAGGATTTACAACATACAATTCGTTAGTAAATCTAAATGAAACAACAGAACAGCAATATGCAAATGTAGAAAGTAAATTACAGAGGAGATATGATTTAATACCAAATTTAGTAAACTCTGTAAAAGGGGCAATGAAGCAAGAACAAGAAGTATTTTCAAATATAGCAGATGCTAGATCTAAAATGGCAGGAGCTACAAGTGTAAATGAGAAGGTAAATGCCTCAAATGAATTAGAAGGAGCTATAGGAAGATTATTAGTAGTTATGGAAAACTATCCACAACTAAAATCTAATGAAAATGTAACTAAGCTTATGGATGAGTTAGCAGGAACTGAAAATAGAATATCAGTTGAAAGAGATAGATATAATGAAGTTGTTAGAGATTATAATAAAAAAATAAAGAGATTCCCATCAAATATATTTGCCAATATGTTTGGTTTTGAATCTAAAGATTACTTTAAAGCTAACCCTCAGGCACAACAAGCACCTAATGTAAATCTATAACTCCAAGAGCTATTAAGTGCTTAGCTTAATAGCTCTATTTTATATAAGGGGGTGTTATATTGAAGAAAAATAAACTTATAAAATTGTTTATGTATACTATACTCACATTATTGATTATGTTTAATGTGTCTTATGCTTATGATATAGTAAATCCTACAAAAGAGTTTTATGTAAACGATTATGCAAATGTTTTAAGTACAGAAACAAAAGACTATATACTAAACTTAAACAAACAATACGAACAAACTCCTGAAAAACCCCAAATAGTAGTTGTAACAGTCAAAACATTAGATAATCTATCTATGGAAGAGTACTCTGTAAAATTATTTGAAAAGTTTAAAATAGGAAGTGCTAAATTAGATAATGGAGTTCTTATAATTTTAGCTCCTAATGAGCGGAAAATACGTATAGAAGTAGGATATGGACTTGAAGGTGCTATACCAGATAGTATAGCAGGCTCTATAATCGATAATAGCAAAGAGCTATTAGGTGTAGGTGATTATTCTTCAGGGATAAAAAATATATTCAATGGAGTCGCCTACGAAATAAATAAAGAGTATAATTATTCAGATATAAATATCAATGGAAATGTGCCTACTCCAAATAATAATGCTAATGTTAAACCCAGTTTTATTGAAGAACATAAGATAGCATTTGGAATAATAGCTGCAATAGGTATTGCTATATTAATAATAATTGACTATAGATATTTTAATGGATCAATAACAGAGACAATAATTTATATGGCATTTATGTTTGGTGGAAGAAATAATTCTAATGGTGGAGGCGGTTCTTCCGGAGGTGGAGGAAGTTCTGGTGGAGGCGGCTCTGGTAGAGATTTTTAATTTTAAACCTTGCTTAAATTGGTTTTAAATAACTAGTTAAAGCAAGGTTTATTTTTATATAAAATAGTATTTTTATAAAGGTATTAATTCTATACAAATTGATAATAACATAATAGATAGAGTGTAAAATTTAAAAATAAAACGGTTTCTTTTTATTTTTAAAAGAATATTATATTATTGTTAATTATTAGATTTAACTTTAAATTTTTTACATTTAAATTATTTACAGATTGTGGTATATAACTTATAATTGTTTTAATCTAAAATAATTAGACAATTTTATTAAAATTAGAGAAAGGATGGTGAGTACCTGATCTAGATCAGGATAATATGAAAAAATGGATTTGGATAATACTAAGCATAGTAGTTATTGTTGGAATTGGAACTTGGATGATTTATTCTAACCAACCTAAAGGAGTAGAAGTCAAAACTGATAAGGTACAAGAAAAGGAAATAAAAGCTTATTTATCTACTACAGGAGATATAATATCTAAAGATAAGCAATTGTACTTTGGAGAGCAAGGTATAGTTGATGATATAGATATAGAAGTAGGAGATGAAGTAACAGAGGGCGACGTTCTTATGACTTTTAAAACGGGTTACGGAACTAAGAAATTAAAAACTGATATTGATGGAATTGTAACAGAGTTAAACGTTTCTGAAGGTCAAATGAATTCATTGTCGCAACCTGTAGTAGTTGTTCAGGATACAAAAAACCTGCAAGTGAAAATCCAACTAAGTAAATATGATGCTCCTACAGTTAAAGTTAATCAAATTGTAAATATAACCTATAATGATAAATTATACAAAGGAAAGATTTCTTCGATAGATCCTACAGCAGATAAAGGCTCAAATCAATCTATGAGTGCTAATTCTTCTGAAGTATACCAAAATGCATATATTAATATAGAAAATCCTGAAGGTTTGGTAATAGGATTTAATGTAGATGTTGATATTTTAACAGCTCAAAACGAAAAAACATTAGTTATTCCTATAGAAGCTGTAATTTCTGACAATAACGGAACTGATTTTGTATATCTATTAAGAAACGGTAAAGCTTCTAAAAAGAATGTTGAACTTGGTATAGTATCAGATATTGAAGCAGAGATAAAATCAGGTTTGACTAAAGGTGAAGAGTTAATATTAAACCCTGGAACTAACATATCTAATGAAGTAGAGGTTATAGTTAGTCCTAAGGAGGAAAATAAGTAATGAATATGTTAGAAGTTAAGGATGTATATAAAACATACGTAACTGGAGATATAAAATTTCAGGCTTTAAGTGGTGTGGATTTTAAAGTTGAAAAAGGTGAATTTACTTCTATAATGGGTCCGTCCGGGTCTGGTAAGTCTACTTTTATGAATATATTAGGATGTCTTGATAAAATGGACTCAGGAAGCTATATATTAAACGGTCAAGATGTAACTAATCTAATTGATAATGAGTTGGCTTATATAAGAAACAAAGAAATAGGCTTTGTATTCCAAGCTTTTAATTTGCTACCAAGGATGAGTATATTAGAAAATGTAGAACTTCCTATGATTTATGCTGGAATTGATAGTAAAATTAGGAGAAAAAAAGCTATGGATGCACTAGAAAAGGTCGGTCTTGGAAATTGGAGAAAACATAAGCCAAATGAAATATCTGGTGGACAAAAGCAAAGAGTTGCTATAGCTAGAGCTATAGTAAATAATCCTGCTGTAATAATGGCAGATGAACCAACAGGTAATTTAGATTCTGTTGTAACTGCAGAAATACTAAAAATATTTCAAGATTTAAATAGAGAAGGTTCTACTATAATAATGGTCACTCATGAACCAGAGGTAGCCCAGTATACTAAAAAAATAGTAAAGTTTTCTGATGGAACTATAATATCTGAAAATGCAGTTTTAAATAGAAAAATAATAAGTAAAGAATAAAAGGGGTGAGGATGTGAGAATAAACTTTGCTGAAAATTTTAAAATGGCCTTGGATAGTATAAGAGCTAATAAGTTAAGATCCTTCCTTACCATGTTAGGGATAATAATCGGTATAAGTTCAGTTATAACTATATTATCTCTTGGAGCTGGAGGAACAGCTTCTATAACAGGCCAGTTTGAAAAAATTGGGGCATCTACTGTCAGTATACAAGTTAATGAACAAAAAGCCCAAAAAAGTGATTATTTTGATATAAAAGACACAGATATGTTAATTAAAAGAATTAATTCCGTAAAATTTGCATCTCCTGTAACTCAAATTCAAGGTAGTATAGAAACTCATAAAAAATCAAAACTTGCTATCATTTCAGGCGGAAATGATGATTTACAGCAAATAAATGGACTTGAAATGTTATATGGAAGATTTTTTAGTCAAAGAGATTCTCTTAAAGGAAATAATGTAATCGTTATAGATCAGGTAAGTGCAAAAAATTTATTTGGATATGAAGATGTAGTTGGTCAATCTGTAAATATAGGATCTCCACTTTCTCCTAAAAAAGCTAAAATTATAGGGGTATCTAAGTCTTCAGGGCTTTTATTTGCTGGAGAGGGAACTGAAATGCCTATATTTGTATATACTCCGATTACTTTTACACAAAAACTATATCCAAATATATTAATAAATTCTATAAATATTATAGCTTCTTCAAAAGATAAAACAGAAGAAGCTGGAAACTTATCCCTTAGAATTCTAGAAAATATGCATCACAATCAAGATAGAGATGTGTATAAAGCAGAAAGTGTTATGAAACAATTGGATCAAATCAACTCCATATTTGCTATATTTACTTCTTTTATAGCAGCAGTAGCATCTATTGCACTTTTAGTAGGAGGAATAGGTGTTATGAACATAATGTTAGTATCTGTAACTGAAAGAACTAGAGAGATAGGTATCAGAAAGGCTTTAGGAGCTACTACTTATACTATACTTATACAGTTTTTAACAGAGTCTGTAATTATAACTGTCATAGGTGGGTTAATAGGACTTATTTTCGGAATAGTTTCAGCTTATGGCTTAGGTAGTATTGCTAATATAACACCCGTTGTGTCTCCAATAGCAGTTATAGGAGTAATATTATTTTCTTCTGTTGTAGGTATATTCTTTGGAATATATCCAGCTAGAAAAGCAGCAAAACTAAATCCTATAGATGCTTTAAGATATGAATAAAAAGTAGGGCTAATTAGCCCTACTTTTTATCTTTATCGTAATCGAATAAAGCAGGTTCATTTTTTCTTTCCTGTAAAAATTTCTTAGAATGCTTTCCTGTTGGATTGCCGTTTGCATCAAAGTTTACACCAAGTTCTGGACCTAACTCAATATCTACATTATCAAATCCAGTAAATTTCTTTGTAATTTGTATTTTAGAAGGCTTTTTATCTTTTCCCATAGCATATCTCTCCTTATTTATTGTTTAGTCGTATTTGAGTCACCATGTTGTTTCTTATGAGAAAGCTTAGAACGTTTAGTAAGCTTAGCTTCTGTATTTCCTATTTTATCAGTATCAATTATTCCCATCTCTGCTCCATGTTGAAAAACCATCTTTCTTAATTCAGCATGTGATTTTGGTCTATCCTTCATACGATTTTTATTGTTATCCATGACAAAATCCTCCTAATGATCTTGATGATTTTTATGTTTAGATATAGGCCTTGCAGTATTTTGAGCTACAGATCCTGATTTTTTTGGTCTAAGTCTAGGTGGAAGATTTAGTTCCTCTCCAAGTTCTAAATTAAAATGAGGGTTTTTCTTGTCATTTCTATTAAATCTAGTTTTAGAATCTTCTCTTTTATGTTTATCTAATGCCATTATAAAGTCCTCCTTTAAGAAGTTGTTATAATTAATTTAACCAATAAAGTTCTGTAATAATAGGAAATTTTCAACAAATATAAAAATAAAAGCTATGAATTTAATTCATCGCTTTTATTTTGAATTTTTAATATAAAGTTTTCCATCAACATATTTATCTAAAATGACTTTTATAACAGCTGCTATAGGAACTGCTATAAAAAAACCTAAAAAACCAAATAATGCGCCTCCTATTAATATAGCAGAAATAACCCATAATGGATCAAGTCCTACAATATCTCCCATTATTTTAGGTCCTATTACGTTACCGTCTAATTGCTGTAATATCAATATAAATATTGCAACCCAAAATGCTTTAATAGGATCATATATCAAAGTCATAATAACAGCTGGTACAGCTCCTATAAAAGGTCCAAAATAAGGGATTACATTAGTTACCATTATTATTGTAGATAGTAACAAAGCATATTTTATATGTAGTAAAGATAGGCCTATAAAAGCTAGAATCCCTACTATTAAAGCTTCTATAGATATACCAACTAAATAACTTTGAAATATATCATGAGAGAGCTTAAAAACACCAACTATATTATTTGCTCTATTTCTAGTTGTAGTTGCATATAGTAATCTTTTAAAACCTAGTCCTATTTTTTCCTTATCCTTTAAAGCATATACGGATATAGTTATTCCTATTATTAAATTAAATAGATTTGAAGTTAATCCAACAGCATATAAAAGGATATCAGAAGAAATTCTACTTAAAATTTGACCTGTTTTGCCTAATATTGAATCTATATTACTTTGTATTAAAGGGGCTGTATTATTTAAAAATTTAGATTTTGTTAAAGAGTTGTTTATCCAAACTTGAGCTTCTTTCATATAACTAGGTAATTCTACAATTATATTGTTTATACTGCTTAATATAGAAGGTATTACTATTCTAAATCCTATAAATAATAATATTACTACAAATACATAAACTATAGCTATATTTATCATTCTAGGTGTTTTAAACTTTCTTTCTATACCCATCATTATAGGATTTATTAATAGCGATATAAATATACCTATTAAAAACGGACTTAGGAAATTTAAAAATCCATCAATCCCTGCTATAAAAGTTGTTGGACTGTCTATAAATTTAAAAAATAAAACTGAAACAAATGCAATTAATATAGAATACTTAATATTTTCTCTAGAAAACATACATTCCTCCTACAATTATAATGTATATAATTTAATATTATATTGTAAATATATATTTAATTATGGTCAACTTACGAACTATTTAATAAAATATTAGTTAATTTTACAATATTTTGTTCATTTAATATAATATGTATTATATTATTATATTACTTAAAAAATAAATTATTATAAATTAAAGTGAAAAGGAGTTTAATATGAGACTTAATAAATATATAGCTCTATGTGGAATTACATCACGAAGAAAAGCAGATGAACTTATAGAAAGTGGTAAAGTCGAGGTAAACGGCCAACTAATAAAGGAAATGGGTTTTGATGTAGATGAGTATAAGCATATAATAAAAGTCAATGGCAACATAATAAAACCACAAGAAGAGAAAATATACATAATGTTAAATAAACCAGAAGGTTACGTAACAACAGTTAAGGACCAATTTAATAGGCAAAATGTAATTGATTTGGTAAAGGAAATAAAAGAAAGAATTTACCCTATTGGTAGATTAGACTATGAAACTAGTGGACTTTTAATTTTGACTAATGATGGAGATTTAACTTATAAACTTACTCATCCAAAACACGAAGTAAACAAAACTTACATAGCAAGGGTTAGAGGAATACCAAGCAATTATGAGATAAAGAATTTTGAAAAAGGCTTAAAAATTGAAGACTATATAACAGCTCCAGCTAAATTTAAAGTATTAGAGGTTAATAAAGATAAAAACTATAGTATATGTGAGATTATAATTCATGAAGGAAAAAATAGACAAGTAAGAAAAATGTGCAAAGAAATAGGCTATCCTGTACAACATTTACAAAGGGTAAGTATGGGTAAAATAAATTTATCAAATTTAGAAAAAGGAAAGTGGAGGTATTTAACTAAAGAAGAATTAGCTTACTTAAAATCATTAACATAAATTGTGAGAGGAGAATAAATTTGATAAAAGCTAAATATATAACTAAAGTAACTGATATAAACAAGGTAATATTAGAAAACATTATAAAAGAAGGAGATATAGTAGTAGATGCCACTGTTGGAAATGGATATGACACTAAATATTTAGCAGAAAAAGTTGGAGAAAATGGATTTGTATACGGATTTGATATACAACAAGTAGCTATTGATGCAAGTACAAAGTTACTTGAAAAAAACAACTTATTAAGTAGGGCAAAACTTATACTTGATGGACATGAAAATATAGACAATTATATAGATAAAGAAATATCTTGTATACTGTTTAATTTAGGTTATTTACCTCGTGCAGACCATTCTGTCATAACTAAACCTAATACTACAATAAAAGCTATTGAAAAATCTTTAAAATTATTAAAACCTCATGGAATAGTAAGTTTAGCTTTATATACAGGTCATGAAGGTGGTTTAGAAGAAAAAGATTTAGTATATGACTATATTATGAATTTAGATCAGACTTATTTTAATGTACTAAGATGCGATTTCATGAATCAAAAAAATAATCCACCACAACTTTTACTAATAGAAAAGAAAAAGGAATATTAAAAAGGAGATTGAATATGAATATACTTATAACTAATGACGATGGAATATTCGCAGAAGGTATAATAGAACTTGCAAAGGCAGTATCAAAAATAGCAAATGTATGTGTTGTAGCACCTGATTCTCAAAAAAGCGCTGTAGGTCATGCAATAACAATGCATCATCCATTAAGAGTAGTAAAAACAGATATAGGAGACAATATAGAAGCTTATGCTGTAAGTGGTACTCCTGCAGATTGTATAAAGCTTGGAGTGGAGGTTATAGCAAAAGATAGGAATATAGATCTGGTTTTAAGTGGAATAAACAATGGACCTAACCTTGGAACAGATGTAATATATTCTGGAACTGTATCAGGGGCTATTGAAGGACTTGTACAAGACAAGCCATCAATAGCTATATCATATAATGAATTTAATATACCTAAAGAAGTTTATACAAACTCTTGTGATTATATAATCACTATAATAAAAGATATAGAAGATAAATTAAACTTGTTAGATGATTGTATACTAAATATAAATATACCAAATTCTGATATAAAAGGATATAAAGTAACAAAACTAGGTAATAGAAAATATGAAAACTCGTTTGAAGAACGAGTAGATCCAATGGGCAGAAAGTATTACTGGATGGGTGGAAAATTAAGAGAACTTCCTCAAGATTTAGACAGTGATGTAGTTGCTATAGAAAATGGTTACATATCTATAACTCCTCTTTATTTTGATTTAACAAACTACAATAAAATAAAGATATTAGGCGATATTATTAAATAAAAACAAGTTTTAAAAATGAAATTCCTAATTAAACACTATAGTTCAACTCTAGTTATGATAAATATATCTAGAGTTGATTTTTTGTGCGTATACTAAAACCATATTACTATATACTATGTAAATTTTATTTAACACGAATTTATTAACAATTCTTTTAATATATAATAATGAAGAAAATCTTTCAAATGAAACAATTTAAAATCCATGTGAATTTTAAATTGCATTTGTTAAAATATTTTGATACTATAGAATTAACAATAAATAGAAATTAGCTAGAAATATAGGGGGGTATTGTATTGAATAGCAAACAACTTATAATTGAAAAAAGTTGGTGCAAGGGATGTAGCATATGTATAGAATATTGTCCAAAAAAAGTTTTAGAGTTAAAAGAAAATAACGTAGATATAATCGATATAACCAAGTGTATACAATGTGGTCAATGTGAGCTGAGATGTCCTGATTATGCCATATATCTTAAAGAGTTAAATAAATAGAATAGAGATTCAAGGGGGAAATATCTAAAATGGCTAGGAAAATAAAGTTACTTCAAGGAAATGAAGCTTGTGTACATGGAGCTCTATATGCAGGAATGAAATTTTTTGCTGGTTATCCAATAACTCCTTCCACTGAAATAGCAGAAGTATCAGCTGCAATGCTTCCAAGAATAGGTGGTAAGTTTATACAAATGGAGGATGAGATAGCAGGTATGGCTGCAATAATAGGGTCATCTTTAGCAGGATTAAAATCAATGACTGCTACAAGTGGTCCCGGATTTTCTTTAAAACAAGAAAACTTAGGATACGCTACTTTAACTGAGATACCTTGTGTCGTTGTAAATGTTCAAAGATCAGGTCCAAGTACAGGACTTCCAACTCAGCCTTCACAAGGTGACGTTATGCAAGCTAAATGGGGAACTCATGGGGATCATCCAGTAATAGTTTTATCTCCAACTTCTGTTAGAGAAACATTTGATTTGACTGTAAAAGCATTTAATTTTTCCGAAAAATACAGAACTCCAGTAATATTGCTTTTAGATGAAGTTATAGGGCATATGAGAGAAAAGGTAGAGCTTCCAGAATCAGGAGAATTAGAAGTTATAGACAGAAAAAAACCTAATTGCTCACCAAAGGACTATAAAGCTTATCAATATACAGAAGACTATGTTCCAGCAATGGCTAATTTTGGAGAAGGATATAGATATAATGTTACAGGACTTGTGCATGATGAAACAGGCTTTCCTACTAATAGTACTAAAGAAGCAGGAAAGTTAATTGATAGACTCATGAATAAGGTAAACAAAAATTTAGATGATATATTAATATACGAAGAATATCTAGTGGATGATTGCGAGATATTGTTTGTTACTTTTGGATGTATGGCTAGGTCTTCAAAGGAAGCTGTAAATACTTTAAGAAAAGAAGGCATAAAGGCTGGAATGTTTGTAGCTAAGACTATATGGCCATTTCCAGAAGAGAAAGTGAATGAATTAAGCAAAAAAATTAATTTGATATTTGTTCCTGAAATGAATTTAGGACAAATGAAATTAGAAGTTCAAAGAATTGCAGATAAAGACTGTGCTATTAAAGGAATAAATAAAGCTAATGGGGAAATAATTACGCCAGAAGACATAATAGTAAGTGTTAAGGAGGTATTGCAATGCCAAGTTCAATAATAGAAAATAACTTTAGAACTGATAGATTACCTCACATATGGTGCCCAGGATGCGGTCATGGAATTTTAATGAGATCTATAGGAGTTGCTATACAAGATCTAGGTTTAGATAAAGATAAAGTTTGCATAGTATCTGGAATTGGATGTTCTTCTAGAGCAGCTGGCTATTTAGATTTTAATACTCTTCATACCACACATGGGAGAGCTTTAGCTTTTGCTACTGGACTTAAACTTGCAAATCCTGATTTACATGTAATAGTAATAAGTGGAGATGGAGACTCTACGGCTATAGGCGGTAATCATTTAATACATGCTTGTAGAAGAAATATAGATCTAACTACTATAGTATTTAATAATAATATCTATGGGATGACAGGAGGACAGTTTTCTCCTACTACTCCAACTAATGATTTGGCAACAACTGCTCCATATGGCAATATAGATAAACCATTTGATATATGTAATTTAGCTTGTGGTGCAGGCGCTACTTATGTGGCAAGATCAACTGCATATCATGCTAATCGCATGATAGACTATGTAAAAAAAGGTATATCTCATAAAGGATTTTCATTAATAGAAGGTGTAAGTGTATGTCCAACTTATTATGGGAGAAAAAACAAAAAAGGATCTGCAGTAGCATTAATGAATTCACTTAAAGACAATTTCGTTGATATAAAACTAAAAGATAAGCTTACTCAGGAAAAGTTAGATGGTAAAATCTTTATGGGAGAATTTAAAAATGAAATAGCTCCAGAATATATTGAGGAATATAAAAAAATAATAGATCGTTTTATGCAACTGTAATATAGTTGCGTTATAGGGGGATAAAAATGAAAAAAGAGATAAGATTAAGTGGTTCAGGTGGTCAAGGTCTTATACTTGCTGGTATAATTCTCGCTGAAGGTGCTTTAATATCGAAATTAAATGCAGTACAAAGTCAATCTTATGGGCCTGAAGCTAGAGGTGGAGCAAGTAAGTCAGAAATTATATTATCTGATGAAGAAATAAACTTTCCAAAAGTTAGAATGCCAGATATGTTATTATCATTAACTCAAAAATCTTATGATGAGTACTCAAAAGATTTAAAAAAAGATGGTATACTAATAGTAGATTCTTCGGTAAAATTAAATTCTAACTTAAATATCAAAAATGTCTATAAAATACCAATAATTCAAACTGCAAGAGATTTAATTGGTAGAGAAATGGTTGCAAATATAGTTGCCCTTGGAGTCATCGGAGAAGTTTTAGATATAATAGACACGGAAAATCTTAAAAAAGCTATATTAGGTAGAGTTCCAAAAGGAACAGAAGAATTAAATATTAGAGCATTTGAGGAAGGCGCTTTATTAATAAAAAATATTTTAAAAACGAATGAATAAAGGAGATATGCATATGACATCACAAGATGGTAAACACCTTATATCCAATATACAATCTCAATATCCTAAATTGAGTAAAGGACAAAAACTAATCGCACAATATATTTTATCAAATTATGATAAGGCTGCTTTTATGACAGCGTCTAAACTAGGAGAAACAGTAGGTGTTAGTGAATCTACGGTAGTTAGATTTGCTAATGTTTTAGGATTTAGTGGATATCCTAAGCTTCAAGCATCACTTCAAGAACTTATAAAAAATAAACTAACTACGGTACAAAGAGTTGAAATGGCAAATGAATATTCTAGTGATCATATAATACTTAATAAGGTACTAAAGAGTGACATAGAAAACATAAGAGAAACTTTAGAAGAAATGGATGAACAAGTATTTCAAGAAGCTGTAAATAAAGTACTACATGCTAGAAAAATATATATAATAGGTATGAGAAGTTCATTTGCAATAGCACAATATCTAGGATTTTATCTTAATGTAATATTAGATAATGTTCATGTTGTTAGAGCGGATATAGGAGATGCATATGAACAGATGGTAAGGATAAACGAAGATGATGTAGTTATAGCTATGAGCTTTCCTAGATATTCAAAGAAAACGTATCAAGTTGTAAGCTATGCTAAATCTAAAGGAGCTAAGATAATATCGATGACAGATAGTTTATTTGCCCCTGTATCTTCATTATCTGATCATACATTATTAATGAGAAGTAATATGGCCTCTTTTGTTGACTCTCTAGTTGCACCTTTAAGTGTTATAAATGCTCTTATAATAGCTGTAGGTATGAGGGAAAAAGAAGAAATTAAATCTTATTTTGATGATTTAGAACACATTTGGAAACAATACGATATATACGAATAAAAAAAACCTTTCTAATTAACTTTAGAAAGGTTTTTTCTTGTAATAATGTAACTTGTATTAAATTATTACAAGAAATGGTGTATAATGTTTTTTTAGTTAGTATAAAAATATTATATAGGTTTGTTAAATAAGGAGGACATAATGAATACTTTTTACATAGTAAGACACGGTGAAACTCAATGGAATATACTAGGAAAGACACAAGGACATGGGGATTCTAGTTTAACAGAAAAAGGAATAGATCAGGCACAAAGACTATCTAAACACTTGGTTAAATACCCTATAGATTATATATATAGTAGCGACTTAGGAAGGGCAAAACAAACCGCTAAAATTATAGGTAATGAATTTAATAAAGATGTAGTATATACAGAAGGTTTAAGAGAGATGAGTTTTGGAACTTGGGAAGGTTTAACCATACAAGAAATACAACAAGGATATGGGGATATATATATAACATGGAGAAACGAACCACACAAAGCAGAAATACCAAATGGAGAAAAATTAGAATTATTAAAGGAAAGACTTTTGAATTGTATCCAAGGCATAGATAAAAAACATGAAAATTCTCATATAGTTTTAGTATCTCATTCTATGTCTGTTAGAATAATGATACTTAGTCTTATTGGATCCGATTTAAGTAATGTATATAGAATAAAACAAGACAATACGGCTCTTAATATAGTTGAGATAAGAAATTATGGCCCAGTTGTTGTAAAGGTAAATGATACGAGTCATCTAGATGGAATTAATACAATTACAAATTCAGCATTAGAATAAATTTATGGGAAAGGTGAAAATATGGATAAAATAATAGTTGTAGGTGCAGGTCCATCAGGTATGTTTGCTGCTATTTCTGCTTCTAAAAAACATGAAGTGATTTTAATAGAAAAGAATAATGAATTAGGCAAAAAATTAAAAATAACTGGTGGTGGTAGATGTAATATAACTAATAAAAGAGATATAGATGACTTTTTTGATAAAATTGTTACAAATCCAAAATTTTTATATAGTAGCTTTTACAATTTTACAAATGAGGACCTGCTAAGTTATTTTAAAATAAATAAACTTAAATACAAAATAGAAGAAGATAAAAAAGTTTATCCTGAAGAAGATAAATCAACTCAAATTATAGATATATTAAGAAGTGATCTTATAAAAAACAATGTTAATATATTATATCAAAGAACAGTTAAAGATCTAGTAATAGAAGACAAGAAAATAAAAGGTGTAATGTTAGATAATAGTGATATTTTAAAATGTGACAAAGTAATTATAGCTACAGGAGGAAGAAGTTATCCAAAGACAGGTTCCAATGGTGAAATATTCAATATACTTAAAAAACATGGGCATAATATAAAAGAGTTATATCCATCACTTATACCTTTAACAGTAAAAGAAAATTGGGTAAAGTCTCTACAAGGTATATCTCTGCAAGACATATTGATTTCTTGTAAAATAAAAAATAAAAAAATATCAATGAATGGAGATATATTATTTGCTCATTTTGGGATAACTGGACCTGCTATATTAAATTTATCTTCATATATAACAAAATATCTTAAAAAGCAAAACATAGAACTTATACTGGATTTTATACCTAACATATCTAAGGAAGAACTATCTAATATGTTAAGGTCAAATATAAATAAAAATGTTCAAAATAATTTAAAGGGAATATTAACTCAAAATTTTATAAAACAAATTCTTTGTAATTTAGATATAAAAGATAAAAAGGCTAATGAACTGACTAAGCTTGAAGAAAAATCTATTATAGAAAGTCTAAAAGAAATGAAACTAACTTGTATAGGTACAAGAAGTATAGATGAAGCTATAATTACTTCTGGAGGTGTAGATACAAAAGAAATAAATTCTTCTAATATGGAATCTAAGTTAATTAAAGATCTTTACTTTTGTGGTGAAGTTATAGATATAGATGCCCAAACTGGAGGATACAATTTGCAAATAGCATTTTCAACTGGATATCTTGCTGGTACAAGCGTTTAGTTTCTGATATAATCTAAATATTGTGATGGTGATTATTATATGAGAGTTTTAGCTATAAGAGGTGCAACTACTGTTGAAAACAACTTAAAAGAAGAAATTTTAAAAGAAACTGCAAAACTTATTAATTCTATATTGAATAATAACAATATAAATAAAGAAGATATTATAAGTATTATATTTACGATGACTAAAGACTTAGATGCTGCGTATCCTTCTATTGCAGTAAGGGAAATATTAAATATAACTGATGTTCCTCTTTTAAACTTTGAAGAAAAGTATATAGTGGGAAGTTTACAAAAATGCATAAGAGTCCTTATAAATATAAATACAACTAAAGAAAAAAAGGATATACAACATATATATATAAACGAAGCTATTAACTTAAGAAAAGATCTTATTTATAACAAGGAGGGCTAATATGGAAAATATAATCATAGCAGTAGACGGACCAGCAGGCGCAGGAAAAAGCACAGTAGCGAAGATAATAGGAGAAAGATTAAATATAGACTATATAGATACAGGCGCTATGTATAGAGCTCTTACTTATAAAGCTTTAGTTAGTAATATAGACATTGATAATGAAGAAGCTATTATAGATGTGGCAAGAGATACTGAAATTGATTTTAGAGATAATAATATATATTTAGATGGAAAAATAGTAAATACAGAAATAAGAACTCCAGAAGTTAGCAATAACGTATCAAAAGTTGCTCAAATAAAAGAAGTAAGAGAACTTATGGTAGATATTCAAAGGAAAATAGGCGAAAAACATTCAGTTATACTAGATGGCAGAGATATAGGTTCTTATGTATTTCCTAATGCAAACTGTAAATTTTTCTTAACTGCAAGCCCAGAAGAAAGAGGAAAAAGAAGATATAAAGAGCTAAAAGATAAAGGATATAATATAAACCTTGAAGAAATAATACAAGACATAAAAAACAGAGATAAAATGGATTCAACTAGAGAATTTGCTCCACTAATAAAAGCATACGATGCTGCAGAAATAGATACAAGTTCTAAAAATATTAGAGATGTAGTAGATGAAATAATAAATAAGATATGTGAAAATAACAAATAGTTATTAATTTGAGCAACAGACCTGCTTTCCAAGGTCGTTGGCGACATGAGCATAGCGAATTTTTTAGATAGGGTGGGATTATTGTGACTTTTTACAATGGTGTAAGAAATTTTGTTGCGTTTTTTGTTAGAATATTATTTATTATAGAAGTTAAGGGTCTTGAAAATATACCTAAAGAAGGACCAATTATTTTAGCTGCAAATCACAAATCAAATTTAGATCCAGTGATTATAGCTGTTGCTGTTAAAACAAGAGATATATCTGCTATAGCAAAAAAAGAGTTATTTAGCTTTAAGCCTTTTGGATATTTCCTTAAGAAAATAAATGTTATACCAATAAATAGAGACAATCCAGATATAAGTACTTTAAAGACGGTTATAAAACAATTAAAAGAAGGTAGAGCAATAGGTATATTTCCTGAAGGAAGACGATATACAGGACCAGATGGGTGTGGGAAAGCTAAATCAGGCCTTGCCATGTTTGCTATTAAAGGAAAAGCACCTGTTGTTCCTATATCAATAATAAGTAACTATAAGCTATTTAATAAGATAATTGTTTATATCGATAAACCAGTATCATTTGAAGAATACTATAAAGAAAAGCTAGTTAATGAAGACTACGATAGACTATCAAATGAAATAATGTCAATTATAAAGAAAAATATTTTTAAGAACAGATTTTAAGGGAGATGGGTGTTTTGAAAATAAAGATAGCTTCTAATGCAGGGTTTTGTTTTGGAGTTAAAAGAGCTATGACAATGGCCTGGCATGAACTTGAAAATAATGAAGATACAATATACTCACTAGGTCCTCTTATACATAATAATCAAGCAGTACAAAAATATGAAGAAAAAGGACTTAAAACAATAAAGTCCATAAATGAGGTGCAACATAATTCTAATATGATAATACGTTCTCATGGTGTAGGTGAAGAAATATATAATAAGGCTAAAGAAAATGATATAAATATATTGGATGCTACATGTCCTTTTGTAAAAAAAATACACGACATAGGTAATAGATATTATAAAGATGGTTATAAGATAATAATAATAGGAGATGCTACTCATCCAGAAGTTATAGGTATAAATGGATGGTGTAATAATGACGCTATAATAATAAAAACATTAGAAGACATAGAAAAGGCTAATTTAGATAAAAATAAAAAATATTGTGTAGTTGCTCAAACTACCATAAACGTAGACTTGTATAATAAAATAGTTGATGAAATATCTAAACAACTAAAAGATGTAGTTCTTCACAATACTATATGTTCAGCGACTAAAGTAAGACAAGAATCTGCTAAAGAACTATCAAAAGAAGTTGAAGCTATGGTAGTTATAGGTGGAAAACATAGCTCTAATACTCAAAAATTAGTTCAAATTTGTGAGGAAAATGTTCCAACATTTGCAATAGAGACAAAAGATGATCTTAGTACTGAGAATTTTAAAAAATATGATTATATAGGTATAACAGCAGGTGCTTCTACTCCTAATTGGATTATAGAAGATGTTGTTAACTACCTACAAAATATATAGTTAAAAGGGGTTGTAATTAATATGGATATGATGGATATGAATGAGCTACTAAAAATGGAGGAGTACTCTTTTCGAAACAACATTGGCAAAGGTGATATAGTAAGAGGAACTATAATAGGAAAGAAAAATGACGAATATTATGTAAGTTTCGGATACAAAATTGATGGAATACTTCCTGCAAATGAAGTAGATGAAGATTTACAACTTAATATTGATGACAAAATAGACTTAATAGTTGTAAAAAAATCATCTGACGAAGTTATATTGTCTCAAATTAAGGCTGAAGAAATTAATACATGGAAAAACCTAAAAATTGGGAATGTAATAGATGTAACTATAGTAGATAAAAATAATAGTGGACTTATATGCAAGTATAAAAGTATAAGAGCATTTATACCACTTAGTCATGTAAATACAAGATTTACTAGAGATATAAACTTTGATGATTATAAAAACAAAAAAATTAAAGCTGAAGTATTAGATGTTGACAATAGAAAAAATAAACTTGTAGTTTCTTTAAAAAATATACTAATGAAAGAAGAAACACAAAGGAAGAATACAGCTTTAGAAAGTTTAAACGAAAATGAAATTTACGACGGAATAATAAAAGACGTTAAAGAATATGGACTATTTGTAGATATAAATGGAATAGTTGGCCTTGTTCATAAAACTGAAACAACATGGAATAGAAATGAAGATATTACCAAGGTGTTTAATAAAGGAGATAAAGTAAAAGTTAAAATTTTATCTTTTGATAAAGAAAAAGAAAGATTATCATTGAGTATCAAAGCTCTACAAAAAAGTCCATGGGAAACTTTCGTAGAAACTTATGAAGTGGGAGATATTGTAGAAGGGACAATTAGAAGTATAAAAGATTATGGTGTCTTTGTAACTATAGATAATTTAATGGATGGATTTGTTCATATATCTAATTTATCACACGAATTTGTAAAAAGCGCAAAAGATATTGTTAAAGTGGGAGAAGAAGTTAAAGCTAAAATACTTAGTATAGATATCTCCAATCATAGAATTGAATTATCTATGCTTGGAGTAAATGGAGAACAATAAATTAAGAAAATAAGTCTAGTTTGTTGTACTAACTAGGCTTATTTTAGTTTAGGATATTTTTGACATTGGATTTTTTAGGTAAAATATTTTTTTGACATATTCAATTATTTTTGATAATATGATATACTATTAGCACCAGGTAATAATACGAGGAGGTAATAATAAGTATGAATATAAAAGATCTTAGAGATTTGATACTTACCATAGATAAAACAAGTATAACTAAATTAGATTTGGAATTAGATAATCTTAAATTAAGTGTAAGTAAAGAACAAAATTTTGTTGAGATAAAAGAAAATAGAGTTAGTAAAAATCTTGTTTTAGACAATGAAGTTATACAATTAGAAAATCAATCTATACAAGGGGAAATATCTATAGAAAATTACGATTCTAGTGAAGATTTATATATAGTTAGAGCTCCTATTATGGGTACCTTTTATTCATCTTCCGGCCCAAATGAACCTTTATTTGTTAAGATAGGAGATACAATAAACGAAGGATCTACTTTATGTATACTAGAAGCTATGAAACTTATGAACGAGGTACAAAGTGATGTAAATGGCGAAATAGTAGAAATATTAGTTAAGAATGAAGACTTGGTTGAATACGATCAACCACTTTTTAAAATAAGATTATCGTAAATTATTTATAGGAGGCGACTATATGATAAAAAAATTACTTGTCGCTAATAGGGGCGAGATAGCAATTAGAATAATAAGATCTTGTAAGGAAATGGGAATAAAAACTGTTGCTATATACTCTGTAGCTGATAAAGATTCATTACATAGATACCTGGCTGATGAGTCTATATGTATAGGTCCTAATAATATAAGCAAAAGTTATAATAATATAGATAACATAGTATATCTAGCTTTAAAAATGAAATGCGATGCTATACATCCAGGATTCGGTTTTTTATCAGAGAACTATGATTTTGCTAAAAAATGCTATGAAAATGGAATAATATTTGTAGGCCCTCACTATGATCAAATAACTTTAATGGGAGATAAGGCCAAAGCTAGGGAGACAATGATAAAAGCTAATGTTCCTGTAGTTCCTGGTTCTCCAGGTATTATAAATGCTCTAGAAGATGCAGTTAATATAGCGAAAGAAATAGGATACCCTGTACTTGTTAAAGCATCTAGCGGTGGCGGTGGAAAAGGCATGAGAATAGCTTATAATGAAGAAGAACTTATGTCTAATTTTAATATAGCTAAGTCAGAAGCTTTATCTTCTTTTGGAAATGATGAAATGTATATGGAAAAATATATAGAAAATCCTCGTCATATAGAAGTACAAGTATTTGGAGATCATTTTGGCAATGTTGTGCATTTTGGAGATAGAGATTGTTCTATGCAACGAAGAAATCAAAAAGTTATTGAGGAATGTTTAACACCTTATTTAAATAAAGAAGAACAATCTAAATTATATGAAGCTGCAGTAAAAGCTGCTAAAGATATAAACTACATAGGAGCAGGCACAGTAGAGTTTATAGTTGATCAAGATAGAAATTTTTATTTTATAGAAATGAATACTAGAATACAAGTTGAACATCCTATAACTGAAATGATAACAAGTGTAGATTTAATAAAATTACAACTTGAAATAGCTAATAAAAAAGCTATACCTTTTAAACAAGAAGATATAATATTTAATGGTCATGCTATTGAGTGTAGGATAAACGCTGAAGATCCATCTCAAAATTTTAGACCTTGTCCAGGTAAAATAGAGTCTATTTATACACCAGGTGGATTTGGAGTAAGGTTTGATACATTTGTATATCCTGGATATACTATTCCACCTTTATATGATTCTATGATAGGCAAATTAATATGCTGGGGTAAAGATAGAAATGAATGTATATCTAGGATGAATAGAGCTCTAGATGAACTTATAATAGAAGGAGTAGTTACTAATATAGAGTTTCAAAAAGAACTTATAAACTCTGAAGAATTTAATAACAATACCCATCATACTAAATTCATAGAAACTATATTCTTAGATAGAGTCAACAAATTTAGAGGTGAATAATTATGATAAAAAAATTATTATCTAATAAAGAGAAGAATTATGCTACAGTCTCTATAGAAAAAAGATTTAAAGATAACAGTGTTGATGAAAGATTTTGGATTCATTGTAGTGGATGTAATGCTTATACATTTAAAAAAGATATAGAAGAAAATTTTGATGTTTGCCCTAAATGTGGCCATCACTATAAATTTGCAGCAAGAAAAAGAGTTGATTTAATTATAGACGAAGGTACATTTGTTGAAATTAACAAAGAACTTGAATCAAGTAATATATTAGATTTCCCTGAATACAGCGAAAAGCTAGAATTAGCTAAAGTTAAGAGCAAAGAAAATGACGCTGTTATAACAGGCTATGGAAAAATAAATGGAATAAGTGCAGCACTTTGTGTTATGAATCCTGATTTTATGATGGGAAGTATGGGTTTTATAGTCGGAGAAAAGATAACTAGCTGCGTAGAGTATGCTATACAAAATAAATTGCCTGTTATAATATGTTGTGCTTCAGGTGGAGCCAGAATGCAAGAAGGTATAGTTTCTTTGATGCAAATGGCTAAAACTTCTCAGGTTTTAAGCAAACTTTCTGATAATGATTTACCATATATATCAATTCTTACAGATCCTACTACGGGGGGAGTTACAGCTAGTTTTGCGATGCTTGGAGATATAATAATCGGTGAGCCTAATGCTTTAATAGGGTTTGCAGGTCCTAGGGTTATAGAACAAACAATAAAGCAAAAACTGCCTGAAGGATTTCAAAGTTCTGAGTTTTTATTAGAACATGGTTTTGTAGATATAGTAGTTAGTAGACTACAAATGAAAAAAATCTTATATGATGTATTAAAAATGCATAATTTTTAATTTAAGGAGGGCTCAAGGTGAATAATATAGGATTAGATAAGCCCATTTTAGAACTTCAAACTAAGATAAAAGAATTTCAAAAGCTATCTCAAGAAACAGGTTTAGATTTATCCAATGAAATAGATTCTTTAAACAAAAAATTAGATGAACTAAAAGATAAAGCATATGTAAACTTAGATCCATGGCAAAAGGTAACTTTAAGTAGAGCTATGGATAGACCTACTACAAAAGATTATGTAGAAAATATATGTTCTGAATTTATTGAACTACATGGGGATAGACTATATAAAGATGATAAAGCTATCATTGGTGGAATAGGTATTATAGATAACATAAATGTAACTATTATAGGCCATCAAAAGGGAAAAGATATTAAAGATAATATAGAGAGAAATTTTGGCATGCCACATCCAGAAGGATATAGAAAAGCTTTGAGACTTATGAAACAAGCTGAAAAATTTAATAGACCTATAATAACATTTATAGATACTCCTGGTGCATTTTGCGGACTTGAGGCAGAAGAAAGAGGTCAAGGTGAAGCTATAGCTAGAAATTTATTAGAAATGAGCAATATTTCTGTACCTATAATATCGGTAGTTATAGGAGAAGGCGGAAGTGGTGGAGCTCTAGGGCTTGGTGTTTCTAATAAAATAGCAATGCTTGAACACTCAGTATACTCTGTTATATCTCCAGAAGGTTTATCTAGTATATTGTTTAAAGATTCTAGTAAATCTTCACAAGCTGCTAAAGCCATGAAAATGACTAGTCAAGATTTAATGGAACTTGAAGTAATAGATACTATAATAAAAGAACCTCTTTGTGGTGCTCAAACTGATGTGGAATCTACATCAGTAAACATAAAAAAATATTTAGTAGATGAATTAAATAGATTAATGAAATTTGATAAAGATGAAATAATAAATCAAAGGTATGAAAAGTTTAGAAACATCGGAAAGTCTGTATATAATATATAAATGCATATTAAAATAAAAGGAATTAATAATTTACTGTAGAATTATATAGTTAAAGAATAAACATTTTAATTAATTGCTATGCTAAATGTAGAAAAGTATATTATAACTAACAAAGAGGGGGATAAACAAATGGAAGTATTAAAAGTTTCATCAAAATCTAATCCAAATTCTGTAGCAGGTGCTTTAGCAGGGGTTTTAAGGGAAAAGGGATCAGCTGAAATTCAAGCAATAGGCGCTGGAGCTTTAAATCAAGCAGTTAAGGCAGTGGCAATAGCAAGAGGCTTTGTAGCTCCAAGTGGAATGAATTTAATATGTATACCGGCGTTTACTGATGTTGAAATAGATGGTGAAGAAAGAACTGCTATAAAACTTATAGTAGAACCTAGATAGTATAATAAAGAAGAATCTCTTTACGAGGTTCTTTTTTATTTCCATTTTATAATAGTATAATTACATTTATATTTATTCATAATACTTATAAGGACACTTACAATATATGGAGATATGGAGGAATTTAAATGTTAAATTTTATAAAAAAACATATAATATTGATTTCTATAGTGACATTAACTTCAGCTTTGTTTATTGTAGGAAAAACTGAAGAACTAGAATTTAATTCTGAATTTCAAAAACTTGTAGATCGATGTGGTGGATATATCGAATTTAGTGATAAGATCAAGGAATCTGGGAGTTTTGAAATCTTAATAAATCAATATGGTTTTAACTATAAACCATTATCCATATTTACAGGAGGTCTTTTATTAATTACATTGATGTGTGTGTTTATTTTTACTTTATATTTTATCAACAAAATTAATAAGAAGATAGATGTTTATAATGATAAAAAAAATTAATCAAAGTTTTTTATTTAAAACGAGAACAAATGTTCTTGTAAGCAAAAAAGAGCACTTATCTTATTATTTTTAACTAAAATGTAACTAGTCTTTAAATGTATATTTAGGGAATAGTTGTATTTATTCAAATTAGTACTCATCTTAATTAGTCTTTTTGAATGCTAAATATGTTGCTTAATGATTAAACTTTTTTATTATATTTTCATATAATACTTTTGTTGAATTAATTTTATAATTGTATCTCTAATTATTGAATTTTCTTTAATTTATTATGGTAATTCATCTAAATCAATTTAATTGTTATATCTATATTATTGACATTATATTTAATTTTAAACTATAAATAATAATACTAATTATAGTTTATTCTATTTTTTTTACAATCCATTGTATCTTTTCTATATATCTATATGTATTTATATCTATTAACTCATTGAGCTTTTATTAAGTTTTTTACTGATATTTTTCTTATCTTTATACGTTTAAATTCTATTTGGTCTTTATTCATGTTCAATATGCTGTTTTTTCACTTCCAAAACATACGTTCGATAAAATTTAAGGTATAGTTGAATATAACTAAGTTTTATGATATATTTAATTTAAATAAAATATGTTAAATTTTGGGGTGTTTTAATGAAGGATAAAAAAATAATAAAAATTCACAATAAATCAGATAAACCAGATAATATAGTCTTAAAAGAACACCAAATCATAGAAAAGTGTATAAATATAGAGCATCAATTACCTAATTTTATGAAAGATTATTCTATATATCTTAAAGGCGCTGTAGCTTCGTCTACCCGACTTGCATACTTAGAAGACATATTATTTTTCTGTAAATATTTAGTTGAAAATACAAGTCTAACATCAGCTAATGAATCTATAGATATAAAACAAAATGAGTTTAATACTATAAAGGCAAGAGATATTAATATATTTTTAGGGGACTATTGTTCTAGATATTATAAAAACACAGAAAAAAATACCTTAATATTCGAAAATAATAATAGAGCTTTAGCTAGAAAAAAATCATCTTTATCTACTCTATTTAAATTTCTATATAGGAATGAACAATTAGAAAACAATATAACAGATGGGCTTAATCCTATAAAGCTTCCTAAGCCTCAACCAGACTCTATAAAACGTTTAGAAATAGATGAAGTTGCAAAGATGCTTGATATAGTTGAGTCTGGCGAAAATCTAACAGATAAAGAAAAGGTTTATTGGAGAAAAACAAAATTAAGAGATAAGGCTATACTTGCCTTATTTGTTACATATGGGCTAAGACTTAGTGAATTAAGAGAACTTAATATCTCTTCTTTTAACTTTTCTAGAGGAGAGTTTAAAATATATAGAAAACGAGGAAAAGAAGTTTTAATGCCTATTAATAATACATGTGAACTTTTAGTAAAAAATTATATCAATAACGAAAGGCCTTTAAGTGAAATTTTAACAGAAGATATAAAAGATGCTTTATTTTTATCTTTACAAAATAAAAGAATGACTCCAAAAGCTATAAGAGAATTGGTAAAAAAATATACTTCCATAGCTATGCAAACTTCTAGAGAAAATGGATATAGTCCTCATAAATTAAGAGCTACTGCAGCTACTTCTCTTATACAGTATGGTTTCTCTATATATGATGTTCAAAATTTATTAGATCACGATAATGTAACAACTACACAGCTTTATGCTGCTCACAAAAAAAATGTTAAAAGAGATATCGTTAAAAACTTCGAATGGATAGACGAAAATGATAATAAAAGTAAAGATGATTTATTTAAAATATAAATATGCCTAACAGAACAAACGTTTGTATTTAAATATATACTGTGGTAAAATATAACCATAATATTATACTAAGTAGAAATGAGGTGATATACAATGTATCTAGATTTAAATGATAAACAAGTTCAGATATTAAATTATATTAAAGGTCAACTCAGTGAAAAAGGATATCCTCCATCAGTTAGAGAAATATGCGTAGCTGTTAACTTAAAATCTACGTCAACAGTTCATTCACATTTAAGTAAACTAGAAAAAAAAGGATATATAAGAAGAGATCCTACTAAACCTAGAGCTATAGAAATATTAGATGCTGCTAACTTAAATGATACTACAGGTACTAAACAAGAAATACTACAAATTCCGCTGGTAGGTCAAATAACAGCAGGTCAACCTATATTAGCAGTTGAGAATATAGATGAATACATACCACTTCCAGCAAACTTAGTATCTGGTAAGGAGAACTTTTTATTAAAAGTAAAAGGCGAAAGTATGATAAATGCTGGTATATTAGATGGAGACTATATCGTAGTAGATAAAACTCCAATTGCCCACAATGGAGATATAGTTGTCGTCTTAATAGAAAATGAATCTTCTACTGTCAAGAGATTTTTTAAGGAGAAAAACCTTATAAGACTACAACCTGAAAATGATTTTATGGAACCTATACTAATTGATGCAAATAAAGTTGGTATTATAGGAAAAGTAACAGGAGTGTTTAGGGTTATAAAATAGGACTTCTATATAATAGAAGTCCTATTTTATTTCTTTGATTTTATGTTTTGTAATGCTTTTAAAGCTCCTAATTTTGAATGATCAAAGGTAAGCCCTCCTTGAAAGTATACATTATAAGGAGGTTTAACAGGAGCGTCTGCACTAAGTTCTATTGAAGAACCTTGTATAAAGGCTCCAGCTGCCATTATAACGTCACAGTCATAGCCAGGCATTGCCCAAGGCTCTGGTTTAACAAATGAGTCTACTGGGGCTGCAGATTGAATCCCTTTACAAAAATCTATAACTTCCTTGTCACTATTAAGCCTTATACATTGAATAATATCACTTCTTAAGTCATCGTATTTAGGTAAAACACTATATCCAACTTTCTCAAATAATCTTGCACAGAATATAGCGCCCATCAAAGCTTGTGATACTATATACGGAGCTAAGAAAAATCCTTGAAGTACAGTTCTTGATGTACCAAATGTAAGGCCGCATTCTTTACCTATACCCGGAGATGTAAGTCTATATGATATAAGTTCTACTAACTCTCTTTTTCCTACAATATAACCTCCAGTTAGAGCAATGCCCCCACCAGGGTTTTTTATAAGGGATCCAGCCATAATATCAGCACCTACATCTGTTGGCTCTTTAGTTTCTATAAACTCTCCATAACAGTTATCAACCATAACAATAGCTTCAGGTTTTACTGACTTTATAGTACCTATTATTTTTTCTATATCATCTATAGTCAATGATTTTCTCCAACTATATCCTTTAGATCTTTGTATTAAAACTAACTTAGTTTTATTATTTATTGAATTCTTTATACCTTGATAATCAATATTTCCATTATCTAAAAAGTCTACTTGATTGTATGTAACTCCAAATTCATTTAATGAACCTTTAGATTCTCTTATTCCTATAACTTCCTCTAAAGTATCATAGGGTTTGCCTGTAACAGATAAAATCTCATCTCCAGGCCTTACTAATCCTGTTATACATAATGTTAATGCATGAGTACCATTTACTATTATAGGTCTTACAATAGCATCTTCTGTATTAAATACTTTTGAATAGATTTCTTCTATTTTATCCCTACCTATATCATTATACCCGTATCCAGTTGTCCAATTAAAGTGAATATCACTCAAATTAGATTCTTGCATAGCTTTTAATACTTTATATTGATTGTATTCTCTTACTTGCTTTATTTCTTCAAACATAATACTTACATCTTTCATTACTTCTTCAGACAAAGAAAATAGTTCTTCATCTATTTTGTAAAAATCAATTAATAAATCTTTTGTTTCTTTAAGCATATAAACCACCTGTCTTTATGTAAATATTTCAAAAGCACCATTAGAATTTTAACATAATATGCTACTATATTGCAATGTTTGTAAAATCATATTTATTATATTTTAAAAAGAACATTTGTTCTTATGTTGAAAATATAGCATTTGTATAAATAAAAAACAGGGTAAATAGAATCATGCGACTATTTACCCTGCTAAATAATATTTGTTATCTACTTTGAGTTTGGTTTTGGTTGTTGTTAGTAAATGCTACATGCTTATCAGGTATTATTGTAGATACAGCATGTTTATATATCATATTTTGCTTTCTGTTCTCGCCTTCAACTAATATTATATAGCTATCGAATCCTTTTACAAATCCTTTTACTTGAACCCCATTCATTAAAAAGATAGTTACAGCTACCTTTTCTTTTCTAGCATGATTTAAGAATAAATCTTGTAAATTTAAAACAGTATTTCTCATACGTTAAGCCCTCCCGAGAATTTTTTATATATGTTTATTTAAATAATAAAAAGCATACTATATTATATTCTACATAATTTCTTTTGCATTTTCAATATATGACAATATATCATTTTCTAATTTTTGTAAATCTAGATATTCATTTAAATCAAACCACTTAGCTTCTTCATATCTCTTAAACCAAGTTATTTGTCTTTTAGCATATCTTCTTGAGTCTCTTTTTACAATTTCTACAGCTTCATCTAAAGAATATTCACCATCTAAATACCTTATTATTTCCTTATAACCTATTCCTTGCATAGACACCATATCTTTAGTATATCCCATAGATAATAATTTTTTAACTTCATCAACTAAGCCATTTTCTATCATTATATCTACACGTCTATTTATTCTATCATATAAATGTCGTCTATCTCTATTTAAAACTATAATTATTGGTTTATACTCTGGGTTATATTTTAAATCTGAACTAAAGTCATCCATTTGCTTACCTTGATAACATACTTCAAGAGCTCTAATGACTCTTTTTACATTATTAGGGTGTATTCTACTTGCAGCTTCTAGATCTATTTCTTTTAGTTTATTATGTAAATAACCTGGGCCAAATTCGTTAGCTTCATTAGCAAGTTTCTCTCTTATTTCACTATCTGCATTTGATTTTGCAAAATCCATATTATATATTAGTGAATTTAAATAAAGTCCAGTTCCACCAGTAACTAAAGGTAATTTGTTTTTCTGATATATTTCTTTTATATATTTCTTAGATCTTAGTTGAAATTCTGCAACAGAGAATTCAAAATCTGGTTCTACTTCATCTATTAAATAATGCTTAATCCCTTGCGTTTCATCGTATGTTATCTTAGCTGTACCAACATCCATATACTTATAAACTTGCATAGAGTCAACTGATATAATCTCACAATTTAAGTTTTTAGCAATGTTTATAGATAAATCAGTTTTTCCTACAGCAGTTGGACCAGTTAATATTATTAAAGGAATTTTACTCAATTTCATAGCCCCTTCCATTTCTACATTATTCTCTTAAACATTTTTTCTATTTCATACTTAGACAATTCTACTATTATTGGTCTTCCATGAGGGCATGTAAATGAATTTATACATTTTTCAAGTTCTTCTATAAGTTTATCTATTTCTATATCGTGTATATGATCATGAGCTTTTATAGCTGATTTACAAGCCATAGAAGCTATTTTCTCTTTTTTTAGTTCGTAATTACTTGTTATATTATCCATATTATCTATTATATCTAATATGAATTTCTCAGATTGAGGCAATCCAAATAGATTAGGGACACTTCTTACCATAATATGATTATTGCCAAAAATCTCTACCTCAAAACCAAGTTTTAAAAATAAATCTAAGTTTTCCTCCATCAATAACATGTCTTTACTAGAAATCTCTAGTACTATAGGGTCTAGAAGTAATTGCATGTTTATTTTTTCTCTATTAAACTTGTCCATATATTTTTCATATATTATCCTTTCATGAGCAGCATGTTGATCTAATAAAAATAATGAGCTTCCCTTTTCAAGAACTATATAGGTTTTAAATAAAGTTCCTATTACTTTGTAATCTTTGAAAGAACATTCATTTTTATGTTTATTAATATCATTATTTAGATAATCATCAGTAGTTTCTTTAATTTGTAGATTTTCCTGTATAATAGGTTTGTCTAAATTGATAAAATCATTAAACTCAAATTCCTTGTTTAAATTAAAATTATTTGTTTCTAAATTTATATCTATTATATCCAATTGTTTGCTATCATTTATAATATCGACTTTATTTTCTTCTATGATTTTTATATCATCTTGATTAAAGTTTAGTTTATCTATTTGTATTGGTTTTAAATTTAGATTGGAGTTTATTTCTGGAGTTTCGTATTTACCAAATAACGTAGAATTTAAAAGTTTATTTTTTATAGCATCTCTCAAAGTGATATATATATCATTTTCTTTTTCAAATTTTATTTCGAGTTTAGTTGGATGGATATTTACATCTATTTTAGATGGATCCAAGCTTATATTCAAAAAACATATTGTATGTTTATTTATAGGAATTATTGATTTATAAGCTTCCTGTATAGCATCTAAAATAACTTTGCTTTTTACATACCTTTTGTTTACATATATATGTTGTAAACTTCTATTAGCTCTATATATATTATTATTTCCTATATATCCGTCAACTTGTATTAAATTGTTGTCTATATCAATCCCTATTAAGTTATTATAAATTTCTTTGCCATATACACTTCTTATTGTATTTAATAAATTTGTATCTCCAGGTGTATTCAATATGACTTTATTATTATTTATATATTTAAATTGTATATTACAATTACCTATAGCTAACTTATTTACTAGATCGCTTATATTCATATTTTCAGCATTAGATGATTTCAAAAACTTCTGTCTTGCAGGAGTGTTAAAAAATAAGTCTTTTACTATTATAGTAGTACCTACAGTAGTGCCAACGGGTTCCTTAGATACAAGTTTTCCTCCATCTACTATCATCTTGGTACCTATTGGTTCATCTTTAGTTCTAGTTATTATTTCTATTCTAGAAATCGATGATATACTAGCAAGAGCTTCACCTCTAAAACCTAGAGAATATAAATCGTACAAATCATCTACTTTAGTTATTTTACTTGTTGCATGTCTTAAAAATGATTTTTCTACCTCACTTGATGCTATACCTTCACCATTATCAGTTATTCTTATTAATTTTTTGCCCCCGTCTTGTATTTCAATAGTTATCTTAGAAGAATTCGCATCAATTGCATTTTCTACAAGTTCTTTAACTACAGAAGAGGGTCTTTCAACAACCTCTCCTGCAGCTATTTTATTTATAGTTAAATCATCTAATATATTAATTTTCTTTATCATCTTAGATCATCCCCATATATTTATCCGTTTATTTTTTAGCTTTTGCTTGAAGATTATATAAAATATTCATAGCTTCCATAGGAGTCATATTTATTATATCTAAACTTTTGAGTTCTTGTATTAAATTATTGTTTTCAAAACTTGCAAAAGATAATTGTTCATTAGGCTCTATAGAAATAGCAGTTTCTTTTATAGCATCTCCATATTCAGTTTTATTGTTTTCTAATTGAACTGTTGTATTTATATGATTCTTCTCTAAATCTTTAAGTATATTACTAGCTCTTTTAATTACACCACTTGGTAGGTTTGCAAGCTTAGCAACGTGTATACCGTAGCTTTTATCAGCTCCACCAGATACTATCTTTCTTAAAAACACTATATTTTCTCCCTGTTCTTTAACAGCAACAGAGTAATTTTTAACGCCTTTAAAATCAGCTTCCAAATCTGTTAGTTCATGATAATGAGTTGCAAATAAAGTCTTACACCCTATATTTTCATGAATATATTCAACAATAGACCAAGCTAAGCTTATACCATCATAAGTACTAGTACCACGTCCTATTTCATCAAGTATTACTAAACTATTTCTTGTAGCATTTCTTAATATATGAGAAACTTCAGTCATCTCAACCATAAATGTACTTTGACCTTGAGATAAATCATCACTTGCGCCAACTCTAGTAAATATTCTATCCATTATAGGTATATTAGCATATTCAGCCGGTACAAAGGACCCTATATGAGCCAATAAGCTTATAACTGCACATTGACGCATATATGTTGATTTACCAGCCATGTTAGGTCCAGTAATTATATCTATCATATTTTCATTATCATTTAAGGAAGTATCATTAGGCACAAAATTTTCTTCTCCTATTATACTTTCAACAACTGGATGACGACCGTTTTTTATATCTATTAATCCATTATTATTTATTAAAGGTTTACAATAGTTATTAGTATAAGCTATTGTTGCCAAAGATTGAAATACATCTATGTTTGCTATAAGTTTAGCCACATTTTGAATTCTATCTATATTTATATATATATTATTTCTTATAGTTACAAATAAATCGTACTCTAATTGCTTTATTTTTTCCTCAGCATTTAGTATCTTATCTTCAATTTCTTTAAGTTCCTGAGTTATAAATCGCTCTGCATTACTTAGCGTTTGTTTTCTTATATAATTATTTGATAAATCTAGTTGTTTTAAATTATTTTTTGTAATCTCAATATAGTATCCGAAAACTTTATTAAATCCTATTTTAAGAGATTTTATACCTGTTTTTTCTCTTTCACTATTTTCTAGGTTTTTAATCATATGAGCTCCGTTTTGAGATATTTCTCTAAGACTATTTAACTCATAATTAAACTCGGATTTTATTATTCCACCTTCTTTTATAGTAAGAGCTGGTTCTTCTAATATAGAATTATCTATTAAGTCATATATATCTTGCAAATCATCTAGTTTTTCTATATATTTTTTTAACTTTTTCGCATTTGAATTTAATATTATATTTTTTAAGTTCGGAAGCTTTTCTATAGAGTTTTTAAGATTTATCATTTCTTTTGGAGTGACTTTTTCAAATGCTATTTTACCGCATATTCTCTCTATATCGTATACATTTCTTAATGTATCATTAATATCTTCTCTTAGTATAAAATCATCTTTTATTTCTTCTATAACATTTAATCTTTCTTCTATTTTTGCTTTGTTAATAAGTGGTTGTTCTATATACTTTCTAATTAATCTTCCACCCATTGCTGTACTAGTTTTGTCTAGTACAGCAAGTAGAGAACCTTTTTTTTGATTATTTCTCATAGTGCTAGTTAATTCCAAGTTAGAACGAGTAAACATATCAAGTATCATGAATTCCTCAGAATCATATATGTTTATACTGTTTATATTACTAGTTACTTGTTTCTGAGTATTAAATACATAATTTAAAAGTATAACCACACTCTTTAATGTAAATTTATCTTTATTTATATTAATAGAAGAAATATATTCATTAGAAAAATACTCATTCAATATTTGTTCATCTAAAAAGTTTTCATTAAAAATTTTATTAATATATATATTGCTAAGCAATGCTATTGTTTCTAAATTATCTAAATAATCATTTTTATTTGAAATAATTTCACTTGGATTTATTTTGGCTATTTCTTCAATAATTTTATCTTCTTTAAGTGATGTACAATATAGCTCCCCAGTACTTATATCAACATAAGCAATTCCTGATTTATCATCTTCTACATACAATGCCATAAGGTAGTTGTTTTTTTTATTTTCAAGCAGATTTCCTTCCATTATAGTACCTGGAGTTACTACTCTTGTAACATCTCTTTTTACTATTCCTTTAGCTATAGATGGATCTTCAACTTGCTCACATATAGCAACCTTATATCCACTTTCCACTAACCTTGATATATAATTGTTTGCAGAATGATAAGGTATACCACACATAGGGGCTCTTTCATCAAGGCCACATTCCCTACCTGTAAGTGCTATTTCAAGGGTTTTAGAAGCAGCTATAGCATCCTCAAAAAACATTTCATAAAAGTCTCCAAGTCTGAAGAAAACTATACAGTCTTTGTACTTATCTTTTATTTCAAAATATTGTTTCATCATTGGAGTAAGTTTATTAGTGTTTATACTTTTTATATTCATTATATATACCCCCTTAATTCAAAAGCACTCTATATAGAGTGCTTTAAATAGCTTATTCTTTTACAACTATACCGTTTAATGAGAATGTTTTAGGATCAGTTATTTTAACATTAACAATTTTACCTATTAATTCATCATTTCCCTCAAAATTAACTAATTTGTTTTGTCTAGTTCTACCTGCTAACTTATTTTCATCATTTTTACTTTTTCCTTCAACTAAAACTTCAACTGTCTTATCTCTATAGCTTTCGTTTATTTCAGCTGATATCTGATTAATTTCTTTGAGCAATCTATTAAATCTTTCATGTTTTACATCATCTGGTATTTGGTCTTCCATAGTAGCTGCTGGAGTACCTTTTCTTATAGAATATATAAATGTAAATGCAGAGTCGTATCTAACTTTTCTAACTACATCTAAAGTATCTTCAAAGTCTTCTTCAGTTTCTCCAGGGAATCCAATCATTATATCTGTTGAAAGAGCTATATCAGGTATTTCTTTCTTTACTTTCTCAAATAGATTTAGATAATCTTCCTTAGAATAATGTCTATTCATTTTTTTAAGTAGGCTTGTACTTCCACATTGGATTGGTAAATGTAAATATTCGCATACTTTATCACAGTCTCTCATAGCATATATAACATCGTCAGATAAATCCTTTGGATGTGGTGTCATGAACCTTATTCTTTCTAGCCCTTCTATTTCATTTACTTCTATAAGTAATTGAGCAAAAGTATAATTTTCTTCTAATGTCTTGCCGTAAGAGTTTACATTTTGGCCAAGAAGTGTTATCTCCTTAGTTCCATTTGCAACTAAATCTTTAACTTCATTTATTATATCTTGCGGGTTTCTACTTCTTTCTCTACCTCTTGTATAAGGAACTATACAATAAGTACAGAAGTTATTACATCCATACATTATATTTACAAATGCTTTTATATCGTATTTTCTGTTACTTGCAAGACCCTCAACAACTTCTCCATCAACATCCCATATGTCTACTAACATATTATCTGATTCTATAGATTCTGTTAATAATTGAGGAAATTTGTAAAGATTGTGAGTACCAAATACTAATCCTACATGTCTATATTTAGTTTTTATTTCTTCAACAACATGAGGTTGTTGCATCATGCAACCACATACAGCTATTACTAGATCAGGATTTTTAGCTTTTAGTGATTTAAGATGTCCTAAGTTTCCATAGACCTTAAGTTCTGCATTTTCTCTAACCGCACAAGTGTTATATATTATTAGGTCACATTCTTCAGGCGCGAAACCTCTTTCATATCCCATAGTATCAAGCATAGCACATAACTTTTCTGAATCATGTTCATTCATTTGACATCCAAATGTTTGTATTATATATTTCGGATTTCTTTCATGTATAGCATAATATCTATTGTTTCTTTCGCCTACAGCTTCTATAAATCTTTCTTGTTCCTGTATTTTATCTATTGAAACATGTACTTGTTTTCTTTTTCCCATTATAATGCCTCCTTACAAATATCATTTTCTGTCGATACTATCGAGTTTCAAAGCTTATTATATCAAAGATATTTGTAAAATTAAAGACGTTATTAGTAAAGAAGCATTTATAATTTATTCTTATGGGAATAAAAACTTATTAACTAGTAAAAATATATATATAAAATAATTTTATAAGGGGAATTAAGATGATAGTAGTATTAGTGAGAACAATAATATTGTATATAGCGGTTTTAATAGCATTAAGAGTAATGGGAAAAGGCGAACTCTCTGAAATGAATCCGTTTGAATTAGTTATAACTCTTATGATTGCAGAAGTTGCAGCCTTTCCAATGGAAGATAATAAAGTTCCAATTACATATGGTATAGCAGCAATAACAGGTCTTATGTTTATACAAATGATAGTTTCTTATATAAGTGTGAAAAGTACTAAAGGTAGAGAAATAATATCTGGAAAACCTACTATATTAATACGAAAAGGTAAATTAGACGAAAAATCAATGAGAAAAGAAAGATTAGGTATAGATGAATTACTAGAACAATTAAGATTACAAGGCTATTTTAACTTAAGAGAAGTTCAATATGCAATATTGGAAACAGATGGAGATTTAAGTGTAGTTCCAGCTCCAGGGTTAAGTTCAGACGATGAAGCTCAATCTAAAGAGTTCAAGCACCTTCCTATTATGCTAGTTTTAGATGGTAAAATTTTAAAAGAAAATCTAAAAATGATAAATAAAGGTGAACAATGGTTATTGAATGAACTCAAAAAGAAAGGTATAAATGATTTTAAAAGTACCTTCATATGTATATTAGATGAAGACGATAACATATACGCACAAATAAAGCAGAAAAAGGAGTAGTATTTATGAAGGCTTTTATTGGAGTTATGATATGGACGTTTTTATTAGTTATGTCAGGTGTTTATATTAATAAGGAAGCTAATGAATTTGTAAATTATTATACTGATAAAATCAAGTTAATTGATGAATATGTAGAAAATAAAAAATGGGATGAAGCAACTAGCGAATTAGAAGAAACCTATACGAATTGGGTTAAAGAAAAAGGCATATGGTATGTAGTATTAAATCATGGAGAATTAGATACTGTAACACTATATCTTCATATATTAAGAGATGGGATAGAAATGGAAGATCCAGCTTTATGTGTAGAACAAGTTGAACTTATACAGCATTCGTTCCATCATATAATAGAAAAAGAATCATATAGTCTACAAAATATATTTTAATAAAAAAGAAATCTCGCACTATATGAGATTTCTTTTTTATTTTATTTATGATTAACTTTATATAAATATAATCCTTTTGCAAGTGCTGTGTCTGAAGCTTTAGTTCTATCTTTGGCTTCTAACATATTTTTTATATCTTCTGGCTTTATTCTTTTTAGTCCTACATCTATTAATGCTCCCGATATTATTCTAACCATATTATATAAAAATCCATTCCCATGTACGTATATTTCTACTGATTCATTTTGTTTTTCAATATCTATAGAGTATATTTCACGTACATTAGACTTTTTCTTAGATTTAGAAGATGCAAAGCTAGTAAAATCGTGTTCTCCTATAAGATATATACATGCTTTTTTCATAAGATCTATATCTAAACCTTTTTCAACATGATTTGTATATTTCCTTAAAAATGGATTATGATATTTAGAGTTCCATATTTTATATAAATATGTTTTAGAGGTACAGTTATATCTAGAGTGAAATCTATCGTCAACTTCTTCTACATCATTTACCACTATATCTTCAGGAAGATATTTATAAAGATATAACTTTATATCTTCAATACTCATGTCACTGCTAGTTTTGAAATTTGCTACTTGTCCAAGTCCATGAACCCCTACATCTGTCCTTCCTGATCCTGTTAATTCTATATTTTCATTATTAATTTTACTTAGAACAGACTCTATTTTTCCTTGTATTGTCATGTCTGTATCACCAAGTCTTTGCCATCCTTTATATCTTGAACCATCATATTGAATAATTAGTTTTATATTTCTCATATTATACCCTTTCTTGTTATACAGATTCTAACAACTTATTAATGATTTTTACTGTAACCGTAGTTCCTATATCTTTTACACTTTCTATATTCATTTCGCCTTCATGAAGCTTAACAATTTCATTACTTATAGCAAGACCTAAACCACTACCAGATTTATTGTAATTTTCTTGAAAAAATTTATCAAATACCTTTTCAAGATTTGCTTTACTAATACCTTCTCCATTATCTATAACTTTTATATAAGTATAGTCTTCATCTTGGTAGACCTTTACAACTATATAACCATTTTCTTTGGTAAATTTTAATGAATTTTGAAGAAGATTTATTAGTACCTGTTTTAATCTATTTTTATCTCCTTGTATATTTTTAAGATCTCCATCTATATCTAATGATAAATTGATATTTCTTTCATTAACCTTTATTCTAAATTGATTTATTGTATCTCTAAGTAAAGCATATAGATTTACTATATCTACTTGAAGCTTAATTCTATCGGATGATAGTCTAGAAAAATCTAAAAGTTCTTCTACTAATTTTATTAATCTATCTGTTTCGTCTTGTATTATGCCTAACCCTAAATCTAATTCTTCTTGTGTAGCTCCATAACTTAAAGTTTCACTCCACCCTTTAATAGATGTTAAGGGGGTTCTAAGTTCATGAGAAACAGAGGATATAAACTCATCTTTTAACTTTTCACTTTTATCTATTTCTTCCGCCATATATTCGAAAGTTTGCCCCAATTCTCCTATTTCATCATCTGATATTTTTCTGTTTTTCAATTTTATATTATAATTTCCATGAGCTAATTCATTTGCAAAAACCTTCAATTCTCTTAATGGAACTACTAATGTATTAGCAAATTTCAAACTAAGAGATAAGGCAATACCTAATATAATAATACCTGCTAGTATAAGACCAGCTATTATCTTTATTATTGTTATATCTATATTTTCTAAAGATACTGTATATCTAACTAATCCTTCTATTTTATTGTTTACTTTTAAAGGAACGGACACACTCATAACATGTTCCTTTGTGTCTTTGGTAGTATATACATAAGGATATATTTTATCTTTTAAAGCTTGTTTTACATCTTCATATTGTATTTTTTTATCAGAACTAAAGCCATATTGGTCTATTATCATATTATAGTTGTTATCTATTACCTGAACTGCAAATTCAAAGTTCTTATTAGAGATTTCTTTGGAATATATGTGGTTTAGTTTTGATTCTAAATTATCACTAGCCATATATTTACTATAAAAATCATAGGTATAAGAGGCTTTATTTAATAGTGATTGCTCAACTGAGTTATAATAATAAAATTTAATATAGAAGATAAATAAGGCTTCAAATAAAACTACTGTTATTATTATTATTTTGAAATAATTTAATA
Organism: Sporacetigenium sp. TC11; assembly: GCF_058146105.1. Lineage (NCBI taxonomy): Bacteria > Bacillati > Bacillota > Clostridia > Peptostreptococcales > Tepidibacteraceae > Sporacetigenium > Sporacetigenium sp. TC11. The sequence continues at coordinate 423,638 of NZ_JBYVNY010000002.1, read as the reverse complement.
TTATCTTTTTTCTTAGCCCTTCAAAATGTAGTCCCTCAAAATGTAACAATATTACTCTTCCTTTCTCCAACAATAACCATATCCCCATACAGTTTGAACGTATCTAGGTTTTGACGGATCATCTTCTATTTTATTTCTTATTCTTCTTATATTTACATCTACTATTTTAAAGTCATATAAATAATTTTTACCCCAAACCTCATCTAGTATTTGATCTCTACTTAGTGACTTTTTTGCATTTATCATTAGATATTTAACTATAGAAAACTCGGTAGGTGTTAAATCTATTTCATGACCATGTTTAAGTAATTTTCTTTTATTTGTATCTAGTGTAAATGGATCACTTTGTATAATACTATTATCTTTTTTAACTTCATCCTTTTTTATTCTTCTAAGAAGTGCACTTACCCTTACGAGCAATTCTTTTATACTAAATGGTTTAACTATATAATCGTCCGCTCCTGAAATAAAACCTTCTATTTTATCTTCTTCTTGAGATTTTGCAGTTATCATTATTATTCCTACAGAATCAAAATTATTTCTGATATATTTACATACTTCTATACCACTGATATCTGGAAGCATTACATCAAGTAATGCTATTGATATATCTTTTTCTTCATTTACTTTATTTATAGCTTCTTGTCCTGTAGATGCTTCTATAACTTCATAACCTTCTCTTTTTAAATTTATACTAACGAAACTTCTTATACCTATCTCATCTTCTAGTATTAGTATTTTATCTTTCATACAATCACCCTTACATTAATATATTAGTTTAAAACTATTTTTTATCATTTTTTGCGTTATTTCTATAGATTTAGGGATATTTGATTTATCCATAACACCCATAAATACTTTTGTATCAGTTTCTGCTATATGAAAACTTGTATCCCCCATGCTAGGAACTTTTTGGGTATCATCTAAAGTATTTTTGTCTAGATAACCTATAGTAAATATGTTTTTTTGTTGTGACAAATGTGGATCAGAATAATAAAATTTAAAATAAACATTATTTCCTTTATATTCTTCCTCTACTCTTAGCTTATTCACAAGTGGCGATGGAATTTTAAATTCTACGTTGTAATTATAATTATAATAGATTTGTGATGTAAACCTTAAATCTTCGTTATTTTCATCATTTTTATTATTCCATTCATACCAAGTTACTGTGGAAGAGCTCTTTATTCTATAATTATTTTTTTCTGTAACAACAGGTATATCTAATATCCCATTATTATTTACATCTTGATTTGATATATAATAAGATTTATATGTAGCTGGATAGTAGTCATCAAAAGCCTTTTCTAATGTATCTTCTCTTTTATATAAAATCTGCGTATAATAACTATCTTGTGTTAGGGGTATATCCATCATAATCCCTTTCTTTTCTGAAGAAATATTCCCCAAGGTTATATAAGAATCTGATATGTCATAATTTGATTTAAGTTTAATATGATCTACTAGGTTAAGTTTAGTGTCGAAATTACATAAGCTTGCATACATATCATAAGTTGTACCATTATAGTTAAATAGTACTATATCTACTATATTGTCATTATCTAAATGGCCTATTTTTATTTTCATAGGATAATTCTTAACTTCTTCAGGTAACCAATTATGATTTAGATTATAAATATTCTCTATCTTATCTTTATCAAAATTATAAATACTCATTTTTGTATTTATTGTGTCGGCGATACTCCATATAAGTATAATTTCCTTTGTTCCATCATTATTTAAATCATAGAAATTAGCATACTCTAAACGAGTTCCTTTTTCTGATATTGTATCTACTAATTTATACGATTGTTTTTCTTCATTTAAAATCATAAACCCAATTTCATTATTTTCAGTATATACATCTTCCTTTTTTTCAAAAGCAATTACTTCTTTTATCCCATCATTATTTAAATCTACTTTATTTATAGTCCCTACTTCAGATGAATTTGAAGGAAGTATTAAAGAAGCTTTTGGTGGTAAAAGTTGATTTATATTTTTATATAATTCTTCCTGTTCTTTATTATCAATAGGCTTGTTTATTAGCTGCTCAGGAGTTCTCGAACTAGTACATCCAGAGGATATTGTTAAAGTTAATATCGCCAAAAAACATATAATAATACGTCTCATTTAAAACCTCCTAAGTTGTAAAAAACATATTGCAAAAGTACTATATTTTACTTTAAATTATAAATTTCTTATTTTATAGGCCTAACATTTGAACTAAATTCTTAAGATAATCTAGATTTTTAGTATTATCATTTTCATAAAGAGGGCTACATTGTTTTAGATTGTTTTGTCCTAAAATAAGTTTAGATGCAAAAGCAATGCATGTAGATTCCCCACATAATTTACAGTTTGTTTTAGGAAGATACTTATATATATCCAATGGTTTTGGTTTTAATCTCATATCATATAGAGGGGTTATATTTTGTTTTTGAGAATATGTATTATTTACCAAAGATTTTATCATGTCTATTATCTCATATGCATGTGTTTCATTCAATGCTTTGCATACTGAAAGAGTATTATTTTTTATAGTAATTATGGTAAATCCTTGTTTAAAACTCAAAGTATTAGAATTTTTGTTATACATAGCATCATTCATAACAGCATTTATGTATGGTAAAATTTCTGAAACATCTTTTGAAAGCTTTGCTTTAAATAAAACAGAACCAGCTAGGGATGTGCATGGCTCCATAAAAGTTATATTTATTTCATCTAAATACATAAAATTCACTTCCTTATATTTAATATTTTATTTATAATTATAATATTAAATATAAGAAAGTATATACCTTTTTTAGTTATTCTCTATATCTTTACCTACTTTTAAAAACTTGTTTATAGATTCTCTTTCTTTGTTTTCTATTTCCTCTGTCATATTCCCTCTCCCAAGTCTGTCCGCTAAGGATATTAAACCAATTTCATCAATATTGATTTGGGATATCATTTCTGTTAAATCTGAGAAAGGTAAATTTTTACTAACAAATAAAGGCTGCATATGCCATCTTGTAAGTTTTGATACTTTTTCTATAAAATCTTCGTCATCTATTAGCATCTTTAAAAACTTTTTAACTAATTGTTCTCCTTCTACATCATGATTATAAGATGTTATTCTTCCTTTTCTTAATTTAGTTGTAGTTAACTTACCTATATCGTGTAAAAGAGCACCCCACATAAATGCTTGTTTATTTTCACTTTTATTTTTTAATTTAGCTGCATTATCTATAACTAACATAACATGATTCCATACACTACCTTCAGGATGATATTTTTTAGATTGTTCTATCTTTTCTAAGTTAAGTAACCAAACAAAGGGTTCTTTATTTAATTGATCTTCATTTTTTAATTTATTTAAGTAAATAGATGGTTTTTCATCATTTAATAAATGATTATTTATATCGATAAATAATTGTGTATTAGTCATAAATTCATCTCCTATTAAAATAAATAATAGAGCTTAGAATAACTAAGCTCTATTATTTATTTTAACGTTTTTTATATTTTTTTATTTATAATTTTTTTATTAATTTTACTAATGGATTTCTAAGTCTCATTTTCATTTTTCCTTTTTTCTTTCTCGATTTAGATTTTTTTTCAATTATCTCCTCAGTAGCATCTTGTTCTAAATTTAAGTCTTGACATGAATTTTCTGTTATTCTATCTTCTTGTATTATATCGTTGTCATACTTTTCTATATTATTGTCTAGTTTAACATTTGTGTTGTTTTTTTTAGTTCTTTTTTTTATTCTAAATTTCATTTTTGACATTAATCTATACCCCCAAATAATTTTATTCATTCCAATATATATAATATTTATTTTTTAGGTTTTTGTTACATTTATTTTAAATTTAATTAAGTATTATAACCTACTAGGACAATAATTAGTAATAAAAAGAGCCTGTATAATTAAGACACAGACTCTTTTTATTACTAATTATTGTTTTTTGGTGGTTTTGGACCCATGTATTGATAATAGTAGGCTTTTAGCATTCCATTATATAACTTTCTATTTCTATCTGATTTTTTTCCAAATTCATATTCGAATTTTTCATGAGAAGTTATAATATAATATGACCATGTATTCAACTTTTTAAATACTTTTCCCATTTCTTTATATAACGCTTTGACACTTTCTTTATCTTCTAATCTTTCGCCATAAGGAGGATTTGTTATTAAAAATCCATACTCATCATTTATTTTCAAATCTTTAACATCCTGTACTTCAAAGTCTATGTATTGACTAACATTTGCAAGTTTTGCGTTTTCTTTAGCTATTTCTATAGATTCTGAATCAATGTCATAACCCTTTATCTTGAATTTTTCACTTTTTACAGCATCACGAGCTTCTTTTCTAACACTAGGCCATATTTTTTTATCTATAGATCTCCATTTTTCTGATATGAACTCTCTATTTAAACCCGGTGCCATATTCAATCCTATCATAGCAGCTTCTATTAGTATAGTTCCTGATCCACATAATGGGTCTATTAAGGGTCTTCCTGGTCTCCATGGTGTTAAGTATACTAGAGCTGCTGCCAATGTCTCTCTTATAGGAGCCTGGTTTGATTTTTCTCTATATCCTCTTTTGTGAAGCGCTTCTCCACTTGTGTCTATACATAAAGTAACTTTATCTTTATTTAGAAACACATATATTGGATATTTTTCTTTATTTTCTAGAAACCAATTTTCATCGTACTTTTTCTTCATACTTTCTACAACTGCTTTTTTTACTATAGCTTGTATATCTGGTGTACTAAAAAGCTTTGATTTTATAGATGTAGCTTTATGTACAGGAAATTCACCATCATATGGTATAAACTTGCTCCAATCTATACGTTTAGTATTTTCAAATAAATCATCAAATGTAGTAGCTTCAAATTCTCCTACTTTTAATAGTATTCTTTCTGCGCATCTAAGCCACATATTTGATTTGCTTATACCATACTCATCTGTTGAAAATGTTACCCTACCATCTTCTACTTTTTCGATTTCATATCCTAAATTTGTTATTTCTCTGGAAAGCATTTTTTCTACTCCAAAAAAACATGGGGCTACAAGTGTATACTTATTCATATAATTCCTCCTAGTTGTTTGTATCTAATACTTCATTCATACTTCCTGTTCTATATCCAAACATATCTAAAGTTACATACTTAAATCCAAATCTTTGAAATTCATCATGGGTTTGTTTCATGAAATCTTCATCAAAAAACTTTGATATTTCATCTGGTGATACTTCTATTCTAGCTATATCTAAATGACATCTTACTCTAAACTGTTTAAATCCTAATTTTAATAAATAATCTTCGCATTTTTCTACCATTCTAAGTTTTTCATTTGTTATTTTTTCTCCATAAGGTATTCTAGATGCCAAACAAGCAAATGAAGGCTTATCGAAGGTTTCTAATTCTAAATCTTTTGATAACATTCTTATATCTTCTTTAGTCATTCCCGCTTCTTTTAAAGGACTTATAATATCTAATTCCTGTAAAGCCTTCATTCCTGGTCTATAGTCGCCTAAATCATCTATATTTGTACCATCGGCAACATATATTATATTGTTTGATGCTGCTATATTTTTTATATTAGTAAATACTGCCGTTTTACAGTAATAACATCTTAGAGGATCATTATCTATAAACTCTTTAACATCAAATTTTTCAACAGGAACTAATACATGCTTTGCGCCAATTTGTTTTGCATATTCTTTGGCTTCTTCTATCTCTCTACTACTGTGCATAATTCCTTTAATAGTTATAGCAATAGCATTTTCTCCTAAAGTATCATAAGCTACTTTTAGTAAAAATGTACTGTCTACACCTCCAGAAAATGCTATTGCTAAACTTCCTAACTTTTTTAAATTAGATTTTAATAAATCTAGCTTTTGATATCTATCCAATTAAGACGACCTCCTATATATTTCTATTAATGTTAATTATATACTAATAGTTAGAATAAAATCAAATATAAAAGGTTGATAGATTTTATATTATATATTTAATGTTTTTATTTGAAAAAGCTTTATCTAATTCTTCTTTAAAGAATTCTTTTATATCATTCATATCTTCCTTTGGATATACATATTTTCCATATCCGAATTGACCATATTTAAATTTTCTTTCTTCGTCTTTCATAGGTAAAGAAGTACTCGGAAATATTTCATTAATTCTATTTTTAGCTTTCGTAGTATATCTATGTGATATTACCTCAAAATCTACAGGATATGGAGTATCTTTAGGCAAAATTTTAGCTAAATTATTTATTAAATCTCTATATTCTTCTTTCCAATTTTCATATATAAATACCGGAGCTATTAAAAATCCAATTGGATATCCATGTTGAGATAATTTAGCTGCAGCTTCAATTCTTTTTTTAGCTGATGCTGTAAAGTGTTCATACTCACTTATAATTTTCTCTGTATTTAGGCTAAATCTTATTACAGTATGTCCATTATGATTTGCATCTAAAAGTGTATCTATATCATTGTATTTTGTTACAAATCTAAATCTACCGTGTTCTTGTGATCCAAAATATTCTATAGCTTTTCTTAGTGAATTTGTATAAGGTTCAATTGGTACTGGATCTGAGGTTGCAGCTCCTTCAAATATAGTTATATCAGGACACCTTACATCTATATGCTTTTGAGTCTGCCTTAATATCTCGTCAGTATTTACATGTACTTTTATAAAGGGTTTGTCTCCAAGTTGAGTATTTAAATAGCAATATTCACATTGACCTATACATCCACTAACCAACGGCAATTGATAATGAGCAGATGGCTTACATGTTTGAAATTTAAGACTTTTCTTGATACCAACAACTAAAGTTTTTTTCCCTTCTCTATACTTATCATGTAAATTATCACCAGGTATATATGTATTAATCTTATTTGATGATAATTTTATAATTTCCACATCTAATTTATCTTTAAACTCATTATATATCTCTTTTCCTAATTCATAATCAAGAGCACCTTTTTCAAAAATTATTCTTTTAGGTACAAACATATTTTCTCTCCTTTCAAACAATATATAACTATTGTTTGTTTTAAAGGTACATATTATTATACATTATTTAAATTTGAAAAGTTTTTATAGATGTTATAATATAAAATCAAATGACAACTTAGGAGTGATAGAAATGATTATAGATATTAAAATATTAGAAAACTTATTAAGGCTTAATAAACATATAAAAATTGAGTTTATTGAAAATACAAATGTTTTAGAAATAAAATCTAATAATAACCTTTTATCTACCATAGAACTTAAAAATAATATAATAAAAGATAATGTCACACTTATATATGATACTATTACTAATTTAAATGGAATAAATTTATATATACCAAAAATATATTATACAAAAAAGAATTGCTAAATTAATCAGCAATTCTTTTTTGTTGCTCCTGAAAAATAGAACTTTTTATAACGTATCTCTCTTTATATAATACTAGTATAGCGAATAATATAAAAACTAATATTCCCTTTATCATACTGCTTATACTTATACTCCACCAGACTCCGTCTAGTCCAAGTAGTTCTGGTTTGGCTAGAAATATAGTACTTGGTATACGTAATGCATTAAATAGTATACTTATAACTGCTGGTATTGTGGTTTTTCCAAGACCATTAAACGCACCAGTTGTTGCTATTTCTATACACATAAATAGTTGCGAATAACCTAATATTTTTAGATAATCTATCCCTATATTTATAGCCTGTTTTTCTTGTATAAAGAATGAAAATACTGTATCACCGAAAAATACAAGAAGTATAGTTGCAAATATTCCTACAAAAGCAGCTATTATCATAGTAGTTATATACCCTTTAAATATTCTATCCCATTTTTTCGCACCATAGTTTTGGGCAATAAATGCTCCTAATGCTGTTGATATACCTCCTGCAGTCATCCAAGATATAGACTCTATTTGTGAGCCTATCTTTTGCACTGCTATTGCAGTTGGTCCCCAATCAGATATAATTCTAGCTAATATCATAGAGCATATAGTAAATAGTCCATTATGAAGTGCTACAGGGAATCCCAATTTAAATATAGTTTTTATATAAAAAAGTTTAGGTTTATTAAATAAGTTTATTTTAAAGTAAACTTCTTCTTTTTGTTTCATCTTATATATAAAACACAATGTGACAGTAAGTTGAGATAGTACAGTTGCTATAGCAGCACCAGAAACGCCCAGAGGCTCAAATATACCTATTCCAAATATAAATATAGGATCCAATATTATGTTTGAAATTAGTCCTATAGTATTTATAATAAAGGGTGTTTTACTGTCTCCAGCACCATTAAATATACCTGTTAAGACAGGAGTTATAAAGTAAAAAGGTATGCCGATAGATACTATTACGAGATATTTTTTAGCCATTTTTATAACTTCCATGTCTCCTAAGTTAAAAAAGCCTATTAGGCTATCTCTAAATACAATCAAAAATATTCCATACAATATGGCCAGTATAATATTTATTTGAATACTATGTATAGCAAATTCCCGTGCTCCAGTATAATCTTTTTTTCCTATATGCTGACCTACCATTACTTCTGAACCGATTTTCGATATAAGTATAAATGCAAATGCAAACCAAAGGAAAAAACCAACTGTTCCAACCGCTGCCACTGCCTTACTTCCTATTCTTCCTACCCATACCATATCTGTCATGTTATAAGCCATTTGTATAAATGATGTACCCATAATAGGCAGTGAAAGATTTATAAGCGATTTAATAATGCTACCTTCAGTTAAATTACTAGTTTTCTCCATTATAAACTCCTATAATTATTCTAAATTTTATATAACATTAGATTATAGAAAAAGGATTTATATCTATATTAGACTTTATAATATTAACATCAGATAATTTTTGATATAAATAAGTGTGTAATATATCTATAAAAATATTTTCTGTTTCAAAATGACCTGCATCTATTATAGATATACCTAAATCTATGGCATCTTGAGCATCATGATATTTTACATCTCCAGTTATTAAAACATCACATCCTCTTAGATACGCTTTTTTTACAAATTCACCACCAGAACCTGTAACTATTGCAACTTTTTTTACAATATTATTTGGCGGTCCTACTATTCTTAAATTATTTGAATTTAGTTCAACTTTTATTTTGTTAGATAATTCTTCTAATGTCATTCCATATTCTAAGCTTCCATATCTTCCTAAGCCATATGATTTTCCGTTGTTTTCTAGTTTATATGTATCATATGCTACTTCTTCATATGGATGGGCTTTTATCATATTATTTATTATTTTATTTAAATTCTTTTTCTCACATATAGACTCTATTTTAACTTCTTCTACTTTTTCTAAAAGCTCAGATCTTCCTATGAATGGATTACTTCCTTCTAAAGGTCTAAACGTTCCTATTCCTTTAATATTAAATGTACAATCACTGTAATTTCCTACATTTCCTGCATCTGCATTAGTCATAGCTTCTCTTACTACTTCTTCATGGCTTTTAGGTACATATACTGCTATTTTATATAAGGTTTCGCTTTTAGTATTTTCCAATATATTTACATTTTTAAGATTTAACATATGAGCAAAAGCATCATTTAAGCCACCAAATGCTATGTCAAAATTTGTATGCATACAGTAAATATTTATATTGTTTTTAATTAGTTTATATATACATTTTCCTTTTATATCATTTTCATTTATAGATGACAACTTTTTAAATATAAATGGATGATGAGTTATTATTAAGTCAACTTTATTTTCTATTGCTTCATCTACTATGGATTCATTAGCCTCTAAACATATTAATATATTTTTTATATCTGCATTTATATTTCCAATTAATAATCCAACATTATCCCAATCATAAGCTAAATTTTTTGGATATTGTTCTTCAAGTATATTTATTATTTTTTTAAGGTACAATATTTTTGACCTCCTTTAGTTCATGTATTTTATTTAAGCATTGTTTTTTTCTATTTTCTATAACTTCTCCAGTTTTGTCTTTTAACTTAATTAATACATTTTCATATGATTTTATTTTTTTATCGATAAACTCACAAACTAGTGGGTCTTTTTTATCTATTAATTTTTTTCCTACTTCATAAAATATTTCATTTTCTAATTCTTCTATTTTTCCTGTATATTTAACTACTATAATCTCATATAATCTGAAATCTTCTCTTACTAAGGTTTCATCTATTATTTCATATCCATTTTCACATAAATATCTTCTAAGTTCATCAGAAGCTTGCATAGGTTGAAGTATAATTTTTTTAAAAGACTTAGAAACTTTTTTAGATACTTCTAGTATTTCACTTATTAAAACTCCACCCATTCCTGCTATTATAGCCTCATCTACTTCTCCTTCTTCTAAAACTGTTAATCCTGATCCTAATCTTAAGTCTATTTTATCTTGCAGTTTATTTAACAGAACCTCTTTTTTTGCATTGTCAAGAGGACCTTTATTTATATCTGCTGCTATAGCATATTGTATAATATTATTATTTAGTAAATATACAGGAATATATCCATGGTCTGTTCCTATGTCTGCTATAGTATTATTTTTATCTACTAAATTAGCAATTGCTAATAATCTATCACTTAATTTCAATGTATACACATCCTTCCTAGTATTTATATTAATAAAATTCAAATAATAAGTTCATGGAGGTGTTTCTTATGTCTCAAAACAATAAAGATGCTTTAAAAAACATTCCAAAATATGGTTGGGGTGAGGATACTGTGACTTGGCAACATGAAACTGAAGCTTTATCTGAATTACAGGATAAGCAAAAACAACCTCAAAAAAGTAAACAAGAACTTCAAAGGGAAATAGATTATGGAAAAAGAAAGAATTATTGGAACTAAGTAGTGCAGATTAAAAAAATTCGCCTATATACAAAAGGCGAATTTTTTTAATCTAAATAGTCTCTTAATTTCTTAGATCTACTCGGATGTCTTAACTTTCTTAAAGCTTTAGCTTCTATCTGTCTTATTCTTTCTCTCGTTACATCAAACTCTTTTCCTACTTCTTCTAGAGTTCTAGCTCTACCATCTTCCAGTCCAAATCTTAACTTCAAGACCTTTTGTTCTCTTTCGTTTAGCGAAGATAAAACCTCTTCTATTTGTTCTTTTAATAATGAATATGCAGCTGCTTCTGCTGGAGCTGGAGCATCTTCGTCAGGTATAAAGTCTCCTAAATGACTATCTTCTTCTTCACCTATTGGCGTTTCAAGAGATACTGGTTCTTGAGCTATTTTCATTATTTCTCTTACTTTTTCTTCAGGAAGTTCCATTTCTGCAGCTATTTCATCTGGCTTTGGTTCTCTTCCTAATTCTTGTAGAAGTTGTCTTGATACTCTTATAAGTTTATTTATAGTTTCAACCATATGAACCGGTATTCTTATTGTTCTAGCCTGATCTGCTATAGCACGTGTTATAGCTTGTCTTATCCACCAAGTAGCATAAGTACTAAACTTATATCCTTTTGTATGATCAAATTTTTCAACTGCTTTTATAAGTCCTAAATTTCCTTCTTGTATTAAATCTAAAAATAGCATTCCTCTTCCAACATATCTTTTAGCTATACTTACAACTAGTCTTAAGTTTGCTTCAACTAGTCTTTTTTTAGCTGCTTCGTCTCCATCATGCATTCTTTTTGCTAATTCAACCTCTTCATGTGGCTTTAATAAAGGTATCTTACCAATTTCTTTAAGATACATTCTAACCGGATCATCGATACTTATTCCTTTAGGAAGAGATAGGTCTATATTTTGTAAATCCATTAATTCAACATCTTCTTCATCTTCCTTACCATCTTCGTCTATGTCTCCGACTTCCAAATCATCATTTCCAAAATCAAAATCCGCTTTATTATTTTTTTGTTCAATAACTTCTATACCTAAATGACCTAATGTTTCATATAGATTTTCTACTTGATCTTTATCTAGATCAGTTTCAGCAAAAGCTTCCATTATTTCACCAAGAGTTAAAGAACCCGCTTTTTTACCTTTTTCTATTAAACTCTTAGCTGTTACTTTTTTATTTTTTTTAACATTTTCATTATCCAACACAATAACCTCCTTCCTAAATTATATTTGATGTAAAGATTTTCTAAGTTGTATTATTTCTAAAGCAATTTTCATAACTTTTTCATCTACCTCTTTCGCATCTATATTTTCGCTTTTTGATAAGCGTTCTATATTTTTTTGTTCTCTTAGCAACTCATCTATTTTATATTGCACACTATTTTTTTTAATAGTCTTTATAAGTTCTTCCATACTTTTGTTATGTTCATAATTTATATTATCCATTGTAGTATTATTTATATCACTTATATAATTTTCAGATATGTTCAAATCTTTTAATTTGTCAATACTTATTTTATCCAAATCTTCATTTTTAATCATATAATTTATTATTTCTTTGCTATCTTTCAATATAAAATCTTTTTTATCCAATTTTAATAAGGCTTTATTTCTAATTTCTTTATTTTCTAGTAATACTTTTATAAGTTTCTTTTCTATTATTTCTTTACCTTTTTCTATTATCTTAGGTTTTTCTACTTTATTATCTGTAGATTTATTATGCCAAGAACCTTTCTTTTTAATAGGTTCTATATAGTTTTTTCCATATATTTCTCTTTTCAAAGAATCTGTACTAATACCAGTTTCATTGCTTAATAAATTTACATAATAATCTATTTCAACTGGACTCTTTAAAGATTTAAACAACTTTACTATTTCTTTAGTAAATTGTATTTTATCTTCACCAATGTCTAGATTATAATTTTTTCTTATTATATTTATTTTAAATTGTATGTAATGTATAGAATTATTTATAATTTTATTAAATTCTTGAAGTCCATAATTTCTTATAAATTCATCTGGATCTTTGCTTTCTCCCAGATTTAATACTTTTACGTTTACATCTAGTTTAATTAAAGTATCAATTGCTCTTAAAGTTGCATTTATTCCGGCATTATCGGAATCATAAGAAATTATAACTGTATCTATATATTTTTTAATTAATTTTCCTTGATTTTCTGTAAGAGCAGTACCCAGTGTTGCAACGACATTTCTAATACCATATTGGGCTAAACTTATTAAGTCCATATATCCTTCAACTAATATTATAGTGTTATTTGCTATATTTTTTTTGGCAAAATTAAGTCCATAAAGATTATTTCTTTTATTGAATATAGGTGTGTCAGGTGAATTTAAATATTTTGGCAGTGAATCATCTAACACTCTACCTCCAAAACCTATTACACTACCTCTATAATCAAATATAGGAAAAATAACTCTATTTATAAACCTATCACGATATCCATTGCCATCTTTTTTCCTTAGTACTAATCCACTTTCCAATAGATCTTCTATCTCATAACCTTTCTTTGTTAGATAGTTAAATAAACCTTGCCAATCATTAGGTGCATAACCTAAGCCAAAGTTTTTCATAATCTTATCGTCTAAACCTCTGTTTTTTAAATATTGATATCCTTTGTTTTGTGTTTGGATTAAAATAGCCAAGTAATACCTAGCTGTTTCTACATGGATATCTGTTAAAAGCTTCATCTTTTGAATATTCTTTTTTGTTTCTTCATCCATGTTATTATTTATCTCTAGTCCACATTTTTCTGCCAATATTTTTACTGAATCCATAAAATCAATATTTTCCATTTTCATAACAAACTTTATTACATCTCCACCTTCACCACATCCAAAACAGTTATATATTTGTTTTTGAGGACTTATATAAAAAGATGGTGTCTTTTCCGTATGAAATGGACATACTGCTTTATAGTTTGTTCCTGATGCTTTAACAGATATATAGTTTGAGATAATGTCTACTATGTCGCATCTTGATTTGATTTCATCAATGACATCTTGCATATTCGTACTCATTTTATCACCTTCTTAAATATAGGTGTAATTGCAACATTACTATTTTACAATATATTTACAATTTGTCAAATACACATTTTACTATATTTCGACTTTTTTTGTAAAAATCCTTCTATATTTATAAAATTATTTTTTAATGATATAAGATATTATCTGCACCATAAGCAAAAAAATACAGAGAGGCTTATTTAAGCCTCTCTTTCATATAATTAATTGAATTAATAAGTTCTTCAAATTCTTCAAAATACAGAGATTGTTCTCCATCACATAGAGCTTGCTCGGGATTAGGATGAACTTCAACCATAATACCGTCTGCCCCAGCCGCAAAAGCAGCCAAAGACATAGGTTTTACTAAATATCTTATTCCTGTAGCATGACTTGGATCAACAATTACTGGAAAATTTGTTTCTTTTTTTATTATAGGGACTGCAGCTAAATCTAGTGTATTTCTAGTATAATCATCGTAAGTTCTTATTCCTCTTTCGCACATAATTATATTATTATTACCACCCATTGATATATACTTAGCTGAATTTATCCATTCTTTTATAGTAGCTGATATCCCTCTTTTTAGCATAACAGGTTTATCTTGTTTTCCAACTTCAATAAGAAGAGAGAAATTTTGCATATTTCTAGATCCTATTTGTATTACATCCGTAACTTCGTAAACTTTTTCAAGTTCTCTAATATCCATAAGTTCTGTTATAACTGGCATATCTACTTCTTTTTTAACTTGTCTTAATATTTCTAATCCTTCTTCTTTCATTCCTTGAAATGAAAAAGGTGAAGTTCTAGGTTTATATGCACCACCTCTTAACATATTGGCGCCTTTAGATTTTACATACTTCGCGGTTTCTAACAATTGTTCATAACTTTCTATAGCACAGGGTCCAGCTATTATAAGTTTATCTTTAGGTATTGTCAATTTATCATTTATTTTTATATTTATATTATCTTTGGATAGGTTTTTATTCATTACCTATAAACTCCTTTATTTCATCCATTTCTTCTTGAGTAAGATTTTGTAAATGTTCCTTAATAGTATTATTATTTATTACTAAATTTTTATTTATATCCATTAAAGGAATCATGACAAATGCTCTTTTATGAATTCTAGGATGTGGTATAGTTAATATTTCATCATTTGAAATTATATCATCATAAAATAATATGTCAATATCTATTGTTCTTGGACCCCATTTTAATACTCTTTCTCTTTTTAATTCTAGTTCTATTTTTTGGCAAGTTTTTAGTAGTTCCATAGGTGATAAGTTTGTCTTGATTTCTAAACACAGATTTAGGAAATCAGCTTGTTCTGTATATCCCCATGCTTTAGTTTCATATATTTTAGATTTTTTAGTTATACTTGTTTCGGGAATCTGACTTATTAGTTCACAAGCTTCACTTAAAAAGTTCAGCCTATCTCCAATGTTAGTTCCTAATCCTAAATAAGCTTTAGTCATTCCTAGTTCTCCTTATTTCAACCCCAAAATAATCGTATATTCCGTTAACTGGAGCTTCAGGTTTTTTTACTCTTATCATTATTTCTTGAACTAAGTTAAATTTATCAAGTACACTAGTAGATATATTTTCCGCTAAAGCCTCTATTAGATTAAATCTTTCATTTTGCGTTATATCTTTAACTAACTCATATACTTCTGCATAGCTTACTGAATCATACATATTGTCAGTCATACCTGCTTTTTTTGTATCAACATATAATTCAATATCTAAAAAGAATTTTTGACCTAATACATTTTCTTCTTTTAAAACTCCATGATATCCATAAAATCCTAAATTACTCAACAATATTTTATCCATGCTATACCTACCTTCTATATATAGCGTCTGCTACTTTTGCTGCCATAAGATTTTCTTTTACATCATGTACTCTAACTATGTCGACTCCATCTATTATACCCGCTACAGTTGTAGCTATAGTGCCTTCAACTCTTTCTTTTGGCTCAACATTAAGTATTTTGCCAATTGTAGATTTCCTAGATGTTCCAAGAAGTATAGGATATCCTAGGTCAGTAAGTTCTCCTAATCTTCTTAATACCTCTATATTTTGTTCATATGTTTTACCAAATCCTATACCTGGATCTAATATTATTTTATCATCTTTTATTCCAGATTCTTTTGCTATTTTTATACTTTCTAATAAAAAATCTTTTATGCTATCCATTATATCTTTATTATAATTTGTATCGTCTTGATTATGCATTATACATACATAGGCATCATGCTTTGCTACTACATTTGCCATATTTTTATCATATTGAAGTCCCCAAATATCATTTATCATATATACTCCATTATCTAAAACAGCATTAGCAACCTCTGATTTATAAGTATCTACTGATATAGGAACATTAACTTCTTTTGTTAATCTTTTTACAACTGGCAAAAGTCTTTCTATTTCTTCTTCATCACTAATTTTGGTATATCCAGGTCTTGTAGATTCTGCCCCTAAATCTATTATATCTGCACCTTGTTTAGCCATTTTTTTGGCATGGTCAATTGCAATATCTATATTTGTAAAATCTCCTCCATCAGAAAAACTATCTGGAGTAACATTCAGTATTCCCATTATATAAGTTTTTTCCCCAAATTCAAACATTGTATAACCCCCTACTACCTCATATTTATTAAACTCATTGCTTCAGCCCTTGCTGCTATGTCTTTTTGGAATATACCTCTTACAGCTGATGTTATTGTCTTAGATCCTGGCTTTTTAACACCTCTCATAGTCATACACATATGTTCAGCTTCTACAACTACTATAACTCCGTAAGGTTCTAACTCTTCCATTATTATCTCAGCTACATCTTTAGTTATACGCTCCTGTAATTGAGGTCTTTTAGCTATAGTTTCAACTACCCTCGCAAGTTTTGAAAGGCCTGTTAGCTTACCATCCTTTGGCAAGTATCCTATGTGTGCCTTACCAAAAAATGGAACTAGATGATGCTCACAACATGAATAAAAAGGTATATCTTTAACTAATACTAATTCTTCATGTTTTTCATCTTGAAAATATACCTGAAGGTGTTTCCTAGCATCCTCATGAATGCCTCCAAATATCTCTTCATACATTCTTGCTACTCTGTCAGGAGTATCTAGAAGTCCTTCTCTATCTGGATCTTCACCTATTGCTTCTAATATATCCCTAACTGCTCTTTTTATTTTTTCTCTATCCATATTTGCCATAATAATACCTCCTTAATAATTTATCTTTATATAATCAGATATTTTTATATTTTTAAATACATAATTATATATTTTTTCTAATTGGACATGACTGTAATCTTGATAAAATTCTGTGATTAATTCATATAATTCTTCATTTTCTTTTTTCAAAATACTAAATAACTTTTTATCTTTTGGTACCCATTTTTTATTTAGCATAAAATAACTTCTCATAATATCTCTTATATACAAATTAGCTAGCAATTCATATTCAAATTTATTATGAATATTATTTTTCTCTAATCTTTTTAAACTACTTTGGATTTCATATAAAAGTTTAGATTTTTCACTTTTAGTAAGCTCATTTGGCCCTTGATTATATTTTCGTAAACATCTTTGTATATATAATTTCCCTAAATCATCTTCATCATATACAAGCTTTGCATTTTTCATAGCTTGTATGAAGAAATATTCATTATTTCTTACGAGGTTGTCTACTAAAGATATAGGGAAATAGTTTATATCAAATTCTATACCGTTAATTAATTTCATTTCTCTTACTTGACCTAAGCCTTCTTCTATAATAACGAATAAATCTATATCGTTTATATATTCGTCATCTTCTAAATCTATATCTTTAGCTGATCCAACTATCAATACAGATTTTACATTTTTATTTTGTATTATGTTATTAAGTTCATTTTCATATATTTTTTTAATATTTGTATACTCTATATCCACCATATATAAGGCCCCCTAACACAAAGATGATTATATATTATTTAGTATGTTTTCAAATATAGCATTTGTATTTTCATATATGATATTATCAATACAATGTACCTTCATAAGTCCCATCAAGCTATTGGTTATAAAACAGAAATCGAACTTATCTAAGTCGCCTATATTTATATCATCTTCTATACATATTATATCTAGAGTTTTACAAATATCTATAACACGAGTTCTCATTATCCCATTTAATATTGATGACTCTTTTTTTGGAGTATATAACTTATTTTCTTTTATAAAAAATATATTACTCATAGAACACTCAAGTATATACCCATTTAAATCTATAAATAACCCTTCATCAAATCCCTTTTGTAATGCATAATTTTTAGAATATATATTTTCAAAATAGTTTGTAGTTTTATGCCTGTATATCTCACTTAAACCTCTTTTAATTGGAGACACAGTTACTTTAAATCCTATTTCATAATGTTTCTTTGTGTACGGTATATCTCTTGTGGAGAAGTTATATCCTTCATCAAATATTGTAACTCTGAGAGCACTATTTAAAATATTTTCATCTTCAATATATAAATTTATTAATTTATATATTTCATTTTTATCTATTCTAAAATTAATATTTAGTTTATCAATAGAATTATATAATCTTTCTAAATGCTTATCTATATATATAGGGCTTTTATTTTTAATTTTTATAGTTTCAAATAATCCTATTCCAAATTTAGAAAGTGTACTATCAAAAGACACATTATTCTTCATAATATCCCCTTAATGCTTTCATCATAGATTTTGCTTTATCTATTGTTTCTCGATACTCATCCTCTGGATTTGAGTCCCAAGTTATACCACCGCCTACTTGGAAGTGTACATTTTCATCTTGTTTTATAATAGTTCTTATAGCTATATTCAAATCCATATCTCCATTAAAACCTATATATCCTATAGATCCTGTATATACATTTCTTTGAGTTGGTTCAAGTTCATCTATTATCTCCATTGATCTTATTTTTGGAGCTCCAGTTATAGAGCCTCCCGGAAAAGTTCCTTCTATTATATCTATACAGTTTTTTCCTTCTTCTAATTCTCCTATAACCGTTGATACTAAATGATGAACATTTGCATATGGTTCTATTACAAATAATTCAGGAACTTTAACAGTTCCTATTTTAGATACTTTACCTAGATCATTTCTTTCTAAATCTACTATCATTAAAAGCTCTGATTTATCTTTTTCACTATTTCTAAGCTCTTCTTGAAGTAACAAGTCTTCTTCTATTGTTTTACCCCTAGGTCTTGTTCCTTTTATTGGTCTAGTTTCTATATTATTTCCGAAAAATTTTATAAATCTCTCTGGAGAATTAGATATAATATGTGTTTCCTCGAAGTTTAAAAATGCTCCAAATGGCGCTGGACTTATTCTTCTTAAATCTCTATATAGTTCATAACTAGAAAGAGATGTCTTACCACTAAATCTCTGTGTTAGATTTGCTTGATATATATCTCCACTTCTTATATATTCTCTAACCTTTTCTACTGCTTGTAAATAGTTTTCTTTTTTGAAATTAGAAACTAGTTTAGTTGGTTCTATTTCTTTTTCTTCATAACATATTGAATCTATTCCATACATTTCAGCTTTAGCTATTTTTTTTCTTGTTTTATCTACTAGGATTTCTTCTTCCTGTCTGTCTATATCAGGGGTAGCTACATAAGTTTTATGTTCTAAATGATCTATTACTATTACCCAATTATACAATCCAAAGTATAGATCTGGTACATTAGTATCATCTACAGCATTTCTAGGTAGTTTCTCCATATAATTACCTAGATCATAAGATAAATACCCTACTGCACCTCCTATAAATGGCAAATCCGAATTATTAGTTACATTATATTTACTTAATTCTTCTTTTAAAAAATTAATTGGGTTTTCATTACTATTTTTATATTTTAATATTTTAAATGGATTTGCGCTTATAAAAGAGTATCTACCTAACTTATTTTCATCCATTGCACTATCTAATATAAAACTATGGTCATCATTTTTAAATATAGTAAATAATTCAAAAGAATTTAGTTTTGTATTTAATTCTATTATCATGTTATTCCCCCCTTTGTAACCTTGCCTCATTTATAAAGTTTCTTAGTATATCATGGCCTTGTTCTGAGAGTATAGCTTCAGGATGAAATTGAACGCCTTCTATAAGATATTTTTTATGTCTTAATCCCATTATTTCACCATCTAGTGTTTGTGCTGTTATTTCAAGTTCTTCCGGCAAAGAATTTTTGTCTACAATCAATGAATGATATCTTGTTACATTTAAAGGATTATTTAAGTTTTTAAATACACCACTATTATTGTGTTTTATGGGATGTACTTTTCCATGGACTGGTCTTATAGCTCTAACGACGTTTCCTCCGAATACATGGCCTATTGTTTGATGTCCTAGACATATACCTAATATAGGTGTTTTATCTTTAAAGTAATTTACAATATCTATACAAATTCCAGCTTCATTAGGTGAACAAGGTCCTGGAGATAAAACTATTATCTCTGGATTTAATTTTGATATTTCTTTTACTGTTATTTCATTATTTCTCTTAACCACTATTTCTTCTCCTAGTTCTCCTAAGAACTGAACTAAGTTGTAAACAAAAGAGTCATAATTATCTATCATTAATATCACTCTTTATACCCCCTTTGAATTATGATTATATAAAAATAAAAAACACCCCTAAATTAGAAGGGTGTTTTAAATAAACTACATCCTTCTCACAGCGGACGCAATACCATACCGCGAAGATATTCTCTTCTTCGTTTAGAAGCAACTTCCCAGCTCCTAACACTTAACGCATGGTATTTACTCTGTAAGAGTCCATATAAGAATCTACAAATCCGTTTAATTTTCCATAAAGTAATAGATTGTTTATTATTATGACGTTTATAAATTTGCTTTTTATAACTTCATTATATATGTGTTCGGAAAACATTGTCAATATTAGTTATTTTATATGCTATTTTTTTGTAAAATTTTTGGTTTATAATTAACGTATATAAACTATAAATAAAACAAACTATAATATCAAAAAGATTTGTGATTTTAAATCTATCTAAATTGGAGGAGTGAATATGGATAGATATGTTATAATTAGATCTGATAATAAATCTATTTCTCAACCTATGAATAGAGAAGAAGCTATTAGACACGTTAAAGAATATGATAGCCAAGGAATTTCTAGCTATATAATTTCTGAAGAAGAAGGGTTGAGAATAAAAAACGCAGAAAAATTTAATACTCCAAAATGGGAATAGAAAAAGGAGCAAATGCTCCTTTTTTTGTATTTATATTTTTATTCTATAGATATTATCAATTCCTTTATTTTTTTAATATATTTTTCGTCATTAGAAAGCCTCATAAGACTTGTTAAATAATATTTATCTGTACTTTTAGGAACTTTCTGTTTTGATACTAGGTCTATTGCTGTTTTAGCTGAGTTGAAATTCCTTAAGTGTGTATGTCCCTCCTGAAAGTCTTTCTTTCTATTATAAGCTATATATCCCCCTTTTATATGAAAGATTATAAATTCTTTTTTTTCATATATCTTATTAAACATTTATTAAAATCACATCCCTTTTAAGAGATTCATGTATTACTTGGATATATTTGTTTCTTACTATATATAATATTTAACTTGCTATAAAATGTTTTTAAAAGTTTGAAATTTTAATAAATTATTTAATCACAAATAAAAAAGTCTAGGATTTAAAATCCTAGACTTTATTTTTTACTATCTTTTATTTGTATATCATTCAGATTATTAGATTTTTTATTTTCGGTGTAATTTATTAATTCAGATACTGTTACAAACTTATATCCTCTCTTTTTCATCTCAGGAATAAATATTCTCAAAGCTTGAACAGTTGGATTAGGATGTATAGTACCATAATCATGAAGAACTAATATATCTCCATTTGTAACTTTATCTAATATAACATTTGCTATTTTGTTTGATGATGTTGTGGACCAATCTTTTGCATCTAGCGTAGACCATAACACTATTTTATAGTTATGCTTTTTTGACAATTCTACAATATTTTTATTATAGCTTCCATAAGGTGGTCTAAATAATGTAGTTTTTTTTCCTGTTTTATTATAGATAATACTTTCTGTTTTTAATAATTCTTGTTCTAATTGAGTTTTATTTATTGACTTTATGTCCGGGTGACTAAAAGTATGATTTCCTATTTCATGACCTTCTTTAGTAGCTCTTATTACAGCTTCTGGATACCATTGTACGTGTTTCCCTGCAACGAAAAACGTAGCTTTTACTTCATATTCTTTAAGAACATCTAATATTTGATTAGTTTCTTTTGGATGTGGTCCATCATCAAATGTAATAGCTATGATTTTTTCATTTCTTGGACCATTTTTTATTATTAAATTATCATTATCCTGGGAATATATATTTGTCCTTTGGATAGCAAACAATAATAGTGCAGCTAATATTATTGGTGTGAATAAAAGTATTTGTTTTTTTCTGCCCATAATTATGTCTCCTTTTACTATAAATTTATCTTAAGTTAGTGTAAAAATTTTGAGTATAATATATCTTATAATTCCCTCCAAATTCTACTCCTACACCTAATTTTTCATAGTTATTTAGGATATTTTTTCTATGTCCTTCAGAATTCATCCAGGCTTCATGTGCAAATATAGCACTTGTTTGACCTGCAGCTATATTTTCTCCAGCCGATTTATAATTTATATTTTCTTTTTTCATTCTATCAAAAGGATCTTGACCCTTTAGATTAATATGGTCAAAAAAATTATTTTGTTTCATATCCAAACTATGTTTTCTAGAACTAGCTTGAGCTTTACTGTCATATTTTACTCTTGATAAATTATATCTGTCTCTTACACTATTCGTTAAGTCTATAACTTCCTTTTCAAAACTCTCTTTTAAATCATCACTATATTCTGGATATATATCTTTTAATTTATCCTCTATAGTCTTATCTATTATTTGATAAGACGTTATCTTATGATTATTATAAATATCATAAAACACTGTTACATACATATGTTTAAATTCTAAAACATCGTACTCTCCTTTTGAACTTATTATAAACCTAGTATATCCTTTTTTCTTATATTCTAAAGGTTCATAATTACTTAAAATATATGTTCTATCTTTATTAAGATCTATATTCTCTATTGAATTTGACTTTAATGAATTAGTATATAATGCTACAACTTTTCCATTATCAATACCAACCATTGCAAATTTATTTTTATATTGATTATATACATACCAATTAAATCCATATTCACTTAGATCTATTCTTGAAGGATTTCCTATTGCTGATATAACTTTACTTTCTATGTCTCCTAAGTTTATTTTATCAAAATTATCTATTTTCGTATTCAATGTACTTGACTGTACAACAGGTTCTACTTGATTTATATCCTCATCTAATTTATTTTGATTTGATTTAATTGTATATTTATCTTTTAATAATTCTTCTTTTATTAAATCTATATTTTCTCCTAATAATATAGCATTATCTACGCTCTCATTATAAATATCTTTAAAATCTACGTTAGTATAAACATTCAATATATAAATTAATATAATAAAGAATGCAATTTTTTTCATAAAAACCACTTCCTGTCCAAATATTCATTTATTACCTAATTATATACACTTAAGTGTATATATATACCTTATAAATGAGTAAGGAACAGTATATGTAATTTTTATTTTCCATTTACCTTTGAATTTACAAACCACCCCATAATTATTATTCCTAAAGTTGATTCTATTCCTATTAATATTCTAGCTGCGTTAGTTAAAGGAACAATGTCTCCATATCCTAAGGTAGTTATAGTGACCATGCTTAAATACAACATTCTAGGAAAGTATAATTTAAATCTAGCTATGGAATTTTCTTTATTTCTACTAGGCAATCCATCTGTATTATTTATAAATTCATTTATATTTTTTTCTAATTTATTTGATAATTTAAGTCCTATAAGTTCTTTTTTTATGTTATTCCCTTGTACATAAAATATTTGAGAAAAATTTATATTTTTCAGTTCTGGTATATAAGTAGTATTATCTTTAAAACTAACTCTTCCTAATCTATAAACATGGTCCCCTTTGGCAAATTTATCTTCTCTGTTAACTTTAAAATAAAAGGTAGTTGTATATTTCGTTTCAAAATCTGACATATTTCTAATAAGGACAGATATATCAAAAATTAATTCATCTACGTTTAAATTTATTTTTTTTACTTCTAAGTCATCTATGCAAAATATCCAGTTTTTATTTTCATCTAAGTATATAACACTGGATTTATAATATTCTCTAAAATTTTCAGTTATAGAGGTGTTTATTTCACTTTCTATTACCATTAGTTCTTCATTTAATATGTTCTCATATTTTGAAGTGGAATGATAAAACTGGTTTACTATACTAGTATAGGTAATGGCAAAAAATAATACAGTAAGCAGATATAAAAATATAAACTTAATAGATATCTTTGTATTATTAGTGAATTTATATTTCATAAGATATCCCCCTAAAATTACTTATTTATTATCAAAATTCAAATAAAAAATGACTATATTTATACTTATGTTAAATATAGTCATTTTAATTTATATAAAATATATTTATTTAATTTTTATATTTTAGTATTTATCTATTTTGTCCATTATTACTTGTAATTTACTAGCTTGAGAACCACATTCTTCTGCGAAATCTTTAAACATTGAAGCTACTTTCTTATCTTCTACTTGTTTTGAATATGTTTCATAGTCACGTACATTCTCCTGAGCATCTAATAATTTTTTCATAACTATATCGCGAGTGTTCATTTGCATAGTTTCTCTACCTCCTGTATTTTTGTTATTATTTTTTACATACAAGGTAATTATTATACATTTATAAAATACAAAATTAAAAACTATTTTTAAATAAAAAAAATAATTAATTTCAAAAGCTCGCCAAAAGCGAGCTCTATATGTTCTTTATGTTGTTTATTATATTTTCTCTTTCTTTTAGCTCATTATGTGCTTGTTTTAAAGTAATAGATTCAAAAGCTATTGTATCTCCTGGCTTTGCTTGGGCTATTTTGTACAAATCGACAGATATAACATTAGCTATTTTTGCATATCCTCCTGTTGTTTGTCTATCTACCATCATTATTATAGGTTGACCATCGTTTGTTACCTGTATAGACCCTAATGTTATTCCTTCTGATATTATATCTCCATTGTATATATGGTTTATAATAGGCCCTTGAAGCCTCACTCCCATCCTATCGGATTTTTCTGTAACAATATATTCTTCATTTAAAAATGAAGCTATTCCTCCTTCTGTAAAATAATCATATTGAGGTCCCATTATAACCCTTACATTATGTTTATTAGTTTCATTTATATAAGACATTATATATTGCTTAGGTATAGATTTTTTATTTCCTTGTATACCACTATTTAATATTGTCAATACATCTTTACTTTTAAGGCAACTTCCTAAAACACCGTTACATTTATACCTTGTTAATACAGACCTACTATTTAAAAATTTATTGATGTTTATGCTTCCATTAAAAGCTATATAAGCCCTACATCCGCTTTTTAAATTATTAAAGCTAAGTATATCTCCTTTATTAACATTTATACTTTCCCACATATTTATCTCTTCGTTATTTATACAGGGTGATAAGTTTCCACCAGTTATAGCTATAGTCATGTTATCTATAAATTCTATAGTTGGACCTATCATGGTTATTTCAAGTACAGCTTCATCTTCTTCATTATCTACTAATATATTAGCAGTTCTATAGGAGAATATATCCATAACTCCACCTTCTGGTATTCCATACTTTTGATATCCTATACGCCCACTATCTTGTACAGTAGTAAAAAACCCTGGATTCACTATTTTAACTCTTCCCATTTTTTACACCTCCTCATTTTGAGTAGATTTTATACTCATAAGTTCTTTTTTCTATTTTTTCTTCTATTTTTTTATATTCGATTTCTGTTATAGGTTTAAATTTCACATAATCTCCCTGATTTAGAATAATTATAGGGTTCCTATTCGGATCAAATAGTTTAAGAGGAGTCTTACCTATTATTTGCCATGTACTCGGCGAATCAACAGTATATATTCCAGTTTGTACCCCTCCAATACCTATAGATCCAGAACTTATATTATTTCTTACTTTTTTGTATTTCGGTACAGTTATACTATTTTCTACCTTTCCTAAATACGGAAATCCAAAAGTAAATCCCAACATATATATATAATATTCTTTAGATGAATGAATATCTATAACATTTTGTACACTTAATCCATTGTGTTTCGCTACGTTTTCTATATCAATGCCAACTTCTCTGCCGTATAAAACAGGTACTTCTACTACATTCGGTTTAGGAATATTTATATGTTCTATTGTTTTTTCTAAATATTTAATCTCATTTTGTAATTTTATTATATCTATTACTATAGGATTATATATTACTAGAAGTGATCTGTATGAAGGTATCATTTCTACTATGCCTTTTATGTCGCTTAAATTTATAGCTATCATCATAGACCTTACTTGAGTACCTATTTTTTCACTTATTTTGTTTTCGAATTCAATTATTAATCCTCTGTCGCCTGATAAAAGATACTTAGTTTTAGTTACCATAGTATACCCCCTAAAATTCAAGCTATTACCTATAATTATTCACAAATATATTTGTTTATGTATATTCTGTATAGGTATAGATATCAATTTTCATAAAAAATATTAGAATATTCATAAATTCAAGTATTAATTTATAAAAGCATTAATTTTGCACAGAATATTATACTTCAAGTCTGCATTCAATAAGTCCTATTATTAAATATCCTATTAACACTTCTATATTGTAGCGTTTTGGCATATTTGCAACGAATATTTTTCTACTTTTACAATTTTTCGACTTTTTGTGATTATTTTCTACAATTTTATCTTGCCTATTTACATTTTTTAAATTTCTGTTATAATATGATTCATACCAAATAACCGAATATAAAACTAAGATAGAGGCGCATTACCAAATAGTATTATTGTGGAGTTAAGCACTATGAAGCAATATGAAAGGTGTTAATGCCGAAATGTATAAATGATGCTTTGAGTTTATATGTTGGGGTTGTATATAATATGTACAGTCCTGTCACAAGGAAACTTGTGGAGAGCTATCTTCAGATTATTGCATTAGATTTTATATCTAAACTAAAGCAAAGTCTAGGAGTAGTAGCATATCCATGTCTTATTACTTCTAGGCTTTTTTGTTGGTCTATTTTAGTCATCTATTCTTTTATTTAAATAATATTCTAGAGAATTGGAGGAAAAGTTTCATGACAAACACTAAGAAAAAAATGGGTTTAGTAATGGCAACAGCACTTGTTGTTGGAAATATGGTTGGTTCTGGTATATTTATGTTGCCTGCATCATTGGCATCTCAAGCTTCAATTTCAGCAACACTTATGGCCTGGGTTATAACAGGTCTTGGGTCTATACTTTTAGCTCTTTCATTCGGGAAGCTAAGTTCTAGATTCCCAAAAACTGGAGGACCTTATGAATATACAAAGCTTGCATTTGGTGAATTTACTGGATTTTTGAATGCATGGCTTTACT
The DNA here is from genome assembly GCF_058146105.1 of Sporacetigenium sp. TC11. Lineage (NCBI taxonomy): Bacteria > Bacillati > Bacillota > Clostridia > Peptostreptococcales > Tepidibacteraceae > Sporacetigenium > Sporacetigenium sp. TC11. The sequence continues at coordinate 396,113 of NZ_JBYVNY010000002.1, read as the reverse complement.
ATAATGGATCTTGGATAGGAAATGCTGCGATAATATTAACATTAACTAGTTATGCTTCACTTGTATTTCCGATACTTTCTGATAATCCGTTAGTTTCATTTATATTTGGTTCTGCTATACTATGGATACTTACATTCCTTAATGTACTTGGAGCAAGAGAAGCTGGCAAGTGGCAAACTGCTTCAACTGTATTTAAAGTAGTATTATTTGCTGGATTTATTATAGTTGCTTTATTTAATTTTGATGCTTCTAACTTATATACATCTAATGCTTCAGCTTCTACGGGATTTGGTGGTCTTCCACTAGCTATAGCAACTACATTATGGGCATTTGTTGGACTTGAATCATCAACAGTTTCTGCAGGAGAAATAGAAAATCCTCAAAGAAATGTTAGATTAAGTACTATATACGGAATAATAATTACTATAGCTATATATTTATTGGTTTCAATTGCTGCTATGGGTGCTATGCCTCAAGATAAACTAGCTTCAAGTTCAGCTCCTATATCAGATATATTAGGTTTAATACTTGGAAGTAAAGCTGGTATAATAGTTTCTATATCTATAGTTATTGCTACACTTGGTAGTATTATAGGATGGATATTGACTACTGCAAATATAGCTTATGCTGCTGCGATTGATGGTGTTTTCCCAAAGATATTTGCCAAAACACATCCAAAATATAATACACCTTATATGGCATTAATAATATCTAGTATATTAACTAACTTATTATTATTAATGAATTTCCAAGGAGGATTAGTTTCAGCATTTAACTTCGCTATGTTATTAGCTACATTATCATATCTTCCAATATATGCAATGACTGCAGTAGCTGACATAATGTTAACAGGCAAAAATGTTAAAAATGTTACTACTTTTATAATAACAAGTATCGTACCTCTTTTAGGCTTTGTATACGCTTGCTATACTATATATGGTACTGGTGCAGAAACAGTTTTATGGGGCTTTATGTTAATGTTAATAGGTATGCCGTTTTATGTATATAACAAACTTAAAAATCAAAATTCAAAAACTCATATAAACAAAAAGAAAGCTGCTTAGCAGCTTCTTTTTATTTATAAGTATATTATAACTTATTCGTTCTATAGAAGTTATAATATACTTCTGATAAGCTTGGGCAATGAAACTGCTACAAAAACAAAAATAAAGAAGGCATTATACCTTCTTTAGATGTAAAGACAAAAATGTTATATACTTTGAATTATATATTCGATAATAAAACATTAATCCCTTCAATAATTCTAAAATTTCGAAAATTCATCTAATGTATTATTATTTTACTTCCTCTAGGAACATTATCATATATCCATTTTGCGTTTTCCGTAGCTAACCTTATACAACCATGGCTTAATTCTTGCCCTAACCTTCCATCTATAACATATTTTCCTGCAACATCATATAATATTGAGTGATATAAGTAATTCCCCTTTATTTGAGTTGCCCATTTAGCTTGATATCCTTTATTCATACCAAACTTAGGTATCTTATTGTCAACCTCATATTCTCCCGTTATAGTAGGTGTTGAAGGTTTCCCAATTGTACTTATCCATTTATGAAGTAGTTCCCACTTACCAGTTTGGATATTTTTTTTAAACACATAAGTATACTTAGTTTTTAAAGATGTTGTTAGGGCATAATTTGTTTTACTTTGTACTTTGTTTTCATTCATAAAATCTACCATATTTATATCAAATTTGGAATAATCCACATTAATCCCCCTTATATAGTAATGTTTATTTTATAATATGAAAATATATATTAAAGTGATATAAAAAATTCGCTACGCTCATGTCGCCAACGACCTTGAAAAGATGGTCCGTTGCTCAAGGTTAGCAGTTAGAAATTACAACTTATCCATAGACCGGATAAATTATAATTTTCTTATAATTAAAAAAAGAGACTTTCGCCTCTTATGTAATAATTCCTTTTGTTTTTAATTTATATTATATAAACTTTTATGTAAAGATTTTTTTGATTTACTCCATCTAGTTTGAGCTTTTTTAATACTATCCTTGTATTCTTCATGTAATTCTTTGTATTCTATTATAGACTTTTCTTGATCGTCAATAGGAACTAGATACATAGGTAATTCTTCAATATCACTTGGATTTATATTCATAACAGTTGTTCCTCTTTGCAAACTTTTTATTAAAACAATTCCTATAGGACTTTCAAATACAATTTTAGCATAATCTCCTAAAATATGTTTTTTAAATCTAACAACTATTATATTTGCAGAAGCTATTACTACTTTGTCATCTTTTTTTCTATATACAGCAAATTTATTTACTGTTCCTCTGCAAGTTAAAACTAAATCTCCATCTTCAAGTTCATATTTTTTTACTTTTCTTTCTTCCTCTTCTATAGTCTCCATATTATCAAACATTATTTCTCCATCTTCTATATCAGATATATTAAGGACATATATATTGCCAGGTTCTACATCATGTTTCATTATGGATTTACCTCTAAATACTTCTGCTATTTCCTTTATTCTTACTCTATCAAATTTATTATCTAGTTCAAGGAATGTTTTTATGCTTTCCTCAATATATAAGTCTATTCTCCAATATGCAAATTTACTAAACACTTCCATAGGCACTTCTTTTTCTTTTAAACAAGTTACTTCATTTTTTATTATTCCTAATTTTCCAACTTGTAGATATTCTTTTTTAATATTAGATATTGATACAATATAAGTTTTTATACTTGCATAGGGTTTATACGTTTCTTCTGGAAGCATATATATAGAATCTACATTATAATTGTCTATTATATATTTTCTTATTTCTAAATGTTCATCTCCAGCAAAAGTAAATTTAGCTGGCACAATTATTTTCATATGACCATTATCACTTATATAGTTTAATAGCTTCTTTATAGCAACTATTTCAGGTTCCTTTGAGCCTTCATATTTAGTGGTATTAAACAAAGGAGAAGAAAGTATCAAATCATACTTTTTACTTATATTTAGATTTTCATATGAAGATACATAAATTATTTCTATATTATTAAACCTTTCTAGATATAGTTTTAAAAATTCACATGCTAAATTATCTTCAGATAATAATGTTATTTTTTTATCCATATTTTTTTCAACAAAATATTGTATACCTTCTATATTTATTCTATCTGTATCTGTTATTAATATATTTTTTACACTTTCATTCTCCATGCTTTCATTTGCATATTTAGTTAAAGCTTCCGGAAGCAATGGCTTTATCTTTTTCAGATTAGCATAGTTTTCTTTAATAAACTCAATTAGATCTATATCTTTTCCTATGTTAAATAGAAAGTAAAATAAGTCATCATCTCCTGGAAAGTAACCTAATTTAATATTAGTAACTTCCTTCATTATACTGAATAAATTACTTTTATCATCGATTTGAATATTCTTATTATATATATAAGCATTAGTTAACTTTACTCTTAAAAATTCTCTTGTAAACTCTTCTTCATGTGAAAGTTGTCTTTCTTTTAATATACTTATAAACTTTTTATATTTATTCATATAATCACCTCTTTCTTAAAACAAAAAGGTGTATATAACTAAAAATTTTATATACACCTATATATCTATTTTAAATCAAATAAGTCTTCATAAATTTTTTGCTTATTTTTAATCCATTTATTTCTAGCTTGAGCTATTGATTGTTTATATAATAAATATTCCTTATTATATTCTTCTGCTATTTCTTCCTGTATGTTAATAGAAGGAACTGGCAAAACAAGTTCTTCTAAATCACTAGGGTTTATATTCATTACATTAGTACCCCTTTGAAAACTCTTTAACAATATCTTGCCTAATGAATTTTCTAATAATATTTTAACACTTTCACTTAACATTTGTTTTTTAAATCTCATAACTATTATATTTGCAGAAGCTATTACTATCCTATCATCAACTTTTCTATATATAGCAACTTTATTGACTGTTCCTCTACAAGTTAAAACTAAATCTCCATCTTTAAGCTCGTATCTCTTTATTTTTCTTTCTTCTTCATCTATAGTATCCATATTGCCAAAGATTATTTCTCCGTCTTCTATATTAGATATATTTAATACATTTATTTTCCCTGGAGATATATCTTTTTTCATTATAGATTTACCTCTGAAAATATCTGCTATTTCTTTTAGCTTAACTTTAGGCAAGTCTAATTTTCTTAGTTTTGATAATTCTTCACTTTCTTCAAGTATCATATCTATCTGCCAAGAATTATAACTTAAAAATTCTTCATATGATATAGATTTCTCATTATGTACTTGAAATTTCCCATGCTCTGACCTTAATTCACCTATCTTTGTATTTGATAATGATTTATTTGAAATACAAGTTAAATATGATTTTATACTTGAATGAGGTTTAAATGTTTCATCAGGTAAAACATGCATTGACTCTATTTTATAGTTTTGGATAATGTAATTTCTCAAATTTTCATATTCATCTCCTGCAAAGGTAAATTTAGCAGGAAGTATAATACATAGAGTTCCATTATCCCTTATATAATTTAATAAATTTTGTGTAGCAATTCCTTCAGCTTCTCTTGCTATAAATTTTCTCAGGTATTCACTTTTATCAAACTTTCGTCCGAATGTAGGAACTGAAAATATAAAATCGTATTTTTCTTTTAAATTCATATCCTCATAAATAGATACATAAATTGTATTTACATTTTTATAGTCTTCAAATTTTAACTTTAAAACCTGATATGCTAAAAAGTGTTGTGAGGTCAATGTAAACATCTTGTCTTCATTTTCACTAATAAGTTTTTCTAGATGCTCGAGGGATTTGTATGCATCTGTAATAAGTATACTTTTGAAATTTTTATTACTTATAATATCTGATATATAATTTATTAGTGCACTTGGTGTTAATAATACCTTGTTTTTATTATTTTTATATATGTATTTTATAAATTCTATAATATCTATTTCTTGTCCTATTTTAAATAAATCATAAAATAAGTTTTTATCACCTTTAAAGTATCCTAACTCTGGTTCAACATATTGTTTCATTATATAAAAAGTTTCTTCAATATCGTATTCACCATTAATGATCTTGTTATTTTTATTTATATGATTATAAGTTTTTTGTACTCCTAACATAAACTTTGTTAACTCATCTGTATCTATAATGTCTATATCATTTAATATTTCGCAAAAACTAATTATTTTGTCCTTCATCCTAAGCATCGTCCCCCGGTCATTTAGTTTTATATATTTTTATATATTTTTGTATATTATTATATTATAAGGTTAAAGTATCTTGTATTCAATATTATTTTTGTAAAATTTCAAAAATACTAAATACATCATCAGGCATATATAAACAGTATCTAACGTACAATTAAGTATGCTTAAAATATGATGAGTTAAAGGAGGTACTTATGAGTAAAATAATTCCTATAATATATGCTGCTCTAGCTGGAATATGTACCGCATTAGAAGCATTTACAAACGGCGAATTAGGTCGTCATACTACACCTGTTATAGCAACTTTTTTTACGTTGGCAACAGGCGCTTTGTTTTTTTTAGCAGCTGCAATTTTTAGTGGGAATATGAAGCACATAGGCAAACTTGTACATATACATCCTGTATTCCTTTTTAGTGGAATATTCGGAGCATTGATTATATTTTTTACTATAAAGGCCATCCCAAGTCTAGGAGTATCTAATACTTTAACATTGATAATAGCATTTCAGATGATGCTTGGCCTTGCTATAGATGTATTTGTATTAAAAGAACAAGTTTTACACTTATATAAGATTATAGGTGTTTCATTATTATTTATAGGAACTTTTTTTGTAATGAATTAGGAGTTAACCCTTAAAGCATTATTTTCATAATATATAAGAACAATAAATAAGGGGGTACAATTAATGAATATATTCCATATAAAAACTAAACCGAATGGAATTGAAATGGTACAAGATTTTATTGAAAAATCATTTATATGTATAGGATATTCGGATATTGGAGATTTAACTAATAAAGATAAAGAAGAAATACAATACAAATTAGAAAGTAATTATGGGTATATAGATAGTCAATTGAGATACCATACCCGTGTTGTAAATTCATTTATAAATACAATAAAAAAAGGTGACGTAGTGATCATACTTGAAAATGACTGGGCTCATATAGGTATAATTGGAGGTTATGAATATGTATACGAACCTGATATAACTGGAACGTGTCATATTAGACCTGTTTATTGGGTTAAAAAGCTTGAAAAAGATAAGCTAAATAATTATGTAAAAGACTTTTTAAAAAGCAGAAATCCTATAACAAAATTTGCTCATCCATTTGATACTTCAGAACTTGGTACATTAATAGGATCTCCTGCTTTAATAGAAGAAAAAGAATATTTAAGAAATGAAGCATTAAAGGTAGTAAAAAATGCACTTAAGTCTGAGAATGAAAAAGTTCGTCTTCAAGCAGCACTAGCTATATTGAATTTCTGTAAATAATAATGAATAGAAAATAACTTATCTATATGTTATAATTTATAAAAATACCAAAGAGAAAGGTTGTCTATAATGAATGAAAAATTATTAGAATTATTAGAAAAAATACATTCTGAAATTGAAAATCTAAATTCCAATCTTAATGAAGTAAAATCTGAACTTAGAAATATAAAGTTTGAAGTTAAAACTCTAGACCAAAATAATGTAAAAGAGTTTGTAAATGGTATAGATAACTTAGTTTTAAGTACCAATGTTATAGCTACTAAGGTATTCTCTACTGATAGTGAAGTTATACGCCTAAAACAAGAGTTAAATAAAAGAGACTAATTAACTTTAGTCTCTTTTATTTAACTCTTCTATTAAGTTTATTTCCTTTAATGTCAATCCTGTTACTTCAGATATAAAGTTCTTATTAAAATTCTTTTCTAAAAGTTCTTTTGCCATTTCTATCTTAGTGTTTAATGTTGAATCTTTTAATGATGCTGTTTTGTGTTCTACAGTGTATTCTGTTTTATCAACGTTATCATTATATTCAAGCTCTTCTACTTTATAATATAAGTGTAATACATATAATATAATAGCAGACGGTATTATAAAATAAAAATGAGTTCCCATAAAACCAACTATAATAGTAGAAATACATACTGTTTTATTTACATTAGATATTTTTTCCTTGTCAACTATACCTAATATAATAACCGCCATACATAAAGGTATTAAAGTATAACTTGCTAATGTTCCTGTTATACCTATATATTTGAAATTTTCAACTATTTTTTGTATTCCTACTAACATAAATCCAGATACATAACCAAGGCAAGTAGCCAAAAGACAAAAAGATCCCCCCACTATCTGTAAATAGTTTCTTAAAAAATTCTTATCCATTATACCTTCCCCCCTATATAATAGATATATTTAAAATAAAATTTATATAACTATATTTAATATAATATTCATAAAAAATATTTTAATTCTTGAAAAATAAAAGTAGTTGCTAATATTTAGCAACTACTTTTATTTATTATATATTCCTTTTGACAATATACTAGCCTTTTCCATATCCCCTTTTTTATATTGAATCTCTATTAAAATCTCAGTAAGACTGTTAACTGTTTTATAATCGTTACAATCTAAAGCTTTATATATTTTTGATAATATTATATATTCATGTGATAGGTCTGGAGAATAATTTTTATTTATTTCATAATTTGATTTACACATATGAATCAACTCCTTCAGTAATCGTTTTCCTGTTTATATTATAATATTTATATACCTAGTTGACTATATATTTTTTTAATTTTCTGTAAATTTTTTTGTAATAAAAATAAAAGAGATTGAAATACAACCTCTTTATATTATTAACAATTTAAAATTATTTATATTTTTTATCAAATATATTTTGATATACAGTTTGATCAACCCTATAAGGGCTGTCTTCTAAATTTTTTTCTTGTTGTTCTTGATTTTTTTGTATATACTCTTCATATAGCAGATACTTTAAATCTTCATTTTTTTTAGATATAGCTTCTTCCATAGGCCAACTCCTTTACATAGTTTATTTGTTAGATTATTGTCAATATTCAGGTTGTTTATACTCTATTATTTATTTCTACTAATTAGAGTTAAATCCTTGATATAATTATCGCAATTACATTAACTAAATGACAAATACTAACAAATAAATATATAAGAGCAAAAACAAATAGTTTAATTATAATATATCTGGAAATAATAAAATTAAATCCACTGAAAGAATGGGAGCATTAAATATGTTACATAATATTAAATTTTTATTTGAATGTTTATTTTTTTTAACATCATTAATATGGATTGGCAATGCAATGATCTTTAAATCTGACACAACTATAGCTACAACATCTCTTTTATTTTTAATTGCAATAACATTGGTTGTACTTCCTGACAATCCAAATAATACAGCTATGCAACTTGTTCATATATCTTTATGTATACTTTCTTTGCTTATATTATTTCCTTCTTTATATAACGTTAAAAAAAATGGAGTCTAAAAAGCTCCATTTTTTATTTATTAATCCTAGTTCCGCAATTAGGACAATATTTAGATTTTTTATCTATAAGATTATTACATTGACTACACACTACTTCTTGACTGACGCAAACTTCATGGGCATTTTTCATATCCCAGTAATTTAAATCATAACCTTCTTTTTCTATCTTCTCACCTTTTTCATTTGATATTTCATATACAGAATCGCAAGAGTTACATTTAATATAATATTTTATTTTCCACTTAAACAACGGAATAAAAAAGAAATGAAATCTATTATAAGTTTTTAACAAACTTAATGATTGCTTATCGCAGTGATTGCAATTAATATTTAGTGTATTTTTTATTTCTTCTACTTTATTATCCACTCCAAATATTCCTATAAAAAACATATATTCACCTACTTTTAGCAATTTTTATCACTAAACCAATTATAACAAAGTTTATATACTTTTCAAATTATTTATTGATTTTTTGAAAAGTATGATAAGCTATTTTCTTGTAGGCTATTTTGTACCCTTGAATGGAGGGAATGATTTGGAACTAACTAGATTACAAAAGTTGTTGTATTCTCTTTATTATTTTATAATAATATAATCAAAATATCTCTCCCTAAATTCAACTAATACTTTGATCTGTTCTTTTGTATATCTTTTATCTTTATTACATACAATTAATTTTTCATCATTGCAATTTATTCTTTTTATTATAGCAATTACTCTTCCATTGTATTTTTCAATAGGATTAAATTCTCCTAATATGTATGCATCTAATTCTTCATCGGTTCCAGACATAGTGTTTTTGATGTACCCATAGTTTATAGGATATATATATCCATACTCTTCATCAATTGAACCTAGAGGTTGAGCTATATTAACATCAACTAATTTATTTAGATAATCTATATTTATGCATACGTCTTTTTCATTTGTATTAAGTTGATAATACTCTGGGCTATAAAAAATACATACTATTCCTAAGGCTCCTAAAGCAGGAGAAAACCAAACTTTATCCATAAGAATAATAGATGAACATACCATTAAAAAACCAACGATTCTTATATATTTACTATTCATGCTCTCACTCCCCTGGTTAATGCTATCAACTTAATATATATTATGAGCGTAATAAGCCTTTAATTCTATGTATACAATAAATTTTCCTTCTAATAAAAAAATAAAGCCGCTAAGGTATACTTAACGGCTTTAAACTAAATATTATTCTAATCCTTTGTTTAATTTAGCTAATAAATCATCTAGGTTTATACCATGTATAGCTGCAGCTTGTTCTAATGTTTCCATTTGAGATGATGGGCATCCTAGGCATCCCATACCAAATGACATTAATATAGGTGCAGCACCTGGATTTATTCTTAAAACTTCTCCTATTACACTATCTTTAGTTATTTTCATAATAACTACCTCCTAAAATAAATTTGATTTTTTTAAAACATCTTCTCTAAACTTGTCTATACCTGTTCTGTCTATGAAATCTCCAAGCTTTTCTCCCATTTCTGCGTTTTCCTTATAATATTCTAATATAGAATTCACTAAATTAAAAGCCTGATCTTCTTCTAAATTTTGAGCTATTATATCTGATGTTCTTTGATAAAAACCTGCAGATCCTCCTGCAGTAACTATAAGCTTTCCATTAAAATCTGATACAACACCAACGTCCTTTGAATAAACACTAGTGCATGCGTTTCTACAACCTGCAACACCTATTTTAGTTCTATTAGGCATTTCCTTACCATGAAAATTTTTACTTATTTTCATTCCAATTCCAATAGTGTTGTGTCTAGCTCTTTTACAAAATCCAGCAGGACACATCTCAACATTTTTTACTGAAAATTGATTTTTGACTGCAGGTTCCATACCTAATTCTTCCCAAATACTTGGTAAATCTTCTTCTCTTAAATTTGTTATCATTATTCTTTGACCTGATGTTAGTTTTATAATTCCTTTGTACTTTTCAGATACTTCAGCTATTTTTTTAAGAGTTTGAGGATTTGTGAAGCCTCCTGGTATATGGGGAGTTATAGAGTAAGTTCTTTTTCCATTTCTTATCTGTTGTAAGTTACCATAAAGAGCCATGGGACTTCACTTCCTTTCTATGCCTTCGTTATAGTATGAACGGCTTGTTCGCCTTCTCTTTTTATATTATAAGTATATTTAGGTGATAAGTTTTCAATAAAAGACTTAACCCATGAATCTCTAAGATCATACATATATTCTAAATTACCTTGACCTAATTCATAGTTTGGTCTGTGTATACATGATCCTTGTACATATACTAGATGATTATCATCTTTTTCTGTTACTGTATTTACTCTATCACATGGCATGCCTTCTAATATATAGTTGTTTAATGTTGCATAAACATCTTCAGCACTTTCAAGACCAGATTCGTTATTTGCACACCCAGCCGCTTGTTTTTCAGATTCTTTTATAGTTATTTCTTTACTTTGTTGTCCGTATTTTTCATGTAATTTACCAAATACATAGGCACTTCTTGATTCTTCTGTCTGTATTCTTCCTTGAAGCCATCCATGTATATTAGATAAATCTATCATATCTTCTAATGGTTTTTCTTCAAGAAAATCTCCATATTTATTTATACCCTCATTTACTATGTTATTAACATCTTCTCCGAAAATTTCTAAATGAGATTTTATTACATTTTGCTCTAATTCCTCGTATAATCTTATTTTATTAAATAACCAACTGTGTATAGGTGCTAAAAATAAACTCATGTTTGTTTCCTCCTCTTTCTTATTATGTTTATATTATACATATCTTTTCATTCATAGTATGTAACATTGGTTACAAATAAATGTAAAAATTTGCATTTATTAAGAACTATGATTTGAGGAAGTTCTTACATTTATTTAACTTTTACAGTGAGTGTTATCATATTAGGGCTATGAACTTCTTTAATTTTGATATGAATTTTAGTATTTCCTATATTTTTACCCTTAATAGTTATATCATTAACATCTATTATATTTATATTTTCTGCATTTGTTTCAAATTTATTTATGTTTATTTCATTTGTAATTTCCCAGGATTCAGTATATTTTGGTATATCTTTGTATATATACTTTGTTAAATCAACACTATCTCCTTTATTAATAACTATAATATTTTCTTTAGATTTTATACTATATTGGTTAGGTTTGTCCTTAATAAAATTAAGATCCTTTTGTACATCGACTCCACTATTTTCTAACATATCTATAACTTCGCTATTTACAATATAATTATTTTTTAAGTTTATATACTTTAATTTTTTTAGATTTAATATAGATTGTGGTATGGTAGTTAGGTTATTTTTCCAAAGTACTATAGACTCAACATTTTTTAAAATATCTATACCTTCTATACTAGATATATTCTCATATGATGCATATATCTCTCCGTTTATATTTTCTAAACTATTTAATGTTATATATTGATCTTTCGTATGATTACTTATAACTTTTCTTAAATTTTCGTCTGGGATTACCTCTTCTAATATTCTACTAGGTATTACATTTTGTTTCAGGGCGTTAAATTCATCTATTACATAATTTAATTTACCTATAGATTTTATAATTTCTGTTTTAGGTGATTTATTAGTTAAAGATTTAGCTTGTTCTATTATTCTTATAAGTTCATCAGATACCATTTTTTCAAGTATTGGATTATTTAAATAATTTTCAGTTTCTTTTATTAACTTTTGTAATTGTAAATATTCTTTATTAATATCATTGCTAGATATAACAAAAGGTTTTTCAACTAGCTTATAAGGTAATTGTGCATATAAATAAGTAATATTACTAAATATAAATGCACTAATTAATAGTCCTATTGTTATCTTTCGTATTAATTTCACTACTACCCCTCCTACACTAAAAACAAAATAAAAAATAATAAAATAAAAATATTATTTATACTTTCTATTAAATAAAGCATTTCACCTTTAATTATCATAGGAAAGCCTTCGCCAAATAAAAAGGAATATAGACATTTCTATATTCCTTTTTATTTATTATTATTAAATTTTGTACAATTATTCCATTTAAACCATTTTTCGATATAATTATTTTTCCTTATTTTCCTTTTATTCCCTCACATCTATATATTTTCATACCTTGTAACATAAATTTTTCTTCATATTCTGTAGTTATATTTTCTTCAAATTCGCTATTTGCTAAATCAAGAGTAATATTTCTTAAATTTAAATTTGACTCCGCAAATTCATTTAAGCTAAACTCAAATAATTTTTCGTTATCCGTTTTAAAATTTATTTTCCCGTTTTCATCTAATATTATCTTGTACTTATCTAAAAACCCTCTATGAGTAAGTCTTCTTTTATCCCATCTTTTCTTTGGCCACGGATCACAAAAATTTATATATATACTAGATATTTCTTTTTCATCAAAATACTCTAATATTAAGTTTACATCTCCCCATATAAACTTAATGTTATTTAATTCATTTTCATAGGCTTTTTCTACAGCTTTTAGTAAAACTTCTTCTTTCATCTCTATTCCTATGTAATTTATATCTGGATTTAGTTTTGCCAAAGTAGTTACAAATTTTCCTCTACCAGTTCCTAATTCTAAATGTATAGGATTATTATTTTGGAACATATCATTCCATTTTCCTTTTAAATTTGTTGCATCGTCTTTTATAATATAATTTATATAACTTAATAATTTTTCGTCTGCTCCCTTTTTCTTTCTTCTTCTCATTTTATGCTCCTTATTATAGATATAGTTCTTTTATTACACCAATATATATTACCATATTTTTTTATAAAAGTTTATATAATTGAAAAAGCTCTGGTAAAAACCAGAGCCTATTAGTTATTAACATCCTCCTGAACAGCCACCACAGCCGCCAGCAGAATCATCTGTATTTTCTGGAGCTACTCTAAATCCATATCCAGTATCTTGAATTACTATATCTCCATATTGATCGTATTCTTTTTTATCCATTATAAATTTAAGTTCTTCAACTTCGAAATCTAAATCATTTTCTTTTTGCTCATCCAGAGCAAGGCCAAATGATGGGCCGCCTCAACCAACACCTGCAAAATGTACTCTTATATTATTTGGTTTATCTGCATTGTCTTTTAAAATATCTTTTAAAGTGCTTATGGCACTTTTGTCTAATGTTACTTTCATAACATCCATCCTCTCTTGTTTAAAATTTGGTGTCTTTGTTATTATGCCCTTAATATATCTTCTTATTTCATTACAAATAACTATATAAATAAAAAACTCTGGTAAAAACCAGAGCTTTCTATGTATTAATTACATCCGCCTGAACAACCACTACAACCACTTTGAGAAGTATCCATATTTTCTGGAGCTACTCTAAATCCATATCCAGTATCTTGAATTACTATATCTCCATATTGATCATATTCTTTTTTATCCATTATGAATTTAAGATCTTCAACTTCATAAAATAAATCATTTTCATTTTGCTCGTCTAAAGCAAGACCAAATGATGGTCCACTGCAACCAGCACCTGCGAAATGTACTCTTATATTGTTTGGTTTATCTACATGTTCTTTTAAAACTTCTTTTAAAGCTTCTATAGCACTTTTATCTACTGTTATTTTCATAATATACATCCCCTTTTATTTATAATTTTGTCTGTTTATTATTATACCCTCAGAATATCGATATAATCAACTATATTCTACCATAAAATGTAAGGCATTGCTATTTTAATTATGTTCTAGATATATCTCAGTAACAAAAACTTACTTAATTAATATCATAGAATAATAGGACATTCCCTTGTTTTCTATTAAGTTCTATATACATATATAATAGGAGGTAGTATATGGAAAAAATAACACATTTAGAAGATACTCTATTATCTAGAATCTCTTCTTACTTAAGAGCAGTAGAACAAAGCAAATCACCGTATTTCTTACAAATTGATATATTTAATTTAAAACCTACTGAAACATTGACAATATTGTCTAATTTTAAAACTTATCAGCAAACTACAGAATATACATGCGGACCAGCTACTGCTCTTATGGTATTAAATCATTTTGGGGAAACCAGTTATGATGAACTACAAATAGCAAAATTAATGGGATGTAGTATAGATTTAAATAGCAATGGAGCTTCTACTGATAAAATGGTTGAATTTTTTAAAGTAATTGATTGGGATGTGGCTTCTAGTTTAACTGAAGGAAAATTAGGTGAAGGTTATACTTTTGATGATCCTACCCAGTTTAAAGATTGGGTTATAGATAATTTAAAAAACAATATCCCTATTATGGTAGAATGGATAGACTGGGGAGGCCACTGGCACGCTATAATAGGATACGATACTATGGGTACTGATTCAATTGCAGATGATGTTATAATATTTGCAGATTCATATGATACAACTGATCATGTACAAGATGGTTATTATATTTTTTCTGCACAAAGATTTTTTTATATGTGGTTTGATAAAGACGTTTTGCCTAAAGAACAGTCTTTACAACAATGGGTAATAGCAAAACCAAAACAAATGGTTTAAAAAACGTATAAATAGTAACAGAATCTGACTTAATTAATATTATAACATCATAGGACATTCTTTTATCTTCTGGAGGTGGTTTCTTGAATCCTATAGTAGAAGCAAAAAATATTTATATGAATTTTTATACTATGGAAGGAGAGCTTGAGGTTCTAAGAGACATTAATTTTACTTTAGATGAAGGTAAAATATTAACATTAGTAGGACCATCTGGTTGCGGTAAATCTACAATATTAAATATTTTAACTAATCTTTTAGTACCTACAAAGGGCGAAGTTACTGTAAATGGGAAAATTGGCTACATGTTTCAAAGAGACCATTTACTTGAATGGAGAACTATTTTAGACAATATAAAAATAGGGCTTGAAATTCAAAAAAAACTTACAAAAGAATCATTAGAACGAATAGACGAACTTTTGAAAATGTATGATCTTTGGGAATTTAGAAATAGATATCCTAAAGAATTGTCAGGTGGTATGAGACAAAGAGTTGCTTTAATTAGAACATTGGCAGTTGATCCGGATATACTGCTTTTAGATGAACCATTTTCTGCACTTGATTATCAAACAAGACTTTTGGTTAGTGACGATATTTACAAGATAATAAAGAACGAGAACAAGACCACAATAATGGTTACTCATGATATATCAGAAGCTATATCTCCTAAATGGCAACTTATTCTTAATTAGTTTTAAAATTTAATATTCTATATTATACAATCTGTATGTATTATATTCGAATATTAAAAAAGCTCTGAATGTCAAAGATTTCAGAGCTCAATTGTATTAATAATATTTAAGTTAATAAGCTTTATAATTATATATTGGTCTTAAAACATCTATTATCTCTACTGTTGGACCAATATATTTTATAATATCATCTATAGATTTATATGCCATAGGAGCTTCATCTAATGTCTCTTCGTTTATAGATGTAGACCATACATCTTTCATGATATTTTTGAATTCTTCTAGTGATAGATTCTCTTTTGCCTTAGATCTACTCATTAATCTCCCTGCCCCATGAGGAGCTGAAAAATTCCAATCTTCATTTCCTTTTCCTACGCCTAGTATACTACCATCCTTCATATTTATTGGTATCAAAACCTTTTCACCATTATATGAAGATATACTTCCTTTTCTTATAATATTATCCTTAAAATTTATGTAGTTGTGTATTGTATGAAAATAGCTATAATTAATTATTTTATTATTAAATAAATGGTCTATTATTATATTGGCCATGACTTCTCTATTTATCTTTGCATATTCTTGACATATATCCATATCATGTAAATATTGTTCTCTATACTTTCCAGTTAAATAACATAAATCTCTTGGAAATTTAGGTACTAAGTCATTGTATTTTTCATTTAATTTTATTAACTCATTTTGAATTTCATTTCTTCTTCCAGCTTCTTTATATGCTTTTATTAATTTTTCTCTTTCTTCATAGTACTTTTCCTTACCACTACATATATCTACAGCTAAATCCTGATAATACTCAGCTACTTGTTTTCCTAAGTTTCTACTTCCAGAATGTATTACTAAATATTTATTATCTTCTTTGTCTACATTTACTTCAATAAAGTGATTTCCACCACCTAAGGTTCCTATACTACGTTCTATCCACTTAGCTTTTTTAAGTTCTCTATAACAGTGTAATTCTTGAAGTCTAGGATATTTATATATTCTTCCTTCATGAACATTTTTACCTGATGGTACATATGCCCTTATAACTTCATCTAATTTTGCTAAGTCTATATCTATTTTACCTAACTCTATAGTAAGCATCCCACAACCTATATCTACACCTACTATATTTGGAATTACTTTTTCTCCTATATTTGCAGTAAATCCAATTACACACCCTGCTCCTGCATGAACATCAGGCATTATTCTTATTTTGCCTTCTTGTACAAACTCTTGGTTACATAATTCTATTATCTGTTCTTTTGCCTTTTCATCTATGTTGTCTGCAAAGATTTTTGCATAATTATATTTCCCTTTAAGTTCAATCATACTGTTACCTCCATTGCGAATCTCCTATATTTGATTCTCCGATTATTATAATATACCTTTATTCTTAATAAAATAATAAGGGTCAGATTTACTGTCCCTTATTATCTCCGATAAATATAATTTTTTAATCCTGATCTTTTCTATAATTATAATCTCTTTTATTGAAGAAATTTAACCACGATGACGTTCTATATAAATCCCAGTTTATAGGAGGGACGTACCCTTCCTTCATAGTTTTTTCTTTTCCTGCAGCTTTAAATTTTTCATACATATTTACGTAGATACACTTCTTCTTCCCTGGATACACTTCACACCATCCATCACGGCTACCTCCACATGCCCCATTTCTTTGATGCTTTGCACACTGAGACATAGGACATTGGAAACTCAATTCATGCATAACACAGTCTCCACAGAATCGACATTCATTTGTTACAGTTTTTGTTAAATACTCAAATTTAGTAAATGGTTTTTCTAAAGCTGAATCATCAATTTTTTGAGCCACAGATTTTACAATAGGATAAAATACAGCCCCTTCACTAAATACCATCTTATGAACCATACCAAACATTGTATCCATAGCTGTAGTTTTACCAGTCTTGGTTTTACTTGTATCTACAGGTTGAGTCGTGTTTAATCCCGTTTTTTCATCTTTTTCAAAGAAATAAAATCCGTCTTTTTGAGGATAGTTAAATTCTGATACTAAATCCAACCAGTTAGCACTTAATTCTTCTCCCTTTTCAATTATAAACTTAACATCTTCATAACCTATTCCATGTCCGGCAATTGTAACGCCGTTATATTTTAATCCTTTTAATACAGCATATAGCTTTGCAGATCTCAATAATTGTTGCTCTTTCGCATTTCCTTTAGATTTTTCAACTTCTAAAGTATCTACCAGCCAATCAGTAACTACACAACCTGGAATAAGATTTTTATTCATCATCTTTGCTACAGGCAGTGATAATACAAATATATTTCCTACTAGAGGAACATTTAAATTGTTAAGATCCATATATTTTCTCAGTTCGTCAAACTTTCTAGCATCATATCCCAATTGAGTTATAATAAATTGTGCACCATTTTCTATTTTTTTATGAAGTTTATAATACTGTGCCATTACTTCTGATTCTTGTGATTTAAAAGGAGATACTACTCCTCCAGCAAAGAAATCAGTATTTTTAAGCTTTTTAGATCCTTTACGCGCTGGTATATTAAGTCCATCGTTCATTTTGTTAATAAATCTAAGGGTTTGAACTGCATCAAGGTCAAATACAGGCTGTGGTCTTCCTGAAAAACCTTCTGTAGTATAGTCACCAGTCATCACCAGTAGATTAGAAAGACCTGATCTAGAAAGAGCATGCAGCTCACTTTCTATGTCATTTCTGTTTTTATCTTTGCAAGTAAAGTGTATAAGTGTTTCAATTCCTACCTCTTTTGCCTCAAGCGCTAATGGATAAGGTAATATCGCAGGTTTTCCACTTGGATTGTCCGTTAAAGTAATTGAATGAATTCTTGGATCCTTAGATGCTAATTCTGCCATTTTTACTACACTATCCTGAGCTTCTTCATGTGAACCTCTTCCAGGTACCAATTCCCAAGTTACAGACATTATTTCTGGATTATGTAATGCTTCTTTAAAAGAAAGTCTCTCAGTTGACATAATATACCCCCCTTTTTAAAATATTTTGGAGTTGAATTTATGTAGTATAAACTTAATTGTTTAATGCTCATAATATTAACAATGGCAATTAAGTTATTTTTATTTACTTCAATATATATTAAATTGTCTATTTTATTATGTATATTTTGTGTTTAAATTTGAAAGATAAAGTTTTGTCAATGTCGATTGATAAGGAACTAACAATTAAAATAATGTAATCATAAATAAATGTTAATCTTTTTTATAAATTTTTTATAAAAACACCCCCTTAATTTTTTAAATTATAAACGTATTAATCAGTGCACTACATAAATATACAAATTATTACATTTTTTACTTAATATAGTAATTTACAACTAGGAGGAATAGATTTGTCGAGAGTTGCAAAAAAGAAAAGGGAAAATAAAAGAAAAAAGAAAGCTATAATTAAAAAAGGTATTATTTTCACAATAACTTCAGGGGCGTTATTAGCTGGATATAATTCAGCAACAGCATTACCTAATGAACATAATAAAACAATGGAAACTTCTAAGGTTCAAGATATAACTTTTAGTAGTGACACTATTGATACAAATAAAATTTCTGAACTTAAAGTAGCTAATCCTATAATAAAAGATTCAAATATAAGTGAAAAAACTATAGATAAAGTAGTATATAAGGTTGAAATTAGCGATAACTTAACTAAAAGCAAACCTATTGAATCTAGTAAAAATTTAAAAGTTGCAGAAGTAGATAATATATTAGAAAAACTAAAAATAAGTGGTTATATTAACTTTAATGGTGAGGGAGATTTTGTATCTCCAGTTGATATTTTTAATGGATCTAAAATATCTATATCCGATAGAATAAATCCTGAAAAAATAGTTACAAAAGAAAATGAAGAATCCATATTTAATCCATTACAAATTACAGGAACTGAAGTTATGATAGTTGATAACAATTTATATAAATTAGATATAGATGATTATTCTACTATTTATTATGAGAAAGTTGAAGATAAAGCTACTATAAATCTATTTAAAAAACAAATAAATAGAGCTAATTCTTCAGTTAGTGTAGTAGAAGAATATACTAATCTCAAAAGGGTTCAATCTAATCTTAATGAACTTGAAATAACAGGAATAGACCTAGAAAAATATGATATTGAAGCTTTAGGTATGGACTTAAACTTTGCTCCAATATTATTATCTGAAACATATAACGATACCTTAGGTAAAGTTACAGCTAAGTATTCAGGACAAATGTATTATGGAGATGAAGTTTTTATAGTAACTGACAACAATAATGAAGTTGAGGGTATATATACTATAGATAATTTCAATAATTCCCAACTAAAAAAGATTAAAAGTTCTGCTAGTATATCAAATATATTAAAAAAGTATGAAGAAAAGAGAATATATTAATATTAAAAGACCCATAGAACTGATAAGTTATCAGTTCTATGGGTCTTAGTTTCCTACATTTCTTTTATTAAACCTTTTCTATATGCTAAAAGTAATAATTTTAAATCATCTATTTGATTTTGAATATCGATTCCTATATCAGTATCTCTTACACGTCTTCTTTTTTGCTGATGTTCTACAACTACTGTAGTAGAAAAAATATCACTTTCCTCTACAATAGCTTCTTCTGCAGATGCAAAAGGTTGATGTGATACTAATTGAAGACTATATGAATTATATATAAGGGTATATCCTGCTGTACCTGTTTTTTTCTGATAAGCCCTTGAAAATCCACCGTCTATTACTAATAATTTTCCATTAGCTTTTATTGGACTTTCACCTTTTTTTAATTCTACTGGGACATGACCATTTATTATATGCGATTCACTTGGATTTAAACCAAATTCATCAAATATCATATCACACATTTTTTCATCATCTCTCAATTTAAAGTATGGATTTTTGTTTTCTTTATGAGTTTCTTTTTCTTCTATAAAGTATCTTTCAAAAGTAGTCATATCATCTTTTCCAAATAATGGTGATGCCGATCCTGTCCATAAATACCACATAATATCCATTCCATAAGATTTTTGTGGAGTATTTTTCTTATAAAAATACCCTTCTCTAGTTAAGGTATCCAGTTTTTCTAATAGCTTTTTACCCATATATTCCTTACCTTGGATTTTCATACTCATAAAAGACCCATCTTCATTTAATGGAATACAACCATGGAATAGTAAATTTGAATTAAATTTTAAGTATATACTTCCTTTTGAAAATAAAAACGCAACATGCTTTTGTAACTTCTCACTATTTACAAATGAAGATGCCAATTTTTCTATTAAAATACTCTCTTCTTCATTTAGTTTACATGGATTTTTAGGATCTATAGTTGGGAAATTTGTGTCTTTTAATTTGTATATTTTTCCTTTAAGTGATATAGTGCCTTCATCAAAATTTATGTTATTTAATAAAATACGATGGTCCATATTAAACTCAGGTCTTCTTTTTATTGTTTCACTTTCAAGCTTGAATTGTATTATAGATATAGCCTTATGCATCTTAGCAATCAATGATATTTCTGTACTGCTAACATCTTGGTTTGATATTTTTGGCACAAAAGCTTCACAAGGGTCATCTTTATATGTTTTTAATGCAAATGTAGCAAGAGGTAGTAAATTTATTCCATATATATCTTCTACTATATCTAGGTTTGCATATCTAGCTGATATTCTTAAAGCATTAGCTAAACAGATTCTCTCACCTGCCGCAGCCCCCATCCAAAGAATATCATGATTTCCCCATTGTATATCAACAGAATGATAATCCATAAGTGTATCTACAATTATATCTGGTCTTGGACCTCTATCGTAAATATCACCTAATATGTGTAATCTATCCACTACTAGTCGTTGAATAAGCTTGGATAATGCTATTATAAATTCTTTTGCTCTGTCAATTTCTATTATAGTACTTATTATTCTTTCATAGTACTCATGCTTATGTTCTCTACCAAAATCTTCATGCATTAATTCTTCTATTATATATCCAAAGTCATCAGGAAGTAACTTCCTAACTTTAGATCTTGTGTACTTAGAAGAAGCATATCTACAAAGTTTTATAAGTCTATATAAATTTATTCTATACCACTCATTTATATTTTCTTCTTCTTTTAATACTATCTCTAACTTTTGCTCTGGATAATATACAAGTGTAGCTAAACTCTTTTTTTCACAATCTCTGAGTGAATCTTCAAAAATTTCTTCTATTTTTCTTTTAACAACACCTGAACCATTTTTAAGCACATGAACAAAAGGTTCATGCTCTCCATGTATGTCTGTTAAGAAGTGTTCTGTCCCTTTTGGCAAATTTAGTATTGATTCTAAATTTATTATCTCTTTAGAAGCTTTAGCTATAGTTGGATATTGCTTTGATAATAGTTTTAAATACTTTAATTCTCTTATAATTTCATCATCTAATACATCTATGTGTTTTTTCATTTTAACCCCCTAAGTATTCATTAAAATATTCATAAGTTTAAATACTAAGCTTATTTAAAGTTTATTATTATATACTAACATTATAACATTAAACAAAATTTGAGTATAATATTTCATCACTATAATTATTAATTTATTAATATAACATCTTAAATATTAAAAGACATATAGGACTGAAAGTTTCTCAGTCCCATATATCTAACAAGTTTTCTTTAATTTATCAAGTAGTTCATCATAAATATATTCTATTTGTTCTTCGGGAAATGTATTTATTCTGTCAATGATAATTTGTATTAAAGCATTTTCCATTAAATCTTGAATCATTAGTTCATTATCTGGAATCTTTAAAACAACTTCAAGGTTTTCTTTCATAACTACCACTCCCCTATTCTTTAAATTATGAATGTTCTATCTTGTACTATGCATATCTATTAATTTTAGAACAAAAATAAAATTTTTATCAATTAATCATAATCTTACTTTTATAATAATATCTCATTTAATATAACTAATTCTTTCTAGCTTTTTATATTAAATGAGGTGATTTGTCTGAAAACCATTGCTATATATTCACGTAAATCAAAATTTACAGATAAAGGTGAATCTGTACAAAATCAAATAGATATTTGTAAACAATATTGTAATAACCACTTTCCAGATTCAACATTTGTTATTTATGAAGATGAAGGGTATTCAGGTGGAAATGCTAATAGACCCAAGTTTCAACAAATGTTAAAAGATGCACAGAAAAAGAAATTTGATTTATTAATATGCTATAGACTTGATCGTATAAGTAGAAATATATCTGATTTTTCTAGTATAATTGACCTTCTTGAATCTAATGATATATCTTTTATATCTGTCCGTGAGCAATTTGATACTTCTACACCTATGGGAAGGGCCATGATGTATATAGCATCTGTATTTGCCCAACTAGAAAGAGAAACTATTGCAGAAAGAATTAAAGATAATATGTATCAACTAGCTAGATCTGGTAGATGGCTTGGTGGTCAAACACCTACAGGATTTAGAAGCGAACCTATAATGTATTATGATAGTGAAATGAACAAGAAGAAAATGTTTAAGTTATCCCCTATTAAAGAAGAACTAGATATAGTAAAAATTCTTTATAAAAAATATATTGAGTTTAGGTCTCTAACTAAGCTTGAAAGTTGGACCTTAGAAAATAGAATTTCAACTAAAAATAATAACGACTTTGATAAAAGTTCTTTAAAAATAATACTTACAAATCCTGTGTATTCTACAGCTGATGATATTTTATATGAATATTTAAAAGAAAATAAATGTGATATTGCATCCTCTAAAAATGAATTTGACGGTAGCCATGGAATTATGGTTTACAATAAACATGATGAAAGTAATAAAGGCAAAATAAAGCGTAAAAACAAAGTTGAATGGATAGTTTCAATAGCCAAACACAAAGGTATTATTTCATCTAAAGATTGGATATTAGTTCAAAGTATTATAGAAGAAAACTACGAAAAAGCACCTAGACAAGACACGGGTACATTAGGTTTGATAACTCCTCTACTTAGATGCAGCAAATGTGGTTCTAAAATGAGGGTAAGTATATATAGAAAAAAAACTAGAACTCACTATTACTATAGGTGTCTAATGAAAGAACATTCTAAAGGAACTAGGTGTGATATTGCTAATTTAAATGGATATTTGGCAGACAAGTCAGTTATTGATGAGATAAAGTCTATAAATTTTAGAAAAGAAAGCATGTATTCTAAGCTCAATAATAATAGACAATCTATTGAGAAATCATCTAAAAATGTAGAAAATAAAAGATCTGATCTTGCAAAGGAGCTAAATGATTACAAAAAATCAATTTCTAACTTAACATTACAATTATCTCAAAATCAAGACTCTTCAGCTTCTAGGTATATAATAGCTCAAATTGAGGAATTTGATGAAAAAATAAGTAAAGTAAAAGAAGAAATTGAAAAATTTAATAATGATAAAGAAACTCTTTTACTTGAAAAAATGGATATTGATTTATATATAGATTTACTAAATAATTTTTCTTCTAATATAGATAATTTACCTTTTGAAGAAAAGAAAAAATATCTTAATCAGCTTGTTGATAAAATTATTTGGGATGGAGAAAAATTAGAAGTGTATATCTCTGGATATAATAATTAACTATAAAACACAAATTAGGGAGCTATTTATACTAGCCCCCTAATTTGTGTTTTTTATTTATTTCAATTACTATTTTCTAACTCACTCCATACACCAGTGTTTAAGAAATTACTTGCTCTCTCTTCAGCCCTTTGTACTATATCCTTATCATAACCCATAAATTCTAAAAGTTTTATGGCATTTCTTGTTTGAGTACGTCCAGGGTGCAATTTATAATCAAAGGTAATTCCATTATCTGTAATGTACTCTTGAAAATGATAATTTTTAAAGTTATTTTCAAGTATATATGTAAGTTCAATATCGTGTGTTGCTGCAATACATATGCAATTACTATTACCTAAATGCTTTAATACTTCACAAGATGAAGATATTCTCTCTACAGTATTAGTACCCCTTAGTATTTCATCTATAAAACACAAGCAAGGGATTTCATTGTTAATACTATCTAAAATTCTCTTTAGAGATCTTATCTCAACCATATAATAACTTTCATTGCTGAAAATATCATCTTTTAAAGCCATTGAGGAATAAATTTGGAAATAAGAAGACTTATATTCTCTTGCAAAACATGTGTATATAGTTTGTGCTGTAATTGCATTTACAGCTAGTGTTTTTAAAAAAGTAGATTTACCAGAAGCATTAGACCCTGTAATCAAAACTGAACTTGAAAAACTATCGCAATTAGACACAGGATTTTCAACAAAAGGATGATATATATCTATAAACTCTAAATGATTATCACTAATTTTACTACTATTTGTTAATACAGGCTTAGTATAGTAATCTAGGCTTTCTCTATATGATGCAATTGAAATATACGAATCTATACTTCCTATAAATTCATATATTGCTTTAATATCTTCTTTGTTATTTGAGACTATATGTTTTATTTTCTCAAATTTTATTACTGACTTAAGAAAAAACATATTTAAGTATTCACCCATCATCATAGCATCACTTATAGTAGAATATGCAACAGGATTAAAGCATTTGCTCCTAATTCCCTTTACTTCATTAATATTTCCATCTATTCTTGGAAATTGAGCTTTTATTTCTTCTATATTTAACTTTTGTATTTTTTTTGTGCAATTTACTAATGAAATTATATACATAAAAGCTTCTATATCATAACCACTTCTACGTTTTATTTTGTTATTTAAATATGCATTAAAAAGTAAAGATGCTATAAATAGTATTAACCCATATTTACTTATTATTGTTAATAATAAAGCTCCTATAGGAATTAAGGATAACGCCCTATATAACAACAAATTGCTAGAATGATATTCTATTTTGTTGTAAAAATAGTCCGAAACATTTACATATCCTATTTTACCAACCTTTGCAATATTATATTGTAGCTCAACTCTATGTTTCTCATTAGTTTGGAAAAATTTAATAAGATTATCTCTTTCTTTAAGTTTAACATCGTTATATATTGGCATTCTTAGAATATTATATAAAACTTCCTCTCCAGCAGAGCTTTGAGTATAATTCATATTAAGAAATATCTTATCCATATTTGTATCATTCCATGTAATATCATCAATAAAAAATTCTTGCTCCGATTTTTTATTATTAAAGTAACTAGCTATTCTTTTCATATCTGCTTTGATATCTTTTGTATTTCTTTTTTTCCCAAAGTTCTCGTCTATCTCTTTCTTTGCATTTTTTAGATACTTAAAATAATTATACAGAGAATAAATAGTGTATAAAGATAAAGAACCTAATATGTATATAACAATCTCAATCATCTAACTTCTCCTTTAGCAATTAAATATTATAACAGCATTTCAAGGGCTTATATATTTGAATCTGATATTCATATTATAGCATGTTATATTGTTTATTTTTCAATAATCTCTGGCAAGATTAATTATTGTGTACAAAAAATAAAGCCATTAAGTTTATTCTAAAAGATTAAACTTAGTGACTTTAACTTATATGTTTATTCAACGTATTTACTATCTACATTTTCTAGTTCTTGATCAGTATCAGCAACATATTCTAATTCTTCATAAGTATATTTATCTTCACTTACATCATTCTGTTTAATAACAGCTATTAAAGCAGCTATAATCATCAATATTACACCTAATAATTTTATTAAAGAAAAATTCTCACCTAATAATATCCATCCTATAATTACTGAGCCTACTAATTCACCAGATGCTAGAATACCAGCTATTGATAAATCTATGTTTTTTCCTATTCCCTCAACATAACATATGTAAGCACCTGCTGCAGATATACTACCTAATCCTATTATATACGGTAAAACAGTAAAATTAGCTGTATGTATTATTTCCAACGGCTTTGCTAATGGCATCATTAGTATTGCTCCAAATAAAAATCCATATAGTAATATAGTTGTTGCACTACACTCATTTAATGCTTTTTTACTTATTATAGACATAATTGCATAAGTTATAGCTGATAAAATACCTAAAATAAGTCCTATGCTACTTAAATTAGATAAGTCTAGACTACCTCCTGTAACTGCCAATGTTGATCCTGTAAAACAAATAATCAAAGAAAGAATCTTATTTTTATTTAAACTTTCTTTAAATACTATTTTAGAAAATAGTGCTAAAAATACAGGTGATGTATAAAGAAGAATTGCAGCTACAGATACCCCTAAACTATCCATAGCCTTAAAGTAAAATAAGTTAAATCCAGCTTGAGATATAATTCCGATCATAACACAATATATTAATATAGTTTTGTTAATATTTAAAATTCTTGGATTTTTTATCATGCTATATATTAATAATACTAAAAAGCCAATGAATAATCTTATAAATGCTACTTGCTCTGGTATAAATCCTTCTGTCATCAATCTATTTCCGAATAATCCTGTTGTAGACCACAAAATTCCTGCTACTATTACTAATATATACCCTTTCATCTTTTCTTTCATTTCATACCATCCTTAATAACCAATTTTATAGTGTTTTATGTAAATTACTTATATTCAAAGTAAGTCTATATTCTAATTATATGCTATCATAGATCGATAAGAAGATAAATCTATAAATAAAAAGACCCATAGGGCTTATATCTTACAGCTCTATGGGTCTTATTTTATTAGATAATAGTCATAATTTTAAACACTAAATGCATCTATAAAATCTATTTGGATATCGTAAGCATTTTCATATACTGGTTCTAGGCCTAGTAATTTTTTCAAAAATAGTTTTTGCTTAATTGTTAGTGTCAATTCTTCATACCATGGCAACTTTTTATGATTTTCTTTCCCTTCATATGAAGAATAAAGTAAATATAGTAAAAAATCCCCTAGATAAGAAAAATCTAAATTATAAGGATATTTATTGTTATCTGCCCACCTTGCCAAACCAAAATCAATAAGATATACTTCTTCTTTATCTATCAAAACATTGGGAATTCTAATATCTCTATGAACAACGCCATTTTCATGAATATATTTTATAATCTTAATAAGCTTAATACCTATATTTAAAATTTCTTCTTTAGTGAATTTTTGATTATACTTAAAGATCAAGTCTTTTACAGTATCTCCATTCTTAAATTCTAAAACAAACCCATAAAAACCTTTTTCATTTATGACGCCTAAAAGCTCTGGTATTCTTTTATCACTGAGATTTGATAGTATAACTGCCTCATATACGTTTCTTTCTCCATACTTTTTCAAAATACCTGGTTTAAACTTCTTTATAACAACCTTCTCTTCCATGTCTGATTTTGCAATAAAACACAATCCATATCGGCCTTCGCCAATAGGTCTTTCAATTATATAATTACCAAATTGTTTACCAGAATATTTTAGTTTTTTATTTAACAACATAATTTTAATCGTTTACTTTCTTCCCACATTTAAGACAAAATTTTGCACCTGGAGGTAATTTCTCACCACAACTCATACAAAATAATGCATTACTAACTTTTTGACCGCATTGTAAGCAGAATTTTGAACCAGCTGGTATTTGATGGTTACAGCAACTACACATCATAGAATTTTGATTTGGTGAGTGTTGATTATGTATAGTTGTATTAGGATAGTGATTTTTATGGTTGCTGTGAGACCAACTTCCTGAAGTAATTATGCTAAGTAAGTTTCCTAAAGTACCTTTCTTTTGATAGTGGTTACTTCCATAATGTCCATTTTTATTATATTTTCCATGTGAACTACTTCTTGAAGCAATTATATTTAATAAATTTCCTAGAAGACCTTTCTTTTTGTAGTGGTTACTTCCATAATTACCTTTTCTATAATGATTTCCCTTTGATGACCTTGATGAAAAAAAACTCATATTCTATCCCTCTTTCTTTTTATTGTTTTAAATAAAAGTTATCATTAACAACTGATTTATGTACTTTTTTATGTATTGTAAAAAAGGTACTCTATGAGTACCTTAATATAATAAAATATTATACTAAACTAGAATAGATTTCAATATCTTATATTTATTTTATATATTCTATAAATCAATCTAAAATTGATAACAGATTAAACTTAATTTAATAGATATTTTTTTATTTTACAATACAAATTTATATAGCATAATTATAAAATAATGTCACAATATGAAGGTCAAATTTAACAATCCATATGAAATAAATAAGATAAAACTTTTTAAATTAAAGAGTAAATTTAATAGTGTGGAAGAATCATAATAATTGTGGCTCTTAATCAATACCAACAACATATTCTAAATCTTCATAAATGGCTCCGTCTTCACATGTATCAGTCTGCTTTATAACAACAGCTATTAAAGCAGCTATCATCATGAACATTACACCTAATAATTTTATTAAAGAAAAATCCTCACCTAATAATACCCATCCTATAATTACTGATACTATTAATTCAACAGATGCTAAAATACCAGCTATAGATAAATCTATATTTTTTCCTATTCCTTCTATATAACATATATAAGCTCCTGCTGTAGATATACCACCTAACCCTAGTATATACGGTAAAATATTAACATTAGCTGTATTTATTATTTCCAAAGGTTTAGCTAATGGCATCATTAGTATTGCTCCAAATAAAAATCCATATAATAATATAGTTGTTCCACTACACTCATTCAATGCTTTTTTACTTATTATAGACATAATTGCATAAGTTATAGCTGATAAAACACCTAAAATCATTCCGACACTACTTAAATTAGATAAGTCCAGATTCCCGCCTGTAACTGCCAATATTGATCCTATTAAACAAATAGTCAAAGAAAGAATCTTATTTTTATTTAAACTTTCTTTATATATTATTTTAGAAAATAGAGCTAAAAATACTGGTGATGTATAAAGAAGAATTGCAGCTACAGATACCCCTAAAGTATCAACAGCATTAAAGTAAAATAAGTTAAATCCAGCTTGACATATAATTCCGATCATAACACAATACACAAATATAGTTTTGTTTATAATTAATATTCTTGGATTTTTTATAATGCTATATATCAATAGTACTAAAAAACCTAAAAATAATCTTATAAATGCTACTTGCTGTGGTATCAATCCCTCTTCCATCAATCGGTTTCCAAATAATCCTATTGTGGACCACAAAATTCCTGCAATTATTACTAATATGTACCCTTTTGTCTTTTCTTTCATTCTAGACCCATCCTTAATAATTAATTTGTTAGTTATAGTGTTTTATGTAAACTGCTTGTTTCAAAACTATCTGAACCTATATCCACATCATATGCTACCATAAATTTATTAAAATATAAATATATATATCAAAAGACCCATAGGACTAGTATCTTATAAGCCCTATGAGTCTTCATTATTTTAAATAATAGTGATAATTTTAAACACTATATGCTCCTATAAAATCTATTTCAATCTCGCTAATACTTTCATATACTGGCTCTAAGCCTAAAATTTTTTCAAAAATAGTTTTTGTTTATTTGTTAGTGTTAATTCTTCATACCATGGCAATTTTTTATGACTTCTTTTCCTTCAAATGAAGAATAAAGTAAATATAGTAAAAAATCCCCTAAATAAGAAAATTCTATATCATAAGGATGTTTATTATTATCTGCCAATCTTGCCTAACCAAAATCAATAAGATATACTGTTTCTAATTTTATTTCCTTATACTATATCTTTTTTCTATTATCTCTAAATTATAGTAATTCTTTATTAATTAACATTTTGTCATTCAGGGGACATAGCAGAGGCTATACACCCTAAATGGCAAATCACAAATTAATATATATTAAAAAATAAGATTTTTTTAAAATACAATCTAAATATATCTACTAACTACTAAAATCTTAAATTTTATCTATTACCTAAATAATTATACTATATTTTTAATATACTAATTTAATATATTTACTGCTATGATTACAATGTAACTATAAATATAAAAGGGAAATATTTGAAATGGGTGAACAAAATCAAGTTAGAATAATAGCAGTTGCTGAATGCAACTCTAGTTGGAAGGGGAGATAACATGGATATAATTAAAAAATTTTGTGTTATAAATAGTTTCACATATAATGGACAAGGAGGAAATGCAGCAGCTGTCTTTAGTGATATAGGAGAGTTAGATGGTTATATTATGCAAAACATTGCTCGCCAACTTAATTTAGTTGAAACAGTATATATTAGCGAAAGCAAAGAACAAGGAATAGATTTTGATATTAGATATTTTACTCCAGAAAATGAAGTTTCAATTGCAGGACATCCTACGGTTGCTGCATTTATTGCACTTGTAAAGGAAGGAAAAATAAATCCTATAATAAAAGATATATATTTAGTTAAGACAAAAAATGGAATAAAAGAAGTTACTGTTGAGCAGAATGAAAAAGATATTTTTGTTAAATTGAAACAACAAAAACCAAAGTTTGGGCTAATAATTGAGGAAAAGAACAAAGTAGCTAAAGTTTTAGGTATTAGTGAAGATGATATAATGAGTAATTTACCAATGCAATGTATTAATACCGGATTAGGTCACTTGGTTGTACCTATAAAATCTTTCGATGGATTAATGAAAGTTAAAAGGAACATAAATCAACTAAAAAGTCTATGTGATTCTATTGGTGTAAGGGAAGTACAAGCATTTTGCTTTGAAACTAAAACTGATACATTTGATATACATACAAGAAATATATGTCCAAGAGAAGGAATTGAAGATGCAGCATGTGGAATTGGAAATGCAGCATTAGGTGCATATTTGCTAAATAACTATTATATTGACAGAAAAAGCCTATCAATAAATGCTGAGCAGGGATATATAATTAAAGTTCCATGTGCAA
The DNA here is from genome assembly GCF_058146105.1 of Sporacetigenium sp. TC11. Classification (NCBI taxonomy): domain Bacteria; kingdom Bacillati; phylum Bacillota; class Clostridia; order Peptostreptococcales; family Tepidibacteraceae; genus Sporacetigenium; species Sporacetigenium sp. TC11. Next base: position 364,501 of record NZ_JBYVNY010000002.1, on the reverse strand, counting down.
TTAATATATATGCTTGTAGAGTTGGTGGAGATATTGAAGTACAAATTGGAGGTACAGGTAAAGTAATAATTGAAGGCAATTTTATTGTAAGCAATATTTAAGTACAAAATTTGCACGTATGGTTTTTTGCCAAAAATATCATTAAAGTTAATAAAATATTTTGGAACTGATGATAATCAGTTATACCTCTATTTTTTACCTAAAAAATAAGTGACCTCAATTAGGTCACTTATTTATTCTATCGTATAAATCTATAAATAAAAGGTAATGTAATTCCTAAAGATGATATAACAAATAAAAAATCCACTATTTTATAGCTTTTTTTAAATTTCTTTTTAATATACCAACTATACAAAATACTATCCCACAAATCCCTATAAGTACAAATGTTGATTTACCTAGTATTACTGCGGAAATAGTACACATTAGTACAACAAAAAGTAATACATGATAAAAAATAACAACCAAAACCAGCACCCCTTATACAATTAATATATTAATCTACACTACCCCTAGAGTAGATATTAATATATATTATTTATTAAAATAATGTTTAACAAAATCAGGTACATTGCTATTATCAAATGTAGCTGAAACATTGCCTCCATTATCTAAATAAAAACCTATAATATATTCGCTTTCTTCATTAATTCCTTGCGTATAATTTTCTAAACAAGTATTAATTTGATTTTTGTCATTTATTTTTAGACTATCACTACTCTTGTTTTCCTCTATGACATAAACATCTTTACTACTTCTTTTTTCTACAGTAACGTAACTGATGTCCTTTGGCATAACCTTAATATTTTCTATATATCCTTTTTTATCTAGCCAATTCTCAAACTTATCATAGCTTCTATACCATGGAAGATAAATTTCTTTTCCATTTGATAATAAAACAATAACAGTAGCATGAGGCTCTCTGTTATCTATTATTTCTTCATAGGTTTCATTATTTATGTCTTCCCTTAAATTATTAATAGCATCTTTTATTTCATTAGGATCAACTAAATTCATATTTTTAGATGCATCTAAAATTGAATTAATTACAATCTTATTTATGTCCTTGTCATCTATTTCTGAAATTTCATAATTAATTTTTTTGTACTCCCTAGATTCATAAATAGGCTTAAGATAACTATAATAGTTTTTATATGGAATTTCATAACTTCTCACTACTCTTTTACCACTTTTTAACTCATATACAAAATTCATATACTTAACATGTCTATTATTATCTATTTCATTGTAGTTTTTATCTTTTATAATTTTTTTGTGTAATAATTCTATATTCTCTATATTATTTTTATCTAAATAGAACTTTGGTCTATTCTCTTCATTTTCGTAATATACAGACTCACTTAAATACGCCTTTTTGACATCATTAAGTGCTGGAACGTATTTTTCATATCCAATTATATCTATTTTAGAACCAATCAACACTAAGATAATTACAAAAGAATATATAATATATCCTTTTATATCCTTAAAAACATATAAAGACTTTTTAATTATTATCTGTGCAACAAAATATCCTATTAACGAACCTATAAAATATCCAAACAATGCCCATTTTATGCTGTTTTGAGTTTGCCCAAAATAAGTTCCACTCAATAACATAGTACAAAATGTTATTCCATACTTAAACACAGGTCTTAGTTTTGGAAATGAAATTACATTAGAATAAACTTCTACTTTTCTAATTTTATATAAATACTTAGATAGAAAGTATAGTACTATACATATTGATACATATATAAAACCTTCTGTAAGTGTCATTGGATACTTTTGATGCCCCAGTTCAAATGACCTAATTATAGGGGATAGTAGTTTTGTACTTTGTAATAAATAATAATCTGCATTAAATCCATATAAAAACAGCTGAAAATTATAAACTAAAAACATGAATAAGCCTGCAGGTAAAAATAAAACTATACAAGTTAATATCCCTTGTGCTATTGAAATACCTGTATTCATAGCTACAAAAACACTTACTAAAAAAACTGTAATATTAATAACACTTGCTACTGAAAACCATACAAGTACATCATTTATAATATAATATTTATCTAAATTTAAACTTAAATTAAGTATTATACAGATTATACCGTTGATAATTAAAGGAATTATCAAAATCATTATTCCTATTACTATGTAGTTGTCATAAATTTTTTCCCTTTTTATAGGAAGAGAATGAATTAAATCCCCTAATTTCTTACTATGAAGATATGTAAACAATGCCATAGCCGTTATAACTGGCACAGTTAATATTAAGAATGCCTGTATTTCTGGGTTAAAATTAAAAATATTATCAAAAGGTCTATCTATATACTTAAAATTATTATCATGATACATTAAAATCTTCATAGGAACTGTTAAAAATAAAGCTATAAAGTAAAATATCCCTATCCACGAAAATCTTTTTAGAGAATTGATTAATATCCCTTTATTAAACAATGATGTTTTTGACTTCATATCCGATATCCCCCATTTCATATATAAATATCTCCTCTAACGTCAGAGGTAACATATCTAAAACTAAAGGATTATATTGTTTAAAATGTTTTATTATCTCATCCTTATATCCTCTAATAACAAAAATTCTTACACTTGCTCTTTCTTCTTTATAAACAATATTTAAATTATTATAAAACTCATCTGGAATATCTTCTTTAAATGCAACCTGTATTTTGTGAACATCAGATTTTAAATCATCTATATCTTTTTCAACTATAACATTACCCCCATGTAATATACCTATGTGATCACATAAATCCTCAAGTTCTCTTAAGTTATGAGAAGATATTACTACAGTCATTTCTCTATCTGCTACATCTTGTATAACTAGATTTTTCACCTTTTGTCTCATAACTGGGTCTAGTCCATCGAGCGGTTCATCTAACACTAAAATCTCTGGCATTATTGATAAAGCTAACCAAAATGCAACCTGTCTTTTCATCCCCTTAGATAAGCTCGATACTTTTTTATTGGTTTCGATTTTAAAAACATCTTTTAGCTTTTCGTATCTTTCACGGCTAAAGCTTTTATAGATGCTCATATAAAACTTTGCCATATCATCTATTGTATATTGTGGAAAAAAATAAGGATTATCTGGAATAAATATAAGCTTTGACTTTATATCTTCATTTTCAAAAACAGTTTCACTATTTACTAATACACTTCCACTATCTTGTTTATAAACACCACTCATGATTTTTAAAAGAGTAGTTTTTCCCGCTCCATTTGATCCTATAAGACCATAAATCGACCCTTTGTCTATACTTAAATCAACATCATTTAAAGCATATACGTCTTCATAAGCTTTACTTACATTCTTCATCGAAATCATGGATTTCCCCCCCTTTTAGCATTTTGTCTATTTCACAAACTATGTCTACTATTTCTTCTTTTTTCATACCGAGATAAATTGCTTCTGATAATATCTTTTTTAGTTCTTCCTTTAATTTGTTTAGTTTTTCTGAGTTAACATTTTGTATAGACCTATTTACAAAGTTTCCTTTTCCTTTTAATGAGTATATATATCCCTGTCTTTCTAACTCTCTATAAGCCTTTTGAATAGTATTTGGGTTTATAGTTAACTCTTGTGCTAAGCTTCGAACTGATGGAAGTTGTTCATCAGTCTTCAAAACTTCACTTATTATAAGTTCTTTAAACTTATCTACTAATTGCTCGTAAATAGGAAGCCTACTTCTTAAATCTACTTCAAACATATTCACCCTCCTTTGTATCAACTGTATTATCGATAGTAATACAGCTAATACAGTTTTATTTTATCATTTTATTCTTATATTGTAAACCTAAAAGATCATCATAAATATTAACAAGTTTACTTTTGGGGTGCAAAATGTAAAATAGCACTTAAAATCGTAACCAAAATCAAAATATAAATAACACAAAAATAGATAGATTTATTAAAACTTATAGAATAGAGGACCCATGAGCTTAAGCCTTAGATGTTACTATTGTATCTATTATAGGATTAGTTATTATGTTTTCACTAGTAGTTGATATTCTTAATTGGAAGAAGTTTTCTGAAAGTGTAAGTTGGCATGTATACTCATGATGGGTAGTGTTATTTCTGTAATTAGTTCAGTTGTATCAAATTGAGTAAGGAAATTGCTTTTGAAATCCTCAGCATCTTGTAAAAATAATAGACCATATAGTTTATGCTATATGGTCTTTTGTATTATGATTACTTTATAACAGTATTTGAAATACTAAGAATATTGTCTTTTATGTGATTTTCAGTATAAAAAGGAATTATAAATGCTTCTTCAACTTTATTTATAATTTCACTAGCATTTTTAGATACTATAGGCAACTTAGCTTTATAGTTTTTCAAAAAACTTATATCTTTTTCATCAAAATCACTAATATCTTTATCTATAAGAGTGTTTATGTAGTCTGTTATCTTTAAACTGCCATCTGCTGCTTCAACAGATAAATGCCTAATATCTTTGTTATCAATAGAGTATCTATATAAACTAATTAACCAAGAAGCTACTGAGCATATATTTTCTTTCTCTCTTTTAAGTATTTCATTTTTTTCTTTGTTAGTAACCTTTTTATTGATTACGCTTTCAATAGCTTGTGATTGATCATCTAGATTAGTCATACTGCCTGTTTCTTCTAAAAAAATAGTAGTCAATATACTAGCTTGTTTATGACTAACTGATAATAAATATAATAAAGCTACAATTAAAATAATTACTACTGTAATCCAAATATCATCTTTTTCCATGTTATTCCCCCTACTTTTTTTAAAATGCATATTGTTATATGAGCATTATTTATACCTTTATTATATTAAAACTTATTTTCTTAAATATATCAAACGTATTGATTTTTTAGTATTTAAATATAGTAAAATTATCTCAAAATTTAAAATACATATCATGGTATAATTATCCTTAATAACATAAAGGGGGGAATAACCTTGAAAAAATTATATTTAATATTAACTATTTTATTATCATTATTAATATTATCTGGATGTGAAAAAGAAAAAAGCATTACTTTGTCATATGAAAAGCTTACAGATAAAGAAAATGCAATAATAATGGAGAAATATTAATCTCTAATTTAAAAATTGATAAATATATACAAAGTTGTAAAATAAATAAACTTCCTCAAACTAGTTTCTGTTCGATGTGTTATGCCCCCGTTCTACCTTGACATACAATATGAGCAAAATGTAGCAAACCTTGTAAAACTATTTTCTGTTGGATATATGGCAAACCCGTTCCACCTAGACATGTAGAGTGTGAAAGATGCTGTGATGATTAATATGAAAAATTAAGTCATTATTATATAACAACTATATTTGTGAATGACTATATAATGACTTAATTTTTGTTTGTTTACTAATTCTGTTATTAAGACTATACTTAAAAGTAACATTTTATTAGGAGGTTTTTTATATGAATATTAAGTACTTAGGTCATGCTGCATTTCTAATTAACTATAATAACTTATCTATATTAATAGATCCATTTATATCAGGCAATCCTATCTGTCCTATTAATATATATGATTTACCTAGTATAGATTATATATTAGTTACTCATGGACATAGTGATCATTTGGGAGACACAATAGAAATATCTAAAAAATTTAATTCCAAAGTTATATGTAATTATGAAATACATTTATATTTATCTAAATATAATATAAATACCCTTCCTATGCATATTGGAGGAAAAATACTTACTGATTTTGGCATTGTAAAAATGACACCAGCGCTACATGGGTCATCTATAGAAGAAGATAATAATATTATATATGCGGGAAACCCATGTGGATTTTTAATTTGTAACGAAAATATTACTATTTATCATGCTGGAGACACAGGCCTTACTATGGATATGAAATTACTAGAATTTGAAAATATAGATATTGCTATGTTACCTATAGGTGGAACATTTACTATGGATATAAAAGATGCTTCTGTTGCTTGTAAATTTATAAAACCTAAAAAAGTTATACCTATCCACTACGATACATTTGATTTTATAAAACAAGATCCTATAAAATTGAGTGATCATTTAGATGATTGTTTAGTTGAGATACTTAAACCTGGTGAATCTCTGAGAATATAGTATTTATATAAATTTATTTCTCCAATTTAATATAGCTAATAAAAATGCTAATGAAGCTTGTGATGTTATTCCTACTATGATGGCAACTTTATTTATATAACAGTACTTATACTAGGAAGAATGTATAGAGATAAATTTAGAAAACTTGGACTTCACCCTAAAAATTTATCTAAATGCACTATTAAGAACAGATATATAGAATTTGAATTAAATAAGAATAAACCACCAATGAAAATTTGGTGGTTCCCTACTTTTTAAAAAATATTTATTTCTGTAAAAGTTAATACTAGCTGATTATTCAGTAAAAGTTACTTCTCCTGTTTCTATATGATATTTAGCTCCTATAACTTCAACTTTCTTTTCTTCTTCAAGTTTTTGAATAATTGGACTCTTCTTTATATCTGCAATTGTGTTTTTGATATTTTCATCAGTACACTTTTCATATAAATCTTCTTTTTTATCGCTCGAATCTTTAACTTTTTCATAAGCAGGTTTAATCTTTTCAACAATGTCCTTTATGTTGCCAGGTGCTTCTCCACCATCTACAGTAGCTTTTACAGCACCACACTTCTCATGTCCTAAAACCACAACGAGTACCGCGCCTGCATGCTCTGAGCCATATTCAATACTTCCTAAAGTTACAGTGTCAACAATATTGCCTGCATCTCTTATTACAAATAAATCACCAAGACCCTGGTCAAATATAACTTCAGGTGGTACACGGGAGTCAGAACAGCTTACTATCACTGTAAAAGGATGCTGTCCTTTACTAACTAATTGTTTTCTCTTTTCATTACTTAAATCATCATTCAAAACCTTTCCAGATACATATCTTTTGTTCCCATCAACTAATAATTGTTTTGCAGTGCTAATTGAAGTAACAACTTCATCTCTTTTATAAACTTCGCTTGTAGCTTGAGTCACCGAAGTTGCTTTAACATTCTCTTTACTCTCTTCAGATTTAGCGCATCCTGAAAATGACACTAGAACAATTGTTGAAATTACTGATAATGGGATTAATCTTTTTAATAAATTACTTTTCATATACTTCCTCCTAAAATACAATGTTACTGGTAAATTACAACATATATTTTACTCATCTTGATATTTTGTATCTTCAGATATTTCTGCTGATTCTGATAATCCTGAACAAATTAATAATGTAGCTTTTTTAGTATCATTTATGCCATTATCAATATATTGTATTTTCACGCCTCTATTATTTACCCAACCTTGAATAAACTTCATTTTTACTCGTTCTCCCTTATTTTATGAACTTTACAATGCATATAATTATAAATAATTTAATTCTATATCTTAAATTATTCTATGTATAAGAATTTTTCTCCTTTAACCTAACACAAAGCAACTCTAGAATATTATCCTACATATTAAAAATATACATAAATATCTATTCTAGATTATTAGACTTTAGTTGCCATTTAAAATATATACCAGAAGCTATATCCATGGCAGATCAAGTAGCTGTTTTATCGAAACGCCCTACCACAATAAAAAACGTTTACGATATAAATCTAACAATCGACGAAGAAAAAACTCCTCTTGCTGCTCGTAAAGCTCCAGAATTCAAAGACTACTTCGATTTATTATGGAAGGAGCTTGATGTTTATGAAAAGATCTAATATAACCTCGGCATATACAGAATTCGTAAAATCTAAAAAAAGAGAAAAATACAAGATATTATTTTGGCAAATTGCGACCTTAATAATATTTTTAATTTTATGGGAATTACTTGCAGATTTTAATATAATTGAAACATTCTTCTTCAGTAAACCAAGTGATATAGCAAACTTATTTGTAGAGTATGTAAAAACCGGTGAACTATTTAAACACGTAGGTATATCAGTATGGGAAACAGTCCTAGGGTTTGTATTAGGTACCATACTTGGTATAATTATTGCCATTTTACTTTGGTGGTTTGAAACAGCTGCAAAGATATTAGATCCATTTTTAGTTGTATTAAATGCTCTACCAAAAACGGCACTAGCTCCAATATTAATAATTTGGGCAGGTGCTGGAGTTAAAGGTATTGTAGTAATAGCAATAACACTATCATTAGTTGTTACAATTCTATCTGCATATAATTACTTTACAAATGTAGACGAAGAAAAAATCAAAATGCTAAAAAGCTTCGGTGCTAGTAAATATCAGGTTTTAACTAAACTTATACTACCTTCAAATATAGGAAACATAATAAACATTACAAAGATAAATATAGGTATGTCATGGGTAGGGGTTATAGTTGGAGAATTTTTAGTTTCAAGATATGGAATAGGTTATTTAATAGTTTACGGTGGTCAAGTATTTAGATTAGATATTGTTATGATGGGTGTTGCTGTTCTTGCTGTATGTGCCCTTGTAATGTATCAAGCTGTGAACCTAATTGAAAAAATATATAAATCTAAATAGCACATAAAATAACATAATTTAATATTATATGTGTATACGATACAAAATATTCAAGGAGGATTATCTATGAAACGTTTTAGAAAATTGTCAGCAATTGTAAGTGTTATGCTTATATTTGTATTAGCACTTACAGGGTGTACTCAAAGCAAACCTAAAGAACTTACAAAAATAAAACTAGCTGAAGTTACACACTCAATTTTTTATGCTCCACAATATGCTGCTATAAGTCAGGGTTTCTTTGAAGAAGAGGGTCTTGATATAGAGCTTATAAATACACAAGGCGCAGATAAGACCATGGCTGCTCTACTTTCTGGAGAAGTTGATGTAGGTTTTATGGGGCCAGAAGCTTCTGTTTATGTATCTACCAAGGATAGTAATAATCATGCTATAAACTTTGCTCAACTTACACAAAGGGATGGAAGTTTCTTAGTAGCTAGAGAAGCAGATGATAACTTCTCATTTGATAAGTTAAAAGGAAAAACAATACTAGGCGGAAGAGCTGGTGGAATGCCTGAAATGGCACTAGAATATGTTGTAAAAAACAATGATTTAAAAATAGGTGAAAATACAGCAACTGGCGAAGTAAACATTCGTACAGATGTGCAATTTGGGGTACTCGCAGGAGCATTTGCAGCTGGCGAGGGAGACTATGTTTCTTTATTTGAACCAGTTGCAACTCAAATGGAAAAGCAAGGTAAAGGTCATATAGTTTTATCAATAGGTGAAGAATCAGGAGACTTACCATATACTGCTTACTCTGCTACACAATCATATATAGAAGAAAACCCTCAAGTAATACAAAGTTTCACAAATGCTATATACAAAGGTCAGTTATGGGTTCAAAACAATTCTTCTCAAGATATAGCTAAAGCTGTTCAACCATTTTTTACTGACTTATCTTTAGAAGATTTAATAACTGTTGTTGATAGATATAAAGCTATAGATGCTTGGTCTGATACACCAGTATTGACTGAGGATAGCTTAGAACATTTAATGGATATAATAGAACTTGCTGGTCAATTAGATGAGCGTGCTGACTACGACAATATAGTTACTACAGAATTTGCAGATAAAGCTGTTAAAAATATAGATAAGAATTTGTTTGAAAAATAATATTGTTTAATAAAAATTAGAGGTGCAGATTATTGCACCTCTTTTTAAATTATCATTTTAAATATGAACTTATCTTCTCCATCATATTTTCTTTATTTTTATTAAATTGAGTTTTTCTATGTCCATTGGCTCCTGATGGGTGTGGAAATCCAAATAAACATTGATCTTCACTTATTATATTCTCATTTATTAATTGTTTCATTACCTCCTCTACTGATTTTCCAAGAGGTATTATAAAACTGTTGTTTAACATTTGTAATTCATCTAAAAAATCATTATATACATATTCTCTAAGTATATTTGATTTTAATATTCTAGGATTATGACCTGTATAATTCTTTTCATTTATAAATACAGTATGCTTTATAATTGATGTAGTATGAAGATATGCATTTTCATATCCAAATAATTCTTCGCAATCATCTAACCCTAGATAATTATTAAGCTTTAGCTCATTTAGCATATTTATAGTATTTGTCCTTGAAGTACCATACAGTCTACATTCTATTTTACATATTTTTGTTATTTCATCATAATTCATATTTTGGATTAGGCATTTTCTAGCTGTATATATAGACCTTTCCATTTGAAGCCAGCCTGGAGTTATGCTCACTATAAATATTTTAGCATCTTTATTTATATATTCATTGTGCGCTGCATAGTATATCTCTATATTATCTTCTTTATTAATTAAAAAGTCTTCAATTAAGAGTTCTTCTTTATCATATTGGTTTTTATCTTTAAGCTTTAATATCTTATCTTTAAAATTATTTAATATTATTTTTTCCATTGTATTCACCTATAATTTATTTTCCCCGGAAATAATATTAGTATTTATCTATAATTTGCATGTACTCTTCTTTTAATCTATCTAGTTTTTCCTCAGATATTTTCTTTTTATTATCTAAGTTTTGTAATATAACTATAATATTTTGTTTTAGTTCTCGTGCGTTGTAAAGTGCATTATTTATATTAGATTGAACATACCAATCTACAAACAGACCATCAAAGAAGTAATCTGCAAAAACTGTAAAAGAATCTAAATCTATATCTATGTTTAAATTTATATTTATATCACTTAGTTCCATTTTAAAAGAACTTATAGACTCCTTTATCTTATAGCTATTGCGTTTTGCCTCATCTATGTAATCATGCTTAACTAATGTCGAAATCACATCTCCACCAATGATGTCCCATGTTCCCCAATCTTTTGCTTTTTGGAGGAAATTTATAGTATCATAAACCGTCATTAGCAACTTATTTCCTGCACTATAAGCTTCACTTATTTCTTTAATATCTAAATTAATATTAGATATCTTATCTATTATTCTTCCTAGTGTTATATTCTCTACTTTATTACTATTCATTATTTCATATTCTTTTTCTAGTAATAAATTACTATATATAATATCTACATTTTTATAGTCTTCCAATTTAAGCTTTATATTATTTTTTTGAATAATTAACGTATTGATTTTATTCCTACATTCATCATACTTTATTTTAGCTACTATATATTCTTCTCTTTCTATTTCTAACTTTGCTTGTTTTTTTCCTAACAAAGTTTGTATGAGAGAATTTAAAGTTTTTCCTTCTAATGATTCGACATCTTTCTCTTCTTTACTTAGTTCTATTTTAAAACTTTCTAATTTTTCTTCTTCTTCATCTAATTCTATTTCTAGTTTATTTAATCTCTGCTTTAGCTTATCCCTTGTTCTCATTTTCTCTCTTATTTTAGTTATTTCCTTATTTAAAACATCTATCATATCCTAACCCCCTAAAAACAGACTCTACTCTTATACTATTCATAATAGTTCAATAATTATGTATATTATATATTAAATAATAACTTTTCTAAATAATATTTATTAACTTAGATATATTGAATAAATTGAAAAAAAAATAACAAAATACTACAAGAAAAGTTGCATAATATGATATAATTAAAATCAATTATATAATAATCGAGATTATATAATTGCATTTTAATTACATATACGCTAAATATAAGCAAATTTTAGGAGGCAATTTTTATGAAACATCAAAGACTTAATTATGTACTAAGCGAAATGGAAAAGAAAAATATTCCTCAATTATTAGTTGCAGACCCATCAGCTATATTCTATTTAACTGGCAAATGGATTCATACTGGCGAAAGATTATTAGCGCTATACTTAAATTTAGATGGAAATCACAAATTATTTATAAATGAATTATTCCCTGTTTATGAAGATTTAGGCGTTGAAAAAGTATGGTTTAACGATACTCAAGATGGTGTAGAGATAATATCTCAATATGTTGATAAAACTAAACCAATGGGTGTTGATAAAAATTGGCCAGCTCGTTTCTTATTAAAACTTATGGACTTAAGAGGCGGAAGTGCATTTGTAAATGGTTCTGAAATAGTTGATAGAGCTAGAATGTATAAAGATGATGAAGAAAAGGATTTCATGAGAGAAGCTTCAAGAATAAACGATATGGCTGTAGAAAGAATGATAGAGTTATTGCCTAAAGGACTTACTGAAAAGCAAATGGCTCAAGAACTAACTTCTATATATGAAGAATTAGGAGCTGACGGTTTCTCATTTGACCCAATAATAGGTTTTGGTGCTAATGGCGCTGACCCTCATCATGAACCAGATAATACTATTGTTAAAGAAGGAGATAGCGTTATAATAGATATCGGATGTGTAAAAGATTCTTATTGTTCAGATATGACTAGAACTGTATTCTACAAATCTGTATCAGATAAATCAAGAGAAGTGTTTGATATAGTATTAGAAGCTAACAAAAGAGCTATACAAATAGTTAAGCCTGGCGTTAGATTCTGTGATATAGATGCTGCTGCTAGAGATTATATAGAGTCTAAAGGTTATGGTAAGTACTTTACTCATAGAACTGGTCACTCTATAGGTATAGAATGTCATGATATGGGTGATGTATCTTCTATAAATACTGATACAGTACAACCTGGTATGATATTCTCTGTAGAACCAGGTATATACTTAACAGGAGAAGTTGGAGTTAGAATAGAAGACCTAGTTTTAGTAACTGAAGATGGTTGCGAAATATTAAATAAAGCTAACAAAGAGTTAGTAATAGTTGGATAATAATAAGAGGCTTTAGATTAAATCTAAAGCCTCTTATATTATTGCTTAGAAAATTTTATATAATTTTAGTTACCTTCAGTAAATATATTTATTCTATTAGCTCCAAAGTCACATAAAAATTCTATTATTGACTTAACGACAGACTCTGATCCACATATATAAATTTTATAATCATTTAAGTCAATATCCTTAATAACATCTGTAATACGCCCATGTGCCCCTTTAAAGTTTTTATCACGTGAAGTCACTTTTATATATTCAAAAACATTGTTATCACAAGATATTTTAGTAAATTCATCGTCATATATAAAATCCCTTTCATAACTTGCACCATATACGAGTTTAACATTTTTTATGTTTCTAGGATTTTTTATTATATCCTTAACTATTGGTAAAAATGGCGTTATTCCTATACCTGTTGCAAGTAATAGAATTTTCTCTGCTGTTTTGTCAACAACAAGTTCATTTCCCATTGGACCTTGAAGTTCAACATAATCTCCAATTTTAAAGGTTTTGTACATTAGTTGAGTCCCATATCCATTTGCCATGTTTTTTACTGTTATACTTAACACAGAATCATCTTTATTAAATGATGATATTGAATAAGCTCGATTCATATAAGGATTATCCTGTATGTTTATAAGAATAAACTGACCAGCCTTATAACTTACCGTGTTAGGGCTTATAAATTTAAATGTATATTCTATGATGTTATCAGTTAATTCTTTTATATTAATAATCTTAGCTTTTATATTTTTTCTGTCTTTACAAGATGTAATATCAGTCTCATTTATAAACCTACATGATTCTTCTTTACTTGATAATGAAAGTACTTTTGCTGGACAATTAACTATGCAAGTTGAACATCTTATACATTTTTCATTATCAAATTGATTATTATTATTGAATTCTAAATATGGGGTTAACTGCATTGGACATACTCTAGAGCATTTACCACAGTTATGACACATCTCCTTACACTTTATAGTTATTTTCTTATCAGTTACTTTTGCTACTCCTAATAACTTCCCTAGTTTATATGATAGTGTTTGAAGCATCCCCATTGGACAAAATTGACACCATGTACGTGGTGTTAAAATTACACTTAAAGGAACACCTATAATCAATACCATTAAATAACTTGCAACAAATATAAACCCTAATTTATCTAAAAACGGTGCTGTACCATAAATTGAAGATACTTTAATTAATTTTCTTATAATATTAAATCCAAACCAGGAAAAAAATAAAATTCCTAGTATTCTACTTCTAAAAAATTTAGGTATCTTTTTATTTTTACTGTATTTTAATAAAACAGTATCATATAAACTTCCATGTGGACAAAAATTTCCGCACCAATATCTACCCTTGAAAAAAGACATAATAGTGAGTGACAACATAATAGGTAAAACCAAAATACCTAACCTAGGATAGTAAAGCCCACCTAGAGCTACTAACAAAGTAAAAATCCATGCCCATTTTCTAATAAATGTAAATGCACGATTAGTCTTAATGTTAAATGACACCATAACAACCCCCCCAAATTATTTTATCTAAATATTATAATATATAGATTTATAAATATGATATGCTTAGAGTTTTAGAAATGTGCAAGTTAAAATCCGCATAAATAGATTATAAAGTATCTATTTATGCGGATTTTATTAATCCTTTATAAAATTCTCAATAAATTTATATAATATTTGTATTTTTTCACTTTTAAATATATTACTCTGATCTATCCATTTATCATTTTTTATAGAAACTTGATTTGCAACTCCAGGACTTAATACACTGGCCATACTTCCTATAATTGCCTTTTTATTTTTTGAAACTGACAGTTTACTTTTGTACTTATTATCAACATTTTCTATATAGTTTAAAGCATTTTCTAATAAATCATCGTATTGAACTTTTGCTCCTTCCAATAATATATCTTCTAGAGTTCCACTGTCTTTATTATTAGGAAATACATAAATATCACATTTTATTTTTATATCTTTAAAATATCCTTCTCTATTTATAAAGCAAGATTCATCAAAATTTAATTCTTTTCTTTTTGTTATATTTAATATGAAATCATTGTACTTTTCATTGGCGCTTTTGTTGTCTGCATCACATACTACTAATATTCCATTTAATTGCTTTAATTGTTCTCTTTGCATTATTGCTATAGTGTTATTTAGTTCTGATATTATTCTCGTTTCTCCTAAAGCTGCTTTTATAGCAACACATACATCTTCAGACTTATAAAAATCTGGAATAGGACTTATTTTCTCTAATCTACCCTCAATAAAAGGATATTTATTTGGAATTAATCCTTGCCATATATAAGGTGTATCTTCTTTATTTTTTATTTGTCTTAATCCTAATATTTGAAGTACCTTCCCAATAGCAGCCTCATCATGAGGACCTTCAACTAAAAAATAATAATATCTCATATCATCTCACATCCAAACCCATATTAGATCTTATACTATATAATTGCTCCCCTGAAAATCTATTAACGTAAGTATCATGATTATCACTCTCTAATCTATAGCATGCTATATCAGCTATATAATCTATGCCGCCCTCTATTAATGCATCTATAGCTTCTATACTATGAGTAGTTAAGAATATCTGTGTATTGTATCTTTTACATATTTCCATAAGCCATTTAAAGAAATCCTTAAGGGCTCTTGCATGTATTGCAGTTTCTATTTCATCTATAAGTAGGATTCCATCTATAGCTTCTATTACTGATGATGATATTGTTATAGCTTTTTTTATTCCATCACCAAATGCAGATATAGGTAAAATTCCATTTATTTTATGATTAATATATAAAGATGTAATATTGTTTTCTGTTATTAAATCAAAGCCATCTATATTTTTATCAAATATTTTCATCATTTCCAGTATATCTTGTTTTTTCCCTAGCTTTATAGATTTACTTATATACTCAACATATCTACTTTGCATATAGTGGTCTATAGGAGATATATACTTCATAGGAATAAACGAATTATTATCTTGGTATAAGATTTCGTAATCATCTTCTCTTACTGAAAATTTTTTCTCATATTCCTTATTATTTATAATTAATTTGTATTTTCCACTAAACACTGACACAGGAAGTTCTTCTTCCGCTAATCTAAATAGATATTCTTCATATCCATCTATACTTATTTGTATTTTCTTATTTTCAACCTCACCACTCAAAGATATATTTTTTTTATCAAATTCTTTATTAAACATGTTTATAAATGATTTATACCAACTTGATTTTTCGTTATTTTTTAATACTTCTCTTACTTTATATAATAAAATCAATCTATTTATATCATTTGGATATTCTAAAAACATTATTGATTCAAGTATACTAGTTTTTCCGCTGTTGTTTTCTCCTATTAGTATATTTATATCTTTTGTGTCTTTTAGCTCTATACTTTTTAGCTTTCTAAAATTTTCTATTTTTATATTTTTTATATGACTCAAGTTACTTCCCCCTGCATAAAATATTGTATAACAAGCCTTTTGAATTTTCAGATTTTTTACAATATTTAAAAATATTCAACTATATATAATTCTTTCTATAGTATTATATATAGTTGAATATTTTTAAATATATAACTATTTATATTTTAATTGCTAATTATTACTTTGTGGGGTGGGGATTCTATGAATAATTCTAACGCTTTTTTTAACATTATTCAGTCTTTTATAAATACTTTTGGTATGGGGTCATATATAATATTTGTATTAGGTAGTATACTCTTATTTTGTATCTATGCTGGGGAGAAAAGTATTGCTAGTAAGGACTTTGATAGAGTCTATCTAATAGCTCTTTTTGCTTTAGTTGTATTATCGTCCTTACTTGGAGTAGGATTAGATGTATATAGATCAAGTTAATAAAAAACAAAAAACCTTATTGTGGAAAAATCCACAATAAGGTTTTAAATTATTTCACTATATGCAACTTCATCTAGGTTTATTAAACACTGTGGAATAACATCCTTAGATATTAAATCTTCATAACTTTCTCTTTTTTTGATAACATAGCTATTTCCTTCACTTACTAGAACAATAGCAGGTCTTAGTGCTTTATTGTAATTACTAGCCATTGAGTCATTATATGCACCTGTATTTAATACAGCTAATATATCGTTTCTTTCTACTATAGGTAGCTCTATATCTCTTATAAGTATATCACCTGATTCACAGCATTTTCCACCTATTGTTACTATTTCTTTTTCTATAGTATTAGCCTTATTTGCAACTATTGCAGAGTATTTAGCATCATAGAGTGCAACTCTTGGATTATCGCTTAGTCCTCCATCAATTGATACATATTTTCTAACGCCTTCTATATTTTTTATACTTCCTACATTATATAATGTTATTCCAGCGCTTCCTACAAACCATCTACCTGGCTCTATTATTACACACGGTCTTTTTAAATTTCTTCTTTCAAATTCACATTCTAATTCATTCATTACTGGTTCTAAAAACTCATTTAAACCAACTTCTATATCTCCTTCAACGTATTTTATACCAAATCCTCCACCTATATTTAAGTCCTCTATTTCATAGTCATATTCATTTTTTATGTGTTCTATCCAACCTATAGCTACTCTTAAAGCTTTTAAGTGTGATTCATTTGAAAATAGTTGAGATCCTACATGAAAGTGAATACCTTTAAAATTTATATAATTTGAATATATAGCAATTTTTATAGCCTCATCTATTTGAAGTAATGGAATTCCAAACTTCGAATCTTTTTGTCCTGTACTTATATGTCTATGAGTATTAGCACTTACCTCTGGAGTAATTCTAAATAATATATTAGCCTCTTTGTTTAAATTCTTACAAATTTCTTCTAATAACTCTAACTCACTTAAGCTATCTACTACTATTCTACCTACTCCATACTTAACCGCCATAATAAGTTCTTCTTTTGACTTATTATTTCCATGGAATATTATATCCTCCATAGGGAAATTAGAACTTATAGCAATATATAATTCCCCTCCTGAAACTACGTCTAGGCCTAGACCTTCTCTTTGTACGATTTTACACATAGCTAAATTTAATAATGCTTTTGATGCATAAACAGCTCTAACATTTTCGTATTTGTTTAAAAAACTATTTCTTACTTCTCTTCCCTTTTCTCTTAATATACTATCTGAAACTACATATAGCGGTGTTTTATATTTTTTAGCTAACTCCACAGTATTACATCCATCAAAGTATAGCGTCCCATTCACTGTCTCAATCATAATTAATCCCTCCATAAATTTTGATAAGATGGAGATTCTGCAGTAACATCTTAATCTTCGTAATAAAAAAGGCCCAAGGAACATACTATCCTTAGGCCCTTAAATACTAATTCAAAAATATTGCTTATTAGCATTCACGAACTTAAGATAGCTCTCCACAAATCTCTTTGTGACAATGTTGTACATATTTTACACAACACCAACATATAAACTTAAAGCATCATTTATACATTTCGGCGTCAACACCTTTCCTATCGTTTCACTGTGCTTATCTCCACAATAGTACTATTTGGTAACGCGACCTCTATCTTTTTGTATTTATTTTTAATAAAGTTAATTATAACACAAATTATAAATTTGTAAATATATATTTTAAAATATTATAGTAAATAATACTCCTTGCTCTACATTTTTTAGTTCATAACTTACATTATTTAATTCTAATATTTTCTTAACTATATAAAGACCTAACCCGCTTCCTCCTGTGTTTCTATTTCTTGACTTCTCTAATCTATAAAAAGGTTCAAAAACCTTAGTTAGTTTTTCTTCTTCTATAGATGCTCCAGTATTTAAAACTTCTAATACTACTTTGTTTTCTCTTTCATACAATCTGATAATTACCTTTTCTTTCTCTTTTGAGTATTTCACAGCATTACTAACTACATTTGATATTGCTTTTCTAATAAGTTGTTGGTCACCCTTTATATATAAATTATCTTGTATTTTATTTACTATAGTAAGATCTTTAGATATTAAAAAGTATTCAAAGCTTTTGGATATATCGTATACCATATTTGATATATTCATATTTTGTATATTGGGTTTAAATTCTGAGTTCTCTAGTTTATATATTTCCATCATTTCATAAACTAACTTTTCCATATGCTCCATAATATCAAAAGATCTTTTTAAGTATCTATCTCTATCTTTATAAGATCCTATGTTGTGTATCATACCTTCAAGTTGCCCTTTTACAGCGGTTATAGGTGTTTTTAATTCATGGGATATAGTGGCTACAAATATTTTTCTTTGTTCTTCTAGCTCTCTTTCTCTTTCTATATCATTTCTTAGTTTTTTATTTGCTTGTGTTAATTCATTCATAGTGTTTTGTAAGTTAAATGAAAGTTCATTAAGGCTATTTGAAAGCTGGCCTAATTCATCTTGAGAATATACTTTACATTTCGTATCAAAATCAAGTTTAATCATTCTCTGTGCTGCAAAATTTAATTGTATAAGTGGCTTTGATATTATTTTCGAATATACATATCCACTTATAATACACATTAACAAAATAATAGCTCCTATATAAGGTGCAAATCTTAAAATTACAGTAGCTGCTTCATCAATAGGTTGCAAAGTTGCATTAACCTTAAACACCGTTACTATATCTTCAAATTTTACAGGTGAAGCTTCTAGATATATATATTTTTCATCTGGATTTTCTTTATATACATCTGTTGTTGCCGGTGATGAAATACCTCCTATTTGGATAACATTAAAAGGTATATACAATATGTTTCCATCTAGATCGTAAATAGTAAGTTGCACATTATATTCTTCACAAAATTCATCTAATAACTCTTTTGATTCTAAAAATGTTAAAGTATCTACTTTGCCTACTAATTGCTTGACCCCTTTTTCTAAACTCTCTGCTTTATATCTATAATAATAATTAGGTAATTCAATATACATAGTTGTATAAATTATAAAGGCCATAGACACTAATAATGCGCTAGTTATAAAAAATATTTTATAAGCTATATTATTTTTTATTTTATATACTAAATTACTTATCAATTTTATATCCTATTCCTTTAACAGTTTTTATATATTGTATTCCCGTTTTCTGTCTTATGTTTTTAATATGTGTATCTATAACCCTTGCATCACCGTAGTATTCATATCCCCATAACTTGTCTAACATAACCTCTCTACTTAAAACCTTTCCTATGTTCTCAAGTAACATTTTTAATATCTCAAATTCTTTTGTAGTAAGCTCTATTTCATTTTCATCTACATACACTTTATAGGCATCAATATCCATATGTATTCCTTCAAATTTTAATATATTGAGGTTATCTACTTTGTTATATCTTCTAAGTACAGCTTCAACTCTTCTTATAAGTATATTAAATGAAAATGGCTTTGTAATATAATCGTCAACCCCTAACTCAAATCCCTTAACCTCATCTTTTTCATCGTCTAATGCTGTTAACATAATAATAGGTACATCCGATTTGGCTCTAATCATCTTACAAAGAGAATATCCATCTATATTAGGAAGCATTATATCTAGCATTACTAAATTATATTCATTCTCGTTAAACATGTTTATACCTTCAAGACCATCGCTTGCTACATCTACTTCATATTCTTGACTTACTAAAAATTCTTTTATTAGTTCTTGTATATCAATATCATCTTCAATTACCAAAATTTTGTTCATATTATCACCTCTATCTTATTTTATCAAACATTTATGGAATTTGTGTGAATAAATAAAGACTGCTGATAAAATTATCAACAGTCTTTATTATACACTAAACTTTTAAATATATATTGTCTATTAATCTAGTTTTTTCAAATCTTACAGCTACAGCTATTATAGTATCCTTATTTATAAAATCTATATTTTTAAATGACTTAGAATCTAGTATTTCTACATAATCTATATTTGCTAAAGGCTGACTTTTTATGTTTTTTTCTATAAAATCTTTTAAAATACTTACATCCCTACATCCATTTACAAACATATCCTTAGCCTTAAACAATGATTTTGAAAGTATTAATGCTTGATTTCTCTCATTATCATTTAAATACACATTTCTAGAGCTTAAGGCAAGTCCATCTTTTTCTCTAACTATAGGACAGGGTATAATATTTACATCAATATATAGATCTTCAACCATTCTTTCTATTACAGCCACTTGTTGAGCATCTTTTTGTCCAAAATATGCATTAGTAGGCTTTATTATATTAAATAATTTACAAACTATAGTAGTAACACCTCTAAAGTGTCCTGGTCTAGATGCTCCACAAAGTTTATTAGTAAGTTCTCCATCTACTTCAACATATGTACAATCATTATCTTTATAAATTTCATTTGTCTCTGGTGCAAAAACAATATCAGCCCCAGATTTTATTGATATTTCGTAGTCTCTATCAATATTTCTTGGATAACTATCAAAGTCCTCGTTTGGTCCAAATTGTGTTGGGTTTACAAATACACTAACTATAACTAAGTCATTTTCTTTTTTTGCATTTTCTATAAGAGACAAATGGCCTTCATGTAAATATCCCATTGTAGGAACAAATCCTATTTTTTCTTTTCCTTCTTTTTTTGCTTCTTTTATAAGTTTTTGAATTTCATCAATTGTCTTTACTAACATTTTTCTTCTCCATAAAGTCTATTTATTATCTCTTCATCTATAGAAAATGTATGTTCTTTACATGGGAACTTAGCTTCTTTAACCTCATTTATATAATCTTTAGAAGCATTTATTATATCTTCTCTTAAATTAATATATTTTTTAGCAAATTTAGGTGTAAAATCTGAGAACATGCCTAACATATCTTGAATAACTAAAACTTGTCCATCACAATGACTACCAGCTCCTATACCTATAGTAGGTATACCAACTTTTTCTGATACAATCTTAGCTAACTTTTCTGGTATAGCTTCAAGTACTATAGCAAATGCTCCAGCTTCTTCAAGTGCTATAGCATCATCTATTATTTTTATGGCTTGTTCTTCACTTTTGCCTTGTACTTTAAACCCTCCAAACATATTAACTGATTGAGGAGTTAAACCTAGATGTCCCATAACGGGTATTTGTGCCTTAGTTATAGCCTTAACTATATCAACTATCTCTACTCCACCTTCTAATTTTACTGCATGTGCATTACCATCTTGTATTATTCTTCCAGCATTTCTAACTGAATCTTCTATATTTATATGATATGATAAAAAAGGCATATCCCCTACTATAAGTGCTTTCTTAGCTCCCCTTGAAACAGCCTTACAGTGGTGTATTATATCATCTACAGTTACTTCTAATGTAGATTCGTATCCTAAAACAACCATTCCTAAGGAATCCCCTACTAATATGCTATCAACTCCAGCTTCGTCAACTAACTTTGCCATTGAGTAATCGTATGCTGTAAGCATGGTTATTTTTTCACCTTTTTCCTTTGCTTGTTTAAATGATGCAACAGTAAACTTCTTATTCATTATTACCATCTCCTAATCCAATATATTTTTTATATTTTTTATTTTTTGCTCGTCTAAGAGCTTTTCTTTTGATGATAGTAACAATGTCATAAGAGCCATATTTTTATAAAAGTCTACTTTGCTTGGAATACTACTTTCCATAGCATTTAAATGCGTTTGTATTGTTTTGTAATCTCCTCTTGAAATGGGTCCTGTTATGGCTTTACTGCAGCCTAAATTTCTTATATTTTGTATTGTCCCATCTATAAGAGGATACAAAGCATTTAGTGCTTCTTTTTCTTTTATGCCAATAGATTCAAAGAGTGAAATACCAAAATCCATTAAAGTAACTAAATAATTAGATATAACACAGGCTCCTGCATGGTATATAGGTTTATCATCTGAATTTATCTTAAAGTAATTATTATTTGTTTTGTTTAAAATTAACTCAATAACATGAATTTTTTCTAAACATCCTTCTATAGTAAAAACAGTATTTCTTAAATTCTTTACTGAATTATCTATATCTGCAAAAGATTGCAAAGGATGCATTGAGTATACAAAACAATCTAATTCCTTAAGAGGACTTAATATATTAGATGAATAAGATCCGCTAGTATGTAAGGCTATTTTATTATTTATAAATGAATTTGAATATAAAATATCTACTATATTTTTTATTTCATCATCATTTGTAGTTATAAATAAAATATCTACATTATCTATTAATTTTCTAATATCATCATATACTGTAGAATCTGTAAACTTAGCTCCTTCTTTAGCAGACTCTATAGATTTGCTATAATAACCAGCAATATTAAATCCATTGTTTTTAAAATAAATTCCCAACGACTTACCTACTTTACCTGCACCTATAAATCCAAGTTTCAATTTTATCACATCCTCGATAAAAACCTTAATTAAGGGCATAAAAAACCTCTTTGTGCCTAAAAATAGACGCAAAGAGGGTATAGTAATCCTTTGTTTTATTCCTCCCTGTCTCTGGCATACAAGCTCAAAGCAGACTATTTAAAAATTTTTATAGATCTTAGCCACAAGATGTACAGTTCTTACGATACCATCATCATATATATTTTATCATACACTTATTCATATTGTATATATTTATATATCTTCATCTAAAGAATTCTTCATATGTTCTAACATATCTCTTAATATTTTATATTTTTTATCTTCTATATTTTCTTCACAAATTTTAAGTGCAACTTTAAATATATGTTTTTGGATACTTATAGATTCACAGACTAAATTATTATACATATTTGTAGTTCTAACTACAACTATGTTGAATATTTTTGTGAAAGTAAATACTGTAAACAACCTACTTATAAGTGCGTAATTATTTTTTTCGCAGGTAAACTTCAGATTTGGTCCTAAATAACACTCTACAGTTGCATAGTTACAATGGGTGAAATTACAAAGAAAGTCATAATAACTAAAAAAGTACTTTTTATCTTTTCCCATTCTCATCTTTGAAGGATTTAGTCTCTGGCCTAAAACATTGTTATCAGAGTCTACGTATTCACCGTCTGGATTAATTTTTATATATCTTTCAGCTACATTATAAGGATTGTGTATAAAGTCTCTTATCCTATCTACATTATAATCTAAATATCTACAATTTAAATAGTTTTCATATATATTTCTAACTAAACCGAATACATCTTCATGTAAGTTTAGTTCTATTAGTACTTTTATACCTTGAAGCGTTTTAGTACTTTTAGTCAATACAAAATATTCAAAGTCTCTAGCTAGCTCATCTATCTCTTCTTTACCGTTTATGGCTAAGTCATATAACCCTTCTGCCACTGCACTAGAATCTATAAATTCTTTTGATGTTTTAATCAATTTATCTATAGTCTTATCTAGTGATTCTATAGCTTCTTGTAACTCCATTGATATATCTCCCTTTCATTGTATATTTTAGAAGTAGTATGTGCTAAAATTTGTATTTTTATTTTAGTATTGTAAAATAGTATTTTTTGTCTAAAGGTGCACGAAATTGTATTACGGTTTTTATAGAATTTTGTTATATTTGGTAGTAAAATTTATATATAGATATAAAGAATCTATACATCAGGGGGGATCATATGTTTAAGAAAACTTTACTTATAATAACAAGTACTATATTTATAGCTCACTTAGCTAGCTTTTATGAAAAAGAATACCTAACAGAAAAAACTTATAATTTTAATACATCTTCTCAATTAAAAATTGTTAAAGAAAAACACTGCCATGAATATTTAGATAATAAACCAATAAAAGAGGACATGCTTAAAAGAAAAACTTCACCTAGATTGTATAATAATGCTAAAATATATAATCAAAATAAGTATATACATACTCCGCTTTATACATTGCTTAATATCCAATCTTCAAGATTAATTGTAAATTCATAAGAGAGTTTATACTCTCTTTTTTTATGTCTTTTTTTGGATTATATATAAATTAATATTTCTAAGAGTATTACACACAATATAAGTAATTATTATTTTTGAGGTGATAAAAATGAACAAAAAAAATCGATTGTTTATTTCAATTGCTTTTTTATTTATTTTAGGAGTATTGTTAAATACAACTAATACAGGTAAAAATTTTAAAACTCTGTTAGGTTCTACTATTACTAAACTAGGAGTAGATACTATGGAGTATAGTTGGTATTTCAAACCTAGAACTGATGGTGAACAACCAACGCCAAATACAGAGGCTTCTTTCTTCTCTAAATACGGCACCTATTATGTAGGTAAACCACAAGAAAAAGTAATATATTTAACATTTGATGCAGGATATGAAAATGGATATACTGAAAAGTTATTAGATACATTAAAGAAGCATAACGTTCCAGCAGCATTTTTCGTTGTAAAAAGCTATATAAAAACCAATCCCGATTTGGTTAAACGCATGGTTGATGAAGGGCATTTAGTATGTAACCATTCTACAACTCACCCTTCAATGGCTACTATTACTGACTTTGAAAAGTTTTCTAAAGAACTTACAGCTGTTGACGATGCTTATAAAGAACTTATAGGCAAAGAAATGCCTAAATATTTTAGACCTCCTATGGGTAAGTTTAGTGAATTATCCCTAAAATATACTCAAAAACTGGGATATAAAACTATTTTTTGGAGTTTTGCTTATGTAGATTGGCTAAATGACAATCAACCTTCACATGAATATGCAAAAACCAAAATATTTACTCGTACCCATCCAGGAGCTATAGTATTATTACATCCAAATTCTAAAACAAATTGTGAAGTATTAGATGATGTTATAACAGAATGGAAAAAACAAGGATATACGCTTAAAAGTTTAGATCATTTATCTGGAGCGAATGTTGAAAAAATTGATAAGAAAAACATTATAGATTCAAAAGATAATTAAAATTCGCAACCCTCATGTCGCCAACGACCTTGAAAACCAGGTCCGTTGCTCAAAATTAGCAAAATAAAAGTACCTATTAATAGGTACTTTTATTTTATTAATTTACTTATTTTAATCAGCCTCTATAAAGATATTTTTATCATCATAAAAACCTACCCAAAAAGGTATATATATACTTTTTATATCTACTAGATTTATATTTTGCACACAGTCTATTTTTTTGTGTAAATTCTTTATTAGTTCATCTTTTATACTATTTATAATTTGAGATTCGTTTATACTAGATTCTCTTAAATTAGTTTTTTCTATATTAATTTTCACTGTATTGGGTATATTATTTATATTAAATGAATACCCTGTACTTGTATTAATTAGCATAGTTATATTATCTACTTTAGTATTAGATTTATTAAAGATTCTTTCTTTTAAGTTTAGTTTATGAATTATTTCATATGTTATAACCTTGTATTCTATATATTGAAGTTTTATATTTTTTATTCTTTTATTTAATTGAACAACTTTGCTCATTAAAGGTATTTTATTATTTATTATTTTCATAGCTTGTTTTTTGTCCATTTTAACTTCTAATGCATCTACTTCCATAAATAATCCTCCTACTGAATTTAAAAATTATGCTTTTGTATAGTATATTATTTAGACGACTTGTTTCATGTATATATGATTTAAAAATTGTATAACTTAATACTATAAATTATATGAGGAGAATTTTATGCCTGGACTTATATCACACTATCTCTTTGGAGAAGATTGCTTAAAATATTTAAACAGGTTTTATTTAAAAGATATAATAAAAGAAAACTATGATACTTATATGTTTGGAGCACAAGGCCCAAATTTTTTCTCTTATCATAAAGCATGGCCATTTACTAAACAAATAGGTATAGAAAATATAAGTTCTATTATACATACAACAAAGACAAATGAATTTTTTAAAAACCTATTAGAATTTTCTAGAGAAATGGATAACTTTAAAGCTTTAAATGGTAGCGAAAAATTCAAGAATACTATGATATCATATATGTGTGGTTTTGCAACTCACTATATATTAGATAGAAATCTACACCCTTATGTTTATAATGTAGAATTTAAATTTAAAAACAAATATAAAAATACAAAGTCTGAAGTTTTGCACAAACATATAGAAACAGATATAGATATGAAATTACTTAACATAATAAAAAAAATGTCAATTAAAGAATTTAGAGATTATACAGTATTTGATATATCTTTTGATGCTTTTAATATATTATCTGATATGTATAAGTATAGCATAGCCGAAACTTTTTCATATAACATAAGTAAAAACGAGATAGCTCATGCCCTAAATTCTGCAAGATCAATAAGAAAATTTTTATATGATCCATCAAATATAAAATTAAGCGTAGTTAAAAATCTCGAAAAAATATTTAATGAAAAAATTCAATTTAGTAGCATTATATATAAGAATAAGTATGCATATGATTACGATGTTTTAAACTATACAAATAGCACCTGGGAAGACCCGTTTACTAAACAGATATATAACGACAGTTTTATAGACTTATATAATAAATCTATACCTAATGCAGTTGAATTTATGGAGATTATATTTTCCTATATAAATAACGATAGAAATATAAATACGATATTAGAATTTGTAAATGATATATCATATGATACAGGTAGAAATTGTAAATTTACATTTAGTTAAAAAAATAAAAGGACTCAGTCCTTTTATTTTTTTTCAATATATTTTCTTTTAAATTCTAAATATCCATTTTTTCTTAAGCTACAAGCAGGACAATCTCCACATCCATTTCCTTTTACTCCATTGTAACATGTTAATGTTTCATTTTTAACTATATCTAATACTTCTAAGTCATAAGCTAATTTCCAAGTTTCGCATTTATCTATAAACATAAGAGGTGTGTGTATAACAAATTCATAATCCATTGCCAAATTCAATGTTACATTAGTAGATTTAATAAATACATCTCTACAATCTGGATAACCACTGAAATCACTTTGAGATACCCCTGTAATTATGTGATTAATATTTCTCTGTTTTGCAAATACAGCTACAAATGTTAAAAACAATAAATTTCTACCGTCTACAAAGCTATTTGGAAGTTCTCCTTCTTTTTGAGTTTTATCAACATTTATATCTACTCTAGTCAAAGAATTTGGAGATAGTTGATTTAATAAAGACATATCTAGTATATGATGTTCTATGTTATGTTTATTGCAAATATCCTTGGCACATTGAAGTTCTTGTATATGTTTTTGATTATAATCAAAAGAAACAGCAATAACTTCTTTGAACCTTTCTTTTGCCCAAAATAAACAAGTTGTACTATCTTGCCCGCCACTAAAAACTACTACTGCTTTTTCATTGTTTATATTAGTTTTCATACTATACTCCTTTCTTTTGAGGATCCCATATTATTTTATGAAGTTGAATTTGTAAGTTTATATTATTCATTTTATTGTCTTTCATAAATTCAACTATCTCTTCTGGATTTATGCTACCAAATACGGGACTTATATACACACTACATTTACTAGCTAAATCATATTTTTCTATTATTTCTTTGGCTTTATCCAGGTCTTCTAAGTTTGAAGCTACAAACTTAACTGTGTCGAATATTCTTAAATTATTAAGATTTTCTAAATACATGTTAGATTCCATATTACTACCAGGCAATTTATAGTCCATAGTAAATCTTGGAGGGTTCTGTAATATATCTAGAAAATCTCTAATATCAACACTTCCATTTGTTTCTATTTCTACATCTAGACTTTTGTCCTTTGATAAAAACAACAATAATTCCTTTATATTATCTTGCATTAAAGGTTCTCCACCAGTTAATGTCACATTGTTAATGCCCGTCTTTTTTATATAATTATAAATTTCTTCACTAGTCATAACTTCATATTCTACATCATCAGTGTTTGCCCACATTGTATCACAATATGAACATCTTAAGTTACATCCTGCTAATCTTATAAAAACTGCTAGTTGTCCGCTCTTTTTTCCTTCTCCATTTATACTAGCAAATTTTTCTACTACATTATATTTATTCATATTATACTTCTCCTTTTTCAAAGGTTGCACTGTTATTTGGAGTTTCATAAACTGTAACTCTTTTAACATCATACCCCTTACTACTCATGTGTTTATAAAAGTGATAAGAGAAATTTTCAGCTGTAGGTCTGAATTCTACATTTATAACGCTAAATCCATCTTCTAATAAACAATTTAAGGTTTCTTTTCTTAAAGTATCCTTTTGAATAATAAGTGAATGGTCGTAATAATCAGCCATTTCTTTAACATCTTTTTTAAGATCTCCAAAATCTACAACCATTCCATCTAGTTGTCCACCATCTACTAACTCACTGCCTTGAACCTCTACTAATACTCTCCATCTATGTCCATGTATATGACCACATTTGCCTTTATAGTTAGCTAAAAAATGAGCACTGTCAAAACTGTGTTCTGCTTTTAATATATACATAATTTACCTCCTATTTTTTAGATATCCATAATAGCAACAACCTATAGCACCATTAAATTGAGGATCATCTAAAGGTATAACTTCATCGTATCTTTCATTTAAATATTTTTGTATAGCCTGATTTTTAGCAACTCCACCGCTAATTACTAATCTTCTACTTTTAAAATTACCTAAAACCGGCTCTAATCTTTTATATAAGGAATAATTAACTCCTGCACATAGACTATCCAAACTAGCTCCTTCTGCTATTTTTCCTATGAGTTCTGATTCAGAAAATACAGCACAAGTTGAATTAAGCTGTATTGGATCTTTGTAGTGTTTACTCATATCTTCTAAAGATATTTCTAGTAATGTAGCCATATTTTCTAGATATCTACCGCAAGACGCTGCACACTTTTCATTTAATTCAAGATCTGTAGTAATTCCATTTTCTACTTTTACTACTTTGACATCTTGTCCACCTATATCAAGTAATATAAAGTCCTTTAATTTACTTTGATAAACAGCTCCATATACATGTGCTTTTATTTCATTTATAGGAGTAAATTTATTTAAATCTGTATTATTTCTTCCATATCCAGTAGATATAAATACATCTACATCTTTTATGTTTAATTTATCTAAATCTACTATTATCTTATTGTCATAGTGGCAATATTCTTTATAAAAGGATACGGTACTTATTTTAAACTTATGAACTATAGATGAGTCTTCCATAATAGCTATTTTTACTTCTCTACTTCCTAAATCTATTCCTACAATACGCATATGTCTACACCTTCTTTTTTGTCTTTTAACATATCTAAAAATGCTTCAATTCTAAGTTTAGTTCTAGCATCTAATGTATTTAACTTATCACCTTCTATATTTAATAGAGGAACGTTTAGCTTTTGTTTGAAAATAATATCATCTATTGCTTTATGACAAAAAGCTTGAGTATAGTGTATTATCCCATCTAATTGTCTTATTTCTATTTGTTTTTTTATTTCATCCATTCTAAAATCTATATCATAAGGGTACGTATAATCATAATATTGATCATAAATACTACTATTATTTTCATATCTAGAAAAAGCAAATTCTCTTTGAACTTCATTGTATACAAATCTAGCATCAAAATTTTCTACAAAAGTGTATATATCTCCTGTCATAGGCGGAACCCCTATATATCCAAGTCTTATTTTTTGGTTTTGTGGTTTTCTATTTTCTATATCCTTTATTGCATTTATAAGGTCTTTCTCGAATTCATCTATATTAATATTAAAATCACTTGAACTAACTTGATATAAATGATTTTCAAATCCAGTGGCTTTATTTTCTATATAAGTTAACTCATCTATCTTTTTAGCTAATTTCCTTATTTTATTGAGTTTTAATCTAACTTTTTCTACTTCTTCTATACTTACATTAAAGATATCCATAAACTTATCCATTTCTTTTTTTAAACTTTCTTTTTTGTGATCATTTGGATATGAAAAAGGATGTATATTTATATTATTTAAAGAAAGTACTTCCATAAGAGATTTTGTATTAGAACAATCTCCTTCAACTACACCAACAATATCTTCTATGTTGTGTTTTATGCATACTCCGTATTTTGCTTTAATCCAAGCACACATACTTTTAGGAAATCCATCTTTTTCAGCCATATCTATATAACTAAAGTAATCATCTGACGTAATAAATATATTATTTAAATCAACAGGGGTATATCCTGCTGCTATAAGAATTTCTATTGGAACTGTTGTTGTAATACCTATTTTCTTCATAGTGCCTCCTCAATGTCTAGGATACAAAAACGCAATAAAAAAGAGGCCTAACAGCCTCTTTATAAACAAAAAAATACAAAAGCATATACTACAATAATTGTAATATATAGCCCTAGTTTTGTTTATAGACAGGATGGTACAAATAAACTGTCTTATTTAATTACTTAGTTATTTTATCATATGCTTTGTATATATTCAATTATTAAATACTTTCTTATTATTTATATTTAGGTACTTCGTAAACTATATTTGTATTATTATACATATAAGATATATTGTTCATAATATTTGCTATTCCATTTGCCCAGTTTACATCTGTTGCATACCTATGCCAAGTTACATCATAATTCCATCTCATTTTATATAAAGTGTTTTGATTATATTTTGAACTATTAACGTAATTTTTTGATATCCAATCTGCAGCGCCATATATAGCTGCATCTACATTTGTCCATCCATTACAGTATGCAGCCTCTGCTCCATATACGTTTGCGTTTTTGTCTATAGCCCCTATTCCATAGAAATTATATACAACAGCAGGTTGGCTAAGGGTTTGTCCTTTGTATGAATATAAAGTCTGTCCCTGTGCTAGACGAGAAGTTCCATATCCAGTTTCCCACATAGCGTGTGATATTAAATATACAACATCTACATTATGTTTTTTCGATGCATCTATAAATACTTTAGCTTTGTTTTCAAATATGTTTTTTTGATTAGAGTTAAACTTTAAATTGTTTAAATAGCTATTTAACTTCTCTTCAGATATTTCTCTATAATTATTTAACTTTAAAAATTGATACATTCCATTTGGAGTTTTTACAAAATTAACTGGATCTAGATAATATTTTATATCATCTTCAACTGCTCTTGAAAAGCTAGTAAGGGTAATTGCACTTCTAACATTTGCTGAATGTATTACTTGATCTAGTACTACTTGTTTTGCTAAATGTTCCTCTAAAGTATAATTTAAAACCTTTTCCTCAACAGTCCCATTATTACTTCCATAATTATTATCCCCTGTGTTAGGAACATCAGGCTGTGTTGGATTTTGAGTATTATCTGGAATTTTTATTTCATTTAAATATCTGCTTGCTACATTGCCATTTTGATTATTGTACTTTATTTTACTCCATCCATCTTTTTCTGATATTACCTCTACCTTAGTTCCCTTGTTTAATACCGTAACTACTTTGTATGTAGTACTAGGCCCACTTCTCATGTTAAGCCCATCTACATTTACTGTTTTTTGTACAGTAATTATAGGTTGATTATTATCAGGAACCTTAGGTTCATCTGGCTTTTGAGTATTGTCAGGAATTTTTGTAGCATTTAGATACCTACTTGCTACACTACCAGTTTGGTTATTATATTTTATACTACTCCATCCATCTTTTTCTGATATTACTTCTACTTCTACACCTTTATTTAATACACTTATTACCTTATATCTAGTACTTGGTCCCATTCTCATATTAAGATCATTTATATTCACAACCTTTTTTATACTCTTAACCGGTTGTTCATTATTATCTTGTACAATATCTTCTTTAGGTGGTTGTACTGGTTTAGACTCTGTCTTATCATCTAAGAATCTACTTGCTACATGTCCGCTCATATTATTATATTTGACTTGTGACCAACCATCTTTTTCTGATACTACTTCTACCTCTATTCCCTTGTTTAATACCTTATTTACCCTAAATGCAGTACTTGGTCCACTTCTCATGTTTAATCCGTCTATGTTTACTACCTTTTTTAATGTACTTGTACTATCCTGTTGATTAGGTGCATTTCCTATATTTATATATTTCCCAGATACCCATCCTACTTTTCCAGACTTGGCTTCTATTTTATACCATCCATTTGAATTATCTAATATGTTTACATTATCATTCCTTTTTAATTTAAATAAAATTTTATCATTTGTGCTCGGTCCACTTCTTACATTTAACGAAGAAGCTGTAACTACACCCACATTAGGTGCTGCATTAGCATCTATTGCTGCTAATGGAAGTACAGCTAGAGTTGTTAAAATTATTGGCATCTTCTTTTTCAAAAAACCACTCCTTTTTTTAAAATTGTTAGTGCTTATTAATCCGCTCCTTTCGGCAGCTGGCTGACATAATTATACTTATAAGTATAAAATTAGTCCCTGTAGCTTTGCGTCTCTAGGTTTTCCTAGATTTGCCTTTATCGAATTTTTTATATTTTATACTACCCTCTAAAATCAAACTTTATTTGCGTAGTATGCCATTTTATTTAATTATAATATTTTTTAATGCTAATTTCTACATATTATGTAAATAATTACAATATATTTACATAATATTATATTCATTAAATAACAACAAAACCCTTTTAAATTTAACAAAATCTAAGATTAGCTACGCTAATGTCGCCAACGACCTTGAAAGCCAGGGATCTTTCTCAAAATTTGCAGTAAATTGATATAAAAAAAGAAAGTACCAATAATACTTTCTTTTTTTGTATCAACTTATTTTAAGTTTTTTGCATATTCTCTAAGTTTTGCTTCTGCTTCATTTTCTGGTTCTTGTAGAACTATATTGTGAGGCATTTTTTTGCCATCTTCATCAACACATATAAAAGTTGTAAAACCATCTACTATAACCTTTTCTATATCTCCGTTTTTTACAACCTTACCATAAACAGTCATACTAGTATTTCCTGTATAAATAACCTTAGTCTCTAATGTTATTATTTCTCCTTTGTTTACAGGACAAGTAAATTTAAGTCCATGCATTTTTAAACAAACCATATTATCAGGATTTTTGTATGTGCTTGCAGCAGCTATAAATGCGCCTTCTATAAACCATTCAGCCATTCTTCCTGCAAATAAAGTTCCGTGGTGATTTAAATCTTCTGATTTCACTAATTTTGACATTGTATAAGTTTTCATCTTAGGTTCCTCCTTAAATGCTTGCAATATTTTTACATAATAATATATTCATTATGTAATAACAAAACCCTTTTAAATTTGATGAAAAATAAAGTATGTAGATATATTTATACAAAAAAGGAAAGCATTTAATAATGCTTTCCTTTTTAATTAACTATTTAATATTTTTTTAGTTGTAGAATTATTGTATATACTATCTGGAACCTGGTTTATTAGTTCATTTAACTTTTCCCTACATTTTGCTATATCACCTTGTGCTTTATATATCATAGCTATATTATACAATGAGTGATCGTAGTAGTTATCTTTAGCTGTATATCTATTTACATAATTATTGTAGTATTTTAAAGCTGTATCGTAATCTTTTTTAGATTCATAAATGCTACCTAATATATATATAGATTCTGAAACATATAACTTGTCTTTTCCATACTCTGCAAGATATTCAAAGCTTTTTATTGCATCTTTACGTAGGCCTCTTTCTTTTTCGTCTAATGCTTTTTTATAAAGAGCATGTTCATCTGCAATTAAAACTTCTTTTTTAATTATAGGTTTAATGCTTCCGATTTGAGCTTTAAGCTCAGAATTTTCTTCTTTTGATTTTATTAAATCTTCTTTATAACTACCAACTTGTGTATTTAATGTACTAACTTGATTATTTAAATTTGATATTTTATTGTATCCATATATAGATTGACCTATTATTCCTGCTGTTAAAAGAGCAATTACTGCTACAGGTAAACTGTTTTTTTTCTTATTTTTACTGCTCTTTTGTTTTTTGTCCTTTGGATTTTTCTTAGCTGGTTTTTCTATATTTTCATCTATTTTATATACTCTTTTGTCTATAAACTTAATAACAATTTCATTACTTTTATCTAGTGTTAAAGCTTTATTAAAATAATTCCTTGCAATTATTTCATCTTTTCTTTCCATACAAATAAGTCCTAAGACTATGTACGGCTCTATAAGTTGTGGGTATTCCTCTGTTAAGTGTTTAAATATTTGAGTTCCTTCTTCATATAAACCTTCCCTTATAAATCTTATAGCATGATTGTATCTTTCAAGAAAAGTGTCAAAATCCATAGAACTCATAATATCTATATATTTACTTGCAATATCACTTTTTTTATAAGCAAAGCTTTTTGAAAAATAACCTAGAGATCTATCAAAGTTACATTGTAAGAAGTTACACATACCTAGTAAGTTTAATATATCTGTATCTTTTGGATTTAATTTTATAGCTTTGTTAAGTTCACTTATTGAATTTGTAATATCATTGTTTTTTATCATATCTAAAGCGCTATTATATATAGTATAGGAATCTATAACTGCATCTTTTTTATTTCCCTTTTCTATAACTATCTTTTCAAGGCCTTGTAATAATTCATTTATGTTATCACTAGTTAAACTTAATTTATTAAAGGTATTTAGATCAATTTGTGATTTATCTATATTTGAATTTTCATAAGAAAGATTTTCAAAATTTTTAATATCTAAGGCCTTAGGCTTTATGTTTAGTAAATCATCTTTTATATTTATATTATTAATTTTAATCTCCTCCTTTTCGATATATTTCTTGTATATTATACACTATATTGTAATTTTTTTATACATTTAGTATATAACTCTAGTTTTTAATACTTTTTATTATAGATTTTTTCTATATGTAAGTATATAGATATAGATTTTTGAAATTTTACAATACCTATAGAAATACTATACAATAAAATTAAATATACACGGATTTTTATATAATTGGAGGATAATTATGAAAAAAATAATTACAGCTTTATTAGCAGTATTAATGGTAATATCACTTACTGCTTGTAGTTCAAAAACTTCGGAACAGCCTAAGGAAGAAAAAATACTTAAAATAGGTGCAATACCTGATCAAGATGCATCAAAATTAAACAAATCTTTTGATGAACTTGAAAAATATCTTAACGAAAAAGTTGGAGTGCCAGTTGAATTTGTTCCTTCTAGTGATTATGCAGCATTAGTAACTGCTTTTGAAAGAGGAGAAATGCATTTAGCTTGGTTCGGTGGTCTTACAGGAGTTCAAGCAAGAGATTTGGTTCCTAATGCACAAGCTATAGCTCAAAGACCTATGGATCAAGAATTTCACTCTGTTTTTATAACTCAAAAAGGTATAGATGCTAAAGAATTAAAAGACTTAAAAGGATTAAGCTTTACATTTGGTAGTGAAAGTTCTACTTCTGGCCACTTAATGCCACGTTATTTCTTAACACAAGAAGGAATTGATGCAACAAAAGATTTTGATGGTTCTCCAAACTTCTCCGGTTCACATGATAAAACTTGGAAACTTGTGGAATCTGGTTCTTTTGAGGCAGGAGTTTTAAATGAATCAGTATGGAAAAGCGCTGTTGATGAAGGAAAAGTAGATTTAGATAAAGTTAAAGTTGCATACGTAACACCATCTTATTATGACTATCACTGGACTGTAAACGACAATATAGATAAAGAATTTGGTGAAGGTACTACAGATAAAATAAAAGAAGCTATACTTTCTTTAAATAATAAAGACAACGCTACAATAATGGAAGTATTCCAATCAGATAAGTTTATAGAAACTAAAAATGAGAACTATGAAAAAATCCGTTCTGTTGCTAAAGAACTAGGAATGATTAAATAGTAGGTGATTAGATATGTCAAATAAAGAAGTGTTTAATTTAAATAAAATATCAAAAAATTATGGGGAGATGGAGGCTTTATCTTCCCTTTCTTTTTCTATAAAAAAAGGTGAAATAATTGCATTAATTGGGCCAAGCGGCGCAGGAAAAACAACTTTATTAAATACTCTAGCTAATATTGTAAAACCCGATAAAGGAGAATTAACAATAGATACTATACCTTCAAAAAGTTATAATAATAAGGAGTTATCTAAGAAACTAGGTATTATTCGTCAACAATTTGATTTAGTAGGACCTCTACCTGTAATTCACAATGTTTTAGCAGGTAGATTAAATGAATGGGGATTTTTTAAGTCTGCCCTATCATTAATTTTTCCACAAGATAAGAATATAGCTATTAAATCACTAGATAGAGTTGGTTTATTAGATAAAATATACGATAAAACATCTGATTTATCTGGAGGTCAACAACAAAGGGTTGCACTTGCTCGACTTTTAGTTCAAAATCCAAAAGTTATATTAGCTGACGAGCCGGTATCATCATTAGACCCAGCACGTGCCCATGATCTATTGTCAATGTTAGTTGATCTTGTAAAAGAAGAAAATCAAACACTTATAGCAAGTCTTCACTCTGTAGAATACGCTAAGAAATACTTTACTCGTATTATAGCATTAAAAGATGGAAAAATATTTTTTGACCTCCCTACAGATAAAATAACTGATAAAGATTTACATGACCTCTACAACATAAAGGAGTTGAGACAAAATGAAAACTTTGAAACAATCCCTCAACTTTCATAAAAGAAATATTTTAACCTTATTGATGTTTTTGGCTTTTGTTTTTAGTTTATTTTCTGTAGACTGGGGGCCAGATTTAGTTCATTCTGGTGGAAAAGCTACAATAATTCAAATTGTAAAAGCTTTTTTTAATCCTGAATTATCTTCAGATATAATCAAATTAGCCATAGAATCTACATGGTTAACCCTGTCTTATGCCGTTGCTGGTATGTCTTTGGCAGTTATTATAGCACTTATATTTGGAATTTTAGCATCTGGAGTATTATCGTCTAGTAATTACTCTAAGTCATTGTTTATGACAGTATTTAGAGGTGTTCTAGGATTTATGCGTGCTATACATGAATTAGTATGGGCATGGTTATTTGTAGCTTCAATTGGATTATCCCCTTTTGCTGCAATATTTGCTTTAGCTATACCCTACGGTGGAGCACTTGGACGTGTATTTGCAGATATCCTTAACGATGTTTCAAATGAGCCAATAAAAGCCCTAAAATCTAGTGGCGCCTCAAAATTACAGCTTTTATTTTACGGATACTTACCAATAGCTATACCTAATATGATTAGTTATACTATGTATAGATTTGAATGCGCTATCAGGTCATCAACAATTATGAGTTTTGTTGGACTCGGTGGTTTAGGATATCAAATCAACCTATCTTTAAACGATTTAAAATATAATGAAGTTTGGACATTTATGTTTTTTTTAATAGGTTTAGTTGTATTGATTGATATTTGGAGCAATTTACTTCGAAAGAGGTTGGTAGCATGAAGCAAGTAGCAAAAGAATTAAAAAAAACAGTTAGATTTGATTTCGTTAAATTTTCTTTATTTATGTTATTAATTTTAATTATATCATCATGGATGTTTATATTTAATGTAGAAAACGCAAATATCTCTGATTTATTTTCAGATAAAAATATATACCACACACAAAAATTCTTAAGTAATCTTTTAGGACTAGGTAATGATAACCCAGCATTTAAAGACATGAAAATGTGGCAAATTGCACTAAAGCTCACTTACGATACCTTAATTATGAGTATTATGGCAATAGGTTTTGCAACTATAGGAATGATATTAACTGTAATTGCAGCTTCTAGAAATGTTGCCAACGGTACAATGACTTTATCTAAGAAGTGGTATAGCAGGATTTTATTTGGAATAATCCGTGTTTTATATATATTTTCAAGGGCAGTACCTGAGTTAATATGGGCAATGATTATAGTATTTATATTTAAGCCTGGAATATTACCTGGAGCTATAGCCTTAGCACTTCATAACTTTGGGATACTTGGGAAGTTATGTGCTGAAGTTATAGAAGATCTAGATTTAAGGCCTATTAGAAATTTATCTTCTTCTGGTGCCTCTACATCTCAAATTCTTATTTATGGTATTATACCAATGGTAATGCCTAAATTTATTACCTTTATATTGTATAGATGGGAAGTTATTATTCGTACAACGATTGTTGTAGGTTTTGTAGGTGCCGGTGGCCTTGGTCAAGAATTTAAGCTAGCTATGAGTTGGTTTAATTATACTGAAATAACTCTGATATTAATATGTTATATGATTCTTGTAGGTCTTTCTGATTTATTGTCAGAGGGATTTAGAAAATTAGTTGAGTAAAATAAGCCTATATCTTATTAAATAAGATATAGGCTTTTATTTATTGTGAAATTAAATTAATCTTATGTAAAACGCTATCAATTATTGCATCAGTTTTTGCATAACCAAAATACCTAACATGGATTACCCCTTTTCCCTTAGATGCAAATACATCTTTGAAATCCTTTGACTCATAAACAGTTAAGTTATCAAAATCGTTATTATTTAATTTAATTAAATTTTTATCTTGAGGTTCAATATCAAATTTTTTAACTAAATCAGAAATAAGATCTTCTGCCATAGATGGATATCTTAGTTTATACACTCTTGTATTCATACTTGGGGAATATACCCCACTCCCATCTTGCCATACCTTATCCGAAACAACGCCTTCTTCATAAGATGTGTATTGTGTTGGTGCAAATATACTCCACCCATATTCATAATTGTTAGCCCAATCAATACCTCCATCTAAGGATTCTTGCCTAACTAAATTTGGATCATTCTCTATATCTGATAGCCTTACAATAGGCAAATCATCGCTGTAAACTGGTAGTGTTTTCATATTATCTGACATAGATGGTATAAGTATAGCAGTAAGAAATACCAGGTATAATACAGCTCCTCCATAATTTAGTGCACGTTGCTTTCTCCATGGAGCATTGTGATTAATTGGCTTTACCTTTTCAAGATTTCTTCTCAAAGTGGTCATATATACAGCTGACTTTATTGACTTAAATGATAAATATAGTAAATATATATGTAGCGTAACAGATTGAATATCTCTTGACTCTATCAAAACTAAAGTAGTTGTATTATTAAACCACTCAAAATAATAAATAGCTATAATCATAATTATTGGTATTATACTTATAAATGCAGCCCATACTAATTCTTTGTTTAATTTCTTCAATGTGTCTGATTGTTGGGTAGGGTCTGTATAAAATTCTTGTGCATTTAGTTCATATGGTGATGAAAATATATTAAAATTCCTATAATTTGTAACGTATTCCCATCCCCTTTGTGTATATCGTTGCTTTTCTTCTTGTACTATATCCTCATCTAATGAAACACCTATTCTATATCTTGTTTTTTTGGGCTCACCTTTTTCAAATCTAACAAATATTAATCCTATCTCATCTAAGTGTAGTCCCCGTAAAGCCATATCTTCAAACCAGCTTTCTTGTTCTCCAATACGCCAATACTCGCCAAAACGCAATTTATAAGTTGAATTACCTATTGTAGCCACCCCCTAATATATGCACACCCTGATACAGTCGTAAACACTATCAAAATTAACAATATGTTATATAAATATGATACCTTTACACTAAAATTCATCTATATATGACCATTATGCTCTAAATTATTTTTATTCGTAGTTTATAAAAATTACGACTTAATATCTATATTCCTTATCATACCTAAACCTCCTAGTATTGCTACTATAGAACCTGACAATCTATAATTTATAATAGATTGTTCTATATCTATAGCTCTACCGTCAACATAACTAAAAATTTCAGTTTGAGCTAAATTCATAGAGTTCATTAGTATTAATATTCCAACGATAAAAGTAAGCCCATAGAGTTTTATCAGATTATTTTTTTCCATAAATTATTCCCCCTATTCTATTTGGTAGTGGTTTATAAAAACAGTATAGTAGTTTTGTGATTTTGAGTATAGAATTACACCCATTATTTAAGATAAAATATACTATTTTTTAGCTGTTTCATTATATTCAATAAAATATTCAGCCAAATGTATAACACTTCTAATCAAATATTTTATAGCTATAGGCATAACTATTAAGCAAGTTATTAATAATAATATACAAAATAATATAACCCATTGAGTTTCTATATACATAGTTCTTCCTTTCTTATATAACTATTTATTCTACCCATGTCTTGCACATATCCAACTGTGAACTAACTTAGTCTTATTAATTTACTTTGAGTTTTTATTATAGTCATCCAATAAATCAATTATTATCTTACTGCAA
The DNA here is from genome assembly GCF_058146105.1 of Sporacetigenium sp. TC11. Taxonomy (NCBI): domain Bacteria; kingdom Bacillati; phylum Bacillota; class Clostridia; order Peptostreptococcales; family Tepidibacteraceae; genus Sporacetigenium; species Sporacetigenium sp. TC11. Next base: position 323,596 of record NZ_JBYVNY010000002.1, on the reverse strand, counting down.
ATTTCGCACTTATGGGCCTGAACTTTAAAATTCCTTTCAAATACCTCGGATTCTAAACCTAATATATGCTTTAATTTTGACTTTGTTTCATCTGGAGTCCACTCCAAAACTCCTAATGAACGGTTGTGACAGCCGATTTTACCTGAAACCATTTCTTTTTTACAGTATGGACATTGCATTTAATCACCTACTTTTATATAATTCTAATTCATAATTTATAATACTATGTAACCTATACAACTAAAAATTTGCATCCCTTAAACTCCTTAGCCTACTGTTATATTTTATAAACATAGATGGATTATTTAGTAACTACTATTCTCAATCTTGGATATTTATTTTATTAATAGCTTTATTTTTATTAATTTTTTTACGATAAGTCAAGTAAATTAATAAAAGTATTACTGTTGATATATTTGTAAATAAAAATGCCACAAGGCCGATAAGGAAAGTCGTAGCCTGCATAAGATACAATAATGAAAATAAAAAGCTAATTGTAGGTAATATTAAACCTAGTATTTTGTTTTCTTTCTTTGATAAAAATATTTGAAAAAGTATTATTACTATGAGTAAAAGAATATCTATAAAGTTATTTGTAGATGAAAGCGAATTCATAAACCAATCCCCCTGACTATTTTTTTATATTCTAAAATTAAAGTTTTTGTTGTACCAAGTTATCATGCTATCTTTGTTACAATTTTATATAACTAATTACAATTGTAGCCAATCATATATTTTCTATTTATTATTTTCATCACACTTAACTATCTTTACTTTTATCAATATAACTTTCTTATTTCTCTTTATTCCATCTTTTATATCTTCATCAGAAGATAAATTAATACTAGTTGTATCTTGCTTATTACTTGAAAAAGCCATTAAAGTAATTTCTTTTCCTAAATCGAAGGATTATTTATTTATATTTTCTCTTATATTTTTACCTTTATGTTGCATCTTAAGTTTTGTTTCAATTTGTATATTTATATCCTCTACTGGGATATCACTATACCTAACACCCATAATTGCTATAGGATGAGTTAGATTTTTTAGTGTAGTACCAGATTTAATTACTTTAGGTAATTTCTTAGTATACTCGGTATGTATAACATCTGAATTCATATCATCTTCTATAATAAAATCATCTGACCAATCATCATCCTTTAATTTGTCACTGGATAAACTAGTTGTGAAACTAGATAAATCACTAAAGCTTCTACTTTCATCAATTAAATTAAGTGGCTTATCCCCTTCATATCTTAAATCAAAATACATAACAGTACATGATACATCGTCATTACCAACACATGATCCCTTATCTTTTTCTATTTTATTTATAGTCATATAAACTCTCTCTGCACCGTGTGATTTATTATTACATTCATAAAGTAAAAATTCTTCCCCTATTGTAATTGGTTTATCAAACTTTCTAAATCCTATTTTAAACTTATCTGAAATAGCATCACCTAAAGAACATAAAAATTGAGATTAATACTACACCTATTATCACAATTATTTTACTACTTTTTTTCATACTACTTTTTTTAATAAGTAGGACGGATTTTATTATTAAATATATAAACTAAACAAAATTCCAACTGTAAATATAATCATTGATATTATAGTTAAATCTGTATTCAAGTATTGGATTACCCCTCCAATAACACCAAGAATAATATTTAATAAACCTTGATCTTTTACTTTATTTAAAAAAATTCTTTTGCTATCGTTTATAGAAAACAGTCTAGACACAATCCCTATTAAAAATAATACTAAACCGAATGATACCTGCATGATACTCATTGTCATAAATATATATATATCCATTTTGCCCCTCCCCCTTTGAATTCTATTTGTTGTTATGTCTATTTTAACATAATAATCATATCTAATAGTTAAATTTATAACTAATTCAACCTTTTATGTTACGTTAATTATTAGTACTGTATTATCTGTTGTATATGTATACTGTAGTTCTTTATAGGATATATGTTGAAATTGGGTATATATTGATTTATATAATTTAAAATAGAGCCTTTCGGCTCCTTCGTATTTACTCTCTCTATATAAGTTTAATCAATTCTAACTAACTAATCCCCATCGGGTCTATTTTTTGTAACTTCCATTGTCCATCTATAAATACAATTGTAGTCCTAAATCCTGCTGCTGATAATGATTTATTTTTTAATGTTGTAGTTGATGTAGGTGGATATGGTATTAGTTGGAATGATTTTATTGATTTAAGCGAGTATGAGTTATATACAAAATCTATATTAATTTAAAAGCTACAGTCACAAAAACGAGCACTTAAAAGTACTCTATTTTCTGTGTTTTCAGTTTTCACATAACTAATTAGTATTATTTAATGATATTGTTTCTTTTTGACCATCCCATTCTATTTCAATAACATATTTAGATTCTTTTGACGGTGAAGCTGCTCCCATATTTTTAGACCTTTTTATATATTTATTATTATCTAAAGGAATTCCTGTTCCTTTTGTAGTTAAATCACCATCTCTATATAATGCGAAGTTAATAGTATCTATTCTTTTTTCATTATTTTTATTTTCTATATATAGATTCTTTTCTTCAGTAGAATCTATACCATCAACTTTAAGTTCATGTTTTACTTTCCAATTTTCACTCTCTCCGTAAATTTTTAAATTAACTGACGAAGCCGATGAACACCCTGTTACTAAGAATATTATTGTAAAAATAATACATAACGATTTAAATACATTCCTTCTAATTTGAGTAAACAATAAATTACACCTTCCTTAAGGTTAAATGTTTTATATTTACTATATATTATATTGGAACTAAATATGATGTGATAACGAATAAATTTATTGTATAAGTATTCCAATGGCACTTCGGTTTAGACAGCATTATTTTATTGTGTAATATATAAATATAGCGTAGTATATTCACTTATTTGCAGGAAATATATCCATTTATTTAAATGGCTATGTTAAATAATTTGGTTGATAAGTAAAAAAATAATGATAGAATACAAGTATTCTATCATTATTTTTAGTTGATTTTATTAATTTTTAGATATACAACTAAATCTTTTTCATTATGTCCTAATTTAAAATCTCCATCTAAATCTACTGATTGAGTAGTTCCACCTTTTTTTCCAACACCAAATACTGCTATAGATAATTCTTTGTTTAATTGTATCTCTTTATCATAATTTATGAATGATAAAGCCATTCCATTTTTCTTATCATCATTAAAAAAATCTAGCGGTAGATTTAACGAAATATTACCAGCAACTACATCTATATTTCTGTTTTTTTCATAAACACTTATAGGTAAGACATCTTCTGAATCTTTACTATTTGTTTTAGTTTGCACTAAATCATATGTATCTTTTAGTTTCCCATAGTTATACTCTTTAGCATAAACTTGAATATCGTACTCATATTTATATAGGTTATTGATTTTATAGTCTACACCCATATTATTGAATTCATTTTCATTATTCTTTTGTGGACTTATTATAAGTTTATTTTTATTACATCCTATTAAACTTATTGAAAAAATAAATACTAATAATATCAAAGATAATCTTTTCAACATTTTATCCCCCCTACTAAAATAGATGTTTTGTATAACAAATTTTATCATATATATATTATAGATTCAATTTATATACAATTTAGTTTTACTATTGTTAAGTTAACTCAATATATCTATTTCTTATTGTTTCGATAGTGGAGTAGTTTTCAGTAGTAACTAACCCTAAAAACAACTCTTTCATTTTAGATATATCTTTTTCTTTCTTTGTAATCTCACACCATCTAAACCAAGTAAGGTAGTTTTGAAGATATTTGGTTGATACTCCATTAAAATCTCTAACCCAACCTTTTAAGCGACTATGAAAACTATTGGCATGTTGAATATGGTAAATTCCATCAGTATATTTACCACTATCTATTCTTTTGAGTTTTACATTAAAAACTGTCGGAATCTTTATATACGATTGATGGGAGTCTACACAAAGAGTAGAGCCTTCTTCAATTTTATTATTGAAGAAATTCTTTAAGTGAGAAAATTTAACTCTACCAGTACATAATTTTTTTGAGATTATGCCACCTTTTCTATCAATGCATATTCCTACACAAACCTTCTCATGAGATATTCCTCTTAATTTATTGCCTGAACTTTTACCTTGTTTTTGACCACCTCTTTTATGGGGTTTTCTAGGTAGAACAAATCTATTGCCTTTGCTATGATTACCTTTAAATGATACTCTAAAATATGTTTCATCACTTTCTACAACTCCACTAACATAGCCTTTACCAAGTATTACATTCAAACAATCTAAAATTCTATGACGCATAAAGAATGATGTCTTAAGGCTTATATGTAATTCTTCTGCACATTCTCTTATTGTAGCCTTATTTACTAATAAATTTATATATCTAAACCATGTTTCAAGTGGTAGTTTTGTGCTAGAAATAACTGAAGATGTTCTTTCATCAAAAACCTTCCCACAAGTTTTACATTTATATCTTTGTCTATCGTATCTTATACCGTATTTGATAATATGACTTTTATTACATCTAGGACATATTTCACCTTTGAAAAACTTTATTTCTTTTATTTCTCTATTAAATTCGGAGGAATAAGTATTTGTAGTAAGCAAAGAACCTATAAGATTAAATAGTTCCTCAAGTTCAGAAGTATTTAAAGTTTTTACTTGTTTCTCTAAAGTGTTATCTAATCCCATACTTATACCTCCTAGTCCTATAATATACATATATTATAACCTATACTAAAAAATAAATACACTAACAACCAAATTAGTTAACATAGCCATTTAAATTTATTCTTAAGTTTCTTCTCCATTTTATCTTCAGGTATTGATTTCTCAAAATTAACGACACCATCACGTGGTGGTCTTTCATACTGCCCAGTATTTTTATATAAAGTAAATTTTCCATATACTGAACCTAGAGACATATATGAATCAGCTAACATAAGAGGAGGTTTATTTGGATTTTTAGTCAAATACAATATTACCTGCTGTCCTTTTTGGGGATGAGGGGCATTACAGAATTTCTTATCAACAAGACCATTCTCAATTTGTTCTTTTGTTAACTTCTTTTCTAAATCCAAACCTTTATCTTTAAATTCACCTAGCATATCCTTTAATCTTATATATCCGCCATCTTCATATACCTTAATTTCCTTTGCAGTATTTCCTTTGTATGATTCTAGTACATTAACAGTGAGTATAGTTTGTGCATTATCCTCTATATTAACATAATCGATATCAGTAATAATACCTTTAACAATAGAATCAACTAAATCACTTTCATTCATTTCATCTATTGTGTAACGAAGTTGCCCTGGGTCAAATGTTGCAGTTGAATTGAAAAAAAAGAATACATTTTCTTCCTTTACTTCATCTGCATTAATTGGCTTATTTAATATTGAAATTTCCTTTTGTTCGGTTGTAGATACACTTACACTTAATTCTTTTTTGGTATCTATATCTTGACCATTGTTATTCTGTAATGCCAAAAAACCTGTACCAGTCATTAAAATAAGTGAACTTAGTAATGCACTAATTTTTTTCATCTTATTTCCTCCGTAAGTACTATAATATATAATTATTTACAATTTATTATTGTCGTAATAACTTTTTTAGGCTATGTTATATAAAATTGTTCATATAGATAAAAAAAGGCGTACCTTCAGGTAGCCTTTCAGCTCCTTAATATTTACTCTATATATAAAAGTTTAATCAATTATAATTAACTCACCCCCATCCCTTCTCTTTTTTGTAATTTCCATTGTCCATCTTTGAATACGATTGTAGTCCTAAAACCTGCTCCTGCTGTTGGAGTAAGGTGCCAATATCCTTCAATAACTACTTCAGTTTTAGACACAATTTTCTCATTAAGTATTCCTACGAGAATTCCTCTTTTGCCATCTTTTATCAAACTTACATCTGCACCCTGTTTAGTTCCTAATCCTTTTTCTTCTAATGTATTAAGCGACTCATTCATAACCTCTATATTATACTTATTTTTAAAATAATCTAATATTTGTTGTTTACCTTCTTGTGAAATATTATCAAAAGATTTACTCCTCATATCAATTGCGAGATAATCTGCCTTATTTATATTTATAGCTTCTTCTTTAGGTACAAAAGAATCAAATACAGTTGTATAAATGTCTACCAATTCCTTTGAATTGAATTTAGAAGAATCTTCTGTTGGATTCTCTAAATTGGGTTTATTTATAGAATTCTCTAAATTGCGTTTATTAGAGCATCCTCCAATCATAATAAACATACTTGCCATACAAAATATTAATATTATTCTTTTCATATTTTTTATCTCCTAAATGTTAAAAATACTTTTTCTGATATGTATTTTTTACATTTACTTCAAATTTATTTATAATTTTATTAATGTTATATCTTAAATAAAAAAACAAAGCCTGTATCTTAGACAGGCTTTGTTCTAGAGTAGTTTAGCTACTATTTTTCTTACCTGTACCTCACTAATATTAAACTTTCTAGCAAGCTCCCTGTAATTTCCTCCATCAAAACTTTCCCTAATAACCCTATTTCTAATCGGCTTTGTAAGAGAATTTTCTGTAGGGATGTATATACAAAAGCCGCTACATAACCTACACAACTTAATAAAATTATCCATGCCTATTTCATCGGCTATATCCTTTAATGAATCTGGTATATCATTCTCAGTTAAATAATCTAACATACTCCCCCCATTAACCATAAATCCTGTAATTTAATTTCCTTCCCTTTATTTCTACTAGGTATTTTGTGCTCATTTCAATTATTCTGCTAACTATAGCTTCATCTATTTCTATAAGTTCATCTATTAACTTTTCAGTATTCACTATAGTTGGCTTGTTTTTTTGATATCTATAATTAATAAGCTCAAAGACTATATTTATATCACTTTTAGTTATATTTCCTTTAAATAAATCATCTATTAAAAGTACCTTAGCTTCTTTGTATCTATTTAATTCTCTACTATAGTTTTCTTCATCTAAAATACTTTGTTTAAGTTTAGTTATAATGTCTCTATATGACATATAAACAACTCCTACAAAGTTTTCCATAAGCTTATTTGCTATAGCAGTACATAAATGTGTTTTGCCACTTCCTACTTGTCCCATAAATATTATTGAATTTCTTCTAGTATCTTTTATTTCTTCAAAATTACTACAATATTTCTTTGCTTTTAAAAAAGCTTCTGTTAACTGTAATTCAACGCCATAATTAAAATTATCAAATGTCTTTTTTCTAAACTCTTCGTTTATACCACTGTTTTTTAATATACTTTCGGCAATTCTTAACTCCCTACATTCACAGGGAATTGCTATATCTTTATTCAATATAAATGTCATGTCCCTACACTTCTCACACTTATATTTAGTCTTGTTCAAGTAATCTTCTTGCTTCTTCAAGTTGTTCTTTACTTGGCTTTTGATAAATGTAATCTTCTCCATAACTATTAGCCCCCTTATTTTTAGCACTTACTTCATAAGCTTTTAAATCTTCGTAACTTCTTATATTCTTATCTTCCCATTGCTTCAAAATTCCACATATATATCCTTTGTTACATTTTCCTTTATCTGTAGCTATTTCTATTGCCCTTTTAAAAAGTCTTATATCTACTCTTTGACTTATATCTATTAACCATTCACTAACTAATCCATTTATAAGCCCTATATTTTGTTCATATAGTAGTGCATAACTATCTATACCAAATTCTTTTTCTTTTTTTATAGATACCCTATCCATAGGGGTTTATAATTTAGGCTATGTTTTAAATAAAAGTTTAAATTTAGAAATGTATAAATAGATTTAATTGATTTATGATATATTTAATACATAGTTTATTCATGAATAGTTGTATAATATTGGGACACAGAAGAACCTTGCTTAGGTTTTTTATTAAAGGATTTTAGCAACAGATGACAAGTATGTTATAATATTAACAATTAAGTTTCTACATTTATCACATAATCTTAATTTAATGAATATAATTTAGTATAGTCCTAATTTAAAAGGGGGGAAATAAACTTGGAAATGATAGAGATTATAAGAGTTATTATAGGGATTGTTTTAATAGCTTATGGATTAGGAGTAAATTATTATGAAAAGTTTCATAATATGAAATATATAGACCAAAGAAACGGTGTGCTAAATGGTAAAGCAGCTGTATTTGCAGGAATTTTAGTCTCAGCTTACACAGTTAAAATAGGTATAATAGTAGCTATAATAAGTGTCACATTAGTAATAGCAGAAGAAATTATGCTCAATAGGAAAATTAATAAAACAAAATAAATTTTTAGAATAGTAAAAACAGACTATATTAAATTTTTTGATCTGTTAGACAATTGTGCGATAAATAAAGAATAAAAATAGCTGTATCATAGCATTTAAAGTGTATACACTATTATACAGCTATTAATTAAGTTTAATATTAAGTAATCCATAATTTTTATATACTATGAAGTTAAAAGAGGAGAATTAATTCTCCTCTTTTTCAATGTAACTTAATTTCAACATTATATTATAACATAACAATAATTCTTAACTCTTTCTCACACTACATCACTATCAAGATTATCTAAACTTGAGCTTTAACTAATTGTTCTAAGGTACTATCTGTATACCACGCTATATTAATAAACAATTTACCAAATTAATTTTCAAAACTACTTTAGTTTCCTATTGCTGTATCAATGTATCTTTTGGTACGAATAGAACAAAAACTTCAAGTGTTATGTGATAATATTAATGATTTATCCAACAATATTTCATCTTTTAAATGATAAACTCCCCTTACCGAACGATACGTTAGGTGGGGGGAGTAGTTGGTAAATATAAATTTTTTTAATATTCAACAAGATAATCCAAAACCTTAACTATTTTGTTATCCTTATAATAAACCCTCGGAACTCTTCTTGAAACTAAACTTAAAATTTCATTTCTATTTGTATTAGCCCAATTTGCAACTTGTGCAAGTTTAATTCCATTTTCTCCATAAAATATTACTTCATCATCTACTAATACATCTTTTATATTTGTCACATCTACCATACATTGGTCCATGCATATTGTTCCAATAATTTTAGCTCTTTGATTATTTATAGTAACATATCCTTTGTTTGATAAAATTCTTGGTATTCCATCTCCATATCCACAAGAAATAGTAGCAATTTTCATTTTTTGATTTGCTACAAATGTATAGTCATAACTTACCCCTTCCCCTTTTTCTATTTCTTTAATAAATGATATCTTAGACTTAAACGTTAGAACTGGTTTTAAGTTCATAGAAGATTTTCTACCATTGTATCCATATAAACTAGCGCCTATTCTAACCATATCCAAATGATAGTTTGGATATAACACTGCTCCAATACTGTCACATATATGTTTTATTGGTATATTGATTCCTTCATTTTCAATTTGTTCTATAGTATTAGTAAACAAATTAAATTGCTTATAATCGCTTTCTAAATCTTTTAGTGCTAAATGAGAAAATATTCCTTCTATATCTATGTTTTTTAAGTCATGAATTTGCTTTATTATATTTATAAGTTCTTCTCCTGCCTTAAATCCAAGCCTATTAAATCCAGTGTCAACTTTTAGATGAATTTTCCCAACCTTAGATAATTCAGTAGATATATTCGATACCTTTATCCCTTGTTCTATATTAAATATAGTTAGAGTTATATTATTTTTTATAGCTATATGAATATTTTCATTTGATATATAACCCATAACTAAAATAGGAATATCTTTATATATTTTTCTTATTTCAAGTGCTTCATTTAATGATGCAACGCAAAGATAATCAACATTTTCTTCAATCATAACTTTTGCAACTTCTATAGCCCCATGTCCATATGCATTTGCTTTTAAAACTGCTCCTATTTTAGCATTAGCCTTAAGATTATTTCTTACTTCTCTAATATTGTTTGCTATATTATCTAGGTTTACTTCAACCCACGTATTTCTCAATGTATCCATATATACACCTCAATTATAACTAATATATAAGCTATATTTACATATTATATAATATACTGCTTTTATATTTTAAATAAACTAAGTTTTATAATTATTATTATTATTTATGTTTATTAATAAAATTAATAACTAAATGGGGTGTTTTTATGGATAAAATTTTAATATATAAAAAATCAAATGAAATAAAAGACTGGCTTATAGAAGTTAGACGTGATTTACACAGAACTCCAGAGCTTGGAATGGAAGAATTTATAACTAGAGATAAAATCAAAAAATACTTAGATGAAATAGGAATTGAGTATTTCGAGTCAGAAAATCATACAGGTATAACGGGTATCATCCTTAACTCAGCTTCAAACAAGACAATAGCTTTAAGAGCTGATATAGACGCTCTCCCTATTGAAGAAAAAAATGAAAGTACATATAAATCTATCCATATCGGAAAGATGCATGCTTGTGGCCATGATGCCCATACTGCTATACTACTTGGAGTTGCCAAAATATTAAATTCTATAAAAGATCAAGTTCCTGTTAATGTTAAGTTATTGTTCCAACCAGCAGAAGAAACAGTTGGTGGCGCCCAGTTTATGATAGAAGATGGTTGTCTTGATGATCCTAAGGTAGATTATATATTAGGTCTTCATGTTATGCCGAGTGTGGATACTGGATATATAGAAGTAAAATACAATACCTTAAATGCATCTACTGACACTATAAAAATAACTATAAATGGAAAACAGGCCCATGGTGCATATCCTGAAAATGGCGTTGATGCAATAGTTATAGGTGCTCATGTTATAACAGCTCTACAAACTATAGTAAGTAGAAATATAGCTCCAACAAATTCAGCAGTTTTATCCCTTGGAATAATAAAAGGCGGTATAAAGGAAAATATAATTTGTGATAAAGTTGAGATATCTGGCACATTAAGAACATTAGATCCACAAACTCGCTCATTTGCAAAAGAACGAATATGTGAAATAGTAAAAGACGTATCATCATCATTTGGCGGAGTTGGAAATGTTAAAATAGAAATAGGATATTCCCCTTTAGTTAACGATAATTTCGTTGTTGATATAATAAAAGAACAAGGAAAAATACTCCTTGGAGATGATAAAGTATTAGTGAAGGAGCATCCATCCCTTGGAGCAGAGGACTTTTCATTTTTCTTAGAAAATACGAAGGGTGCATTTTTCCATTTAGGTTGCAAAAATACAAATAAAGGTATAACCTCACCTCTTCATACTGGTCAATTTGATATAGATGAGGATTGCTTGCCTATAGGTGTAGCTATGCAAGTTATGAATTTATTTGCTTTGAGTAAAGTTTAAAATAAATAGCCACAAAATATAGGTTTATATAAACTATATTTTGTGGCTATTATTAATTACTTAGTAAATTGATTTATAAAGCTCTACTTTTTTATTAGTAGCATCTAACCTACATTTAACTCCAAAAGGTATTGTTATCATAGGCATACAATGACCTGATTTTAAATTGTATATACACGGTTTGTTGAACTTTTCTACTCTGTCTTTTAATATTTCTTCTAATTCAAAATCATCATCATTTTGCTTACTGCAATTTTTGAAATCTCCAAATATTATGCCGCAACAATCGTCAAACTTACCTGCTAACCCTAATTGTGTAAGCATTCTATCTATTCTATATATAGGTTCTCCTATTTCTTCTATAAACAATATCTTTCCTCTTGCATCTATTTCACATTCAGTTCCTATAGTGGCACAAAGTAACGCTAAATTACCACCTATTATTTCACCCTCTGCTACTCCATCTACAAATGTTTGTACTTTATTATTTCTTGGATTTCTTAAGTTTAAGTACTCCTTCATATTAAGTGCATCTAAAAGAGAATTATAAGTAAAATCATCCCATTTAGGTGACGTTAGAGCCATTATACCGTGGAAAGTTACCAAGTTACATTTTTGGTTAAATGCTATATGTAATGCTGTTATATCAGAAAAACCTACAAAAGCCTTAGGATTATTTCTTATAACATTATAGTCTATCATATCTAGTATTCTAGGAGTTCCATATCCACCTCGCATACACATTATTACATCCACATCACAGTCTAAGAACATATCTTCTATATCTTTCACCCTTAGTTCATCACTACCTGCTAAATATCCTTTATAGTTTGAATAACAACTTCTACCAAGCTTAACTTTATACCCTAATTCATTTAATGCTTTTACTACCCCAGGGATCTTATTTCTATCGAATGGGCTAGAAGGTGCTATTATTCCTATAGTGTCCCCCTTTTGTAAACCCTTTGGAAATACCATGAGTTACCCCCTTTATCAAAAATTTTAGTTATAAATTATTTATTTTATAAAATACTATTTTTTTTCATCAAATATTACTACTTTTAGAATACACTATTTACACATAATAATTAATAAATAAACATATTATATTATTTTTCAAAATATACTGTATAGAAATATTTAAAAAGAATATTTTATAATTCACTTAAACACTTTATAAAATATATTGTTTAAATATTGTCAAAATTAAAAGCATAAGGGGGAATTTTAAATGTCAGATATGACTATTAAGAAACAAGGTCATCCTATGGGGTTCTGGTTAGTCTCAACTCTGCAAACCTGCGAAAGATTTAGCTATTACGGCATGAGAGGCTTGCTTATACTATTTCTTACAACAGAGGCTATAAAAGGTGGATTAGGACTTGATAACGCAGCAGCAGCTACAATTTATGCTAACTTTACTATGTTTGCTTACTTTGCTCCATTATTAGGTGGTTACGTAGCAGATAAGTTTCTCGGAAAGAGAAAAACCTTTTTTATCGGATCTTTATTGATAACAGCTGGTCTGATATTCCTTTTCCTTGCAAATGCTAAATCAATGGTTTATATCGCTCTTATATTTATTATTATTGGTAATGGATTTTGGAAACCTAATATTACATCTATTGTAGGAGATTTCTATGACAATAATGACCCTAGAAAAGATGGTGCATATTCAATATTCTACACATTTATTAATATTGGTGCATTTTTTGCTCCACTTGTATGTGGTACTCTTGCTGAAAAAACTTTCGCAGTTACTAAAGGTGCAGAAGTTATTAGTTATGGTTACAAATACGGATTCCTTGCAGCTGGTATAGGTATGCTTATTGGATCAGTTCTTTACATGTTATTTGCTAACAAACTTCTTGGAGATGTTGGAAAATTCGATGATAACCAAGCTATTAAAAAAGAAAAAACTGAAGAAGTTAAAATTGATAAGCAACCTCTAACAAAAGAAGAGAAAAGAAGGGTTGCTGCAATTTTTGGTCTTACATTCTTTGTTATAATTTTCTGGGCTGGATTTGAGCAAGCAGGTTCAAGCTTAACTTTATATACTAATGACTATATAAACAGAAATGTAGGTGGATTTGAAGTACCAACAAGTTGGTTCCAATCAATAAACGCATTCCTTTGTGTTACTCTTGGACCAATTTTCGCATGGTGGTTTGTTAAACTTTCTAAAAGACCTAAAGGTGATATTCCTACTGCAACTAAAATGGGTTATGGTTTAATTATTCTTGGACTTGGGTTTGCATTAATGGTTGGTGCAGCACTTGAAAGAGGAAGTTCTCCTGATGCAGCAATTAAGGCTAATATACTTTGGTTATTAGGTGCATATACACTTCATACTGTTGGTGAAATGTTCTTGTCTCCAGTTGGACTTTCTATGGTTAGTAAACTAGCTCCTAAGCAAATTGCTGCTATTATGATGGGTGTATGGCTGTTTGCTACAGGTTTTGGTAACTACATTGCAGGTATGTCTGCAGCCTATGTTGAGTCATGGGGTGCTCTTCAAGTATTCGGTTTAGTAACTGCAATAACAATGGGTGCTGGAATTCTACTTTGCTTGCTTAGCCCAATATTCCAAAAGTTAATGGTTGTGGACGATTAGTCAATAGCCACAGATAACAAGTAGATGATATTTATAAAAGGATGTTCTTATAATAAGAACATCCTTTTTACTTTTGTAAAAATTATAATATTTTAAATTAATAGTTTATTATTGTTGTATTTATGGTAGTATATTTAGAACAACATATTTAAGGAGAGATTAAAATATGAATAAGCTTCAAGAAATATTACTACATAATAAGTTATTCGTAGAAAATAAAGAGTACGAAAAATATAGAACAACAAAATATCCAGATAAGAAAATTGTAATACTTTCATGTATGGATACTAGATTAACAGCCATGCTTCCAAGTGCTCTAAATCTTAAAAATGGTGATGCGAAAATTATAAAAAATGCTGGTGCAGTTGTTACGCATCCATTTGGAAGTATTATGAGAAGTCTGTTAGTTGCAATTTATGAATTAAAAGCTGAGGAAGTATTTGTAATAGGTCATCACGGATGTGGAATGAGTAATATTAATCCAGACACTATGATTGAACAATTTATACAAAGAGGCGTAACAAGAGAAACTATATCAACTATTGAGTATACAGGAATTAATTTAAAGAATTGGTTACATGGTTTTGGTTGTGTACATGATTCTGTGAAAGAAAGTACTTCTATAATCAAAAATCATCCTCTAATGCCTAAGGATGTTTTTGTCCATGGGCTTATAATAGATCCAGAAACTGGAGAATTAGAAGTTGCTGTAGATGGATATAAATAAAATTTGCTCAAATTTAGCTGTATTGATTTCTTATTTCAATACAGCCTTTCTTTTATTTATAAATTTTCTTCGCAATTTTCGTATAACCCTATAATTGGAGATTGTTTAATATTGTTAAGTTGTTTGTGCTTAAAAACAGGTACATTTAATACCTCCCCTATACGCTTACATTGATCTCTATATGGAGCTTTTAGTTTGTCTTGATACACGATACCATCAATTCCACCTATAATAGAGTTAATACATGCTTCTAACTTCTTATATCCATCTTCTTCATCGTATTTACCATTTACAACCCATGAACTTGGAAGAATATGAGATGCAGATACAGGATATTCTTGTCCTAATACTGCATTAGTTATTGGGTCTTCAAAATGAATTCCTCCAACATATAATACTGTAGGAAACTTTCTATTATTATTAAATACCTCTACTAAAGATAACGTAATAACATTAACAGCCTTTTCATTACTCCAGCTTTCTGGTGTACTTCCTATTTCAACATCTACTAAAGGAACTTTGTATTCTACTATTTTATCTGGAGAACCATTAGATATTATTCCAGACCAATGTGTAGCTTCCATAGTTACTCTAAAATCTTCTAATTGTAATTTTTCTCTATGCTTTTCTAATGTATGACCTAAATTAGTTGTATATATAGGGTTTGTTACACCAAAATATCCAGATTCAACATCCCCTATAGTATGTAAGCATAATACCTTATCTGGAGCCTTTGCTCCACCATGCCAGTTTATTACCCCTCCAAAGTCATAATCTGAAAAATACTTATTCATAATAGGTAAATAGTATTCATAATCATGACTAATTACTTTGTTAGTTCTTACATAGCTAAACAAATTTCCTTTCGAGTCTTTATACTCCATAACATGATATCCATCTACAATAGTTTCTGTTTCCTTTAAATCAAAAGTTTTTATAGAATTATCGAAGATCCTTGGTGCAACAGAGTCATTTTCAAAATTATAACAAAAGAAATATACAGCCTTTTTCCCTAATAACATTCTTTCAACCCCTTTAAAATTATTCTAAATCTTCATACTATTATTGTTTACTAAAATTTTCTAATAGTCAAGCCATTTGTATATTACTTTTATTCAATTAAAAAGCTGTATTGGTTTTTACACCAATACAGCTTTTTCTTAAGCTCCTTCTTTAACGTATTTCCATAAAACAACGTCTCCGTCTCGTAACTTATAGCTACCGCAGCCTACTCCTGGTTTAACAAATGAACCGCTTCCACCTTTTTGTACATAATATGTCCATCCACTAGTTGGACCTTCAGCTTTTTCACTTAGTCCAGCAATAGATGCAATGTACATTGTTGGTCCAAATCCTGTTGCTTTATAATCAACACCTTTACTATCTAATGCACTAGTGGTTGCTTCTCCAACTGACTTATTACTAGCATTTATGCTTTTAGATAGTATAGTTGATCCAGTTATACCATTTTGTATAATAACCTTAGAACTTTTTGGTTGAGGCTGTGGTTGTTGTTGTGGTTCTTGTTGTGTAGTAGTTTGTTTTGTTGGCTCTGTTTTTTCTTTAGCTTCTGTAGTATTTTTATTTTCTACAGATTTACTATCTTGTTGATTACTTGTATTATCTGATGTAGATTTATCTTCACTATTATTAGCTGTTTCTTTGCTTCCACTTGGATTATTTTCTTCAGAACTTGAGTCTTTTACTTCACTTTCAATTTTTGTAGCTACCTTTGAACTACTTGAGTATTTAATCATATCTGCAATAAAAAACATTCCTGAACATAGAAATACAGCTATTAATATTACTAGTATCTTCTTTTTATTATTCATAATTACACCCCATATTAGAAATCTTTTCTAAACATAAAATAAGCTCCTGCTGCAATAGCCCCTGTTGCTAATGTTATTATACCTGAAGTAATAGGCAGCTTAGATTTATTAGATTTTGAAGCATCTTTAACATCTTTATTTTCATTTACAGCTGTAGTTTTCATTAGCCCCGCACTTTCAAGTTGATCTTCTGTATCTTTAACTACTGTAGAAGTATTTTCATCTTCTGATGAAGCATTATCACTTGAACTATTGTTATCCGAGTTATTATTTGTTGGCTTATTTCCTGTATTTTTAGTTGGCTCTTCTTTTGTATCATTATCAACTTTGCCGTAAACAGCAAGTTCTTTTACATTTATATCACTATCATAATAGTTGTATTTACCATTCTTATAAAACTCATTTAATGATATAAGAGCTCTAAGTGCCTCTTCTGTAGCCATATAGTCGTTTCCACCATCTTGAAGATGTTTGTACTGGCCGTTAGTTCCTTTAAATGACATTAATGCTGTTATTAAACTATTTCCATTCTTTGTAAACTTAGTATCTGTAGGATCTATACCAACTGAAGTTAATCCTAATATTGCAACACTTACTGCTTCAGATGATTCTCCACCTGAGAAACCATCATAATAGCAACCACTTTCAGTTTGCACATTTGATAAAGTACTTACTGCTTTGTCTATTGTTGTTTTAATACTAGAATCGTCTTGCCAATTAGATAATGCTAAAACTGCAAATCCAACTAAATCAGGCTTTATAGGAGCTTTTCCAGATAAAGACCACCCTAAGTTCCCATTACTATCTGTAAAGGATTTATCTAACAGTGCATTTTTAAGATCATTTAGTTTTATTTTGTAATTTGAATCACTTATATTGCAATAGTCATATACAAACATTCCAAACATAACATCCATTACATCGAATTTATCTATATCTCTATTAAACAATTCTTTTACTAAATCATAGCCATTAAAATTATATGGTGTATATCCTTGGCTTGCAAGGTACATTATTAACTTTTCAAGTTCTACGTTAGTATAATACTCTAATCCCTTCTTTGGAACATTCTTATTGAAGTTATTTACCATATAATCAAAATATTCTTTACTACCTTTTATTCCAAGTTTATTTAAACTTATTGCAGACCACTCGTCAAGATTATTACCTTTAATGTGCTTTGCTGTTAAGTTCATTTCTTCTAATAAGTTGTAATTTTCAATTGATAGTTTTTTATATGTAATAGATATAGTCTTTGTACTTTCATTATTTGAACTATCTTTTGCATATATTGATATAGTATTTATTCCTTCATTTAACGTTATTGTATACTTTCCATCATTACCTGGATTTATTTCATTACCATTTAATTTAACTTTAGGAACAATATTTTTATCTGCGTTGTCTGTAGTAGTTACATCTAAAGTATATTTTGATGAATAAACTGTTGTATCTTTTAATTTTGGATTTATAATAGGTGCTTGAGTATCTTTTCCATTTACTGTTATCTTACTGTATGGTCTTGATATTATATATTTTCCATTTTCTTTTTTCTCAGCAGTTATTATGTAATCGCCATTTTGTGCAAACTTATGTGCAGGAATAGTTATCTTACCATCCTTATCAGTAAATAAATCTGTCTTTTGATTATTTATTATTATATTTGCGTTTTCAACACCAGATAATACACTATTCCAACTTTCATCATATCCTTGGCTAATCAAAGTAAGCTCTACAGATTTATTTCCTTCTACTAAAACATCATCTCTATCAAAGTATGAGTACTTACTATCCCAACCTTCAACTAAATATAAAACTATATTGTTACCTTCCTTTATTGGCTGACTGTCAACTCCAACTACATTAGAGTCGTTATTTATTTGATACATCCAACCCCCACTTGGATATTGCTTTGTTCCTATATTATCAATACTTTCTATAAAAACTCCACCATATGGTGAAGGCGATTTTGTAATTCTATTACCAAGAACTTTTTCTATAGCATCTAAAGCTACTGGTGATTCCTTTGTAATATTGACATTAGTCTTTTGTAGTATAGTTTTATCTAAACCTTCTACCCTTACCGTTACATTTGTACCATCTTGTGGGTTTTCTATAATAGGTCCTTGAGTGTCTTTTCCAGTTACTTTTATCTTACTGTATGGCCTTGATACTTGATATTTCCCATTTTCTTTTTTCTCAGCAGTTATTATGTAATCGCCATTTTGTTCGAACTTATCAGCAGGAATAGTTATCTTACCATCCTTATCAGTAAATAAATCTGTCTTTTGATTATTTATTATTATATTTGCGTTTTCAACACCAGTTAATACAGTATTCCAACTTTCATCATATCCTTGGCTAGTTAAAGTAAGTTCCACAGATTTATTTCCCTCTACTGAAACATCTTCTTTATCAAAGTAAGAGTACTTACTATCCCAACCTTCAACTAAATATAAAACTATATTGTTACCTTCCTTTATTGGCTGACTGTCAACTCCAACTACATTAGAGTCATTATTTATTTGATACATCCAGCCTCCATTTGGATATTGCTTTGTTCCTATATCATCAATACTTTCTATAAAAACTCCACCATATGGTGAAGGCGATGTAGTAATTCTGTTACCAATAACTTTTTCTATAGCATCTAAAACTACCGGTGATTCCTTTGTAACATTAACACTAGTCTTTTGTAATATAGTTCCATCTAACCCTTCTACTCTTACAGTCACATTTACAGAATCATTACCTTCTGCACTTACTTTAAAAGGTATGTAAGCAATTTGAGATAGTACTATACTTAGTGCCATAATTAAACTTAAAATGATTTTTTTAATGTCTTTTTTCATTTTTTCTCCCTCCAATTTTTATAATAAATCCCCTTCTTGAATATAAGTAACCTCAAGCCTTCTTTTATATCTAAATAAAACCTTCCTCAATATATCATAAAATATTATTGAAAAAGTAAAGTTACCAAGTCCATGTAAAATATCAAACGTCAAGCTAGATAAATAAGTTACAATAATACTTTCCTTAGTTATAGGTTTTACAAATGTAATTAGGTTCCAAAAGTTCATAATCCAATCAAACATGAAACCAAATGCAAAACATGCTATTGCAAACTTTAAAGGGCTTACATCTTGATTCTTGTTTCCCCAAAATCCGCATATCATACCAATTATTCCCCAGGAAAACATCTGCCAAGGAGTCCATGGACCTTGCCCCAAAAATATATTTGATAAAAATGCAGCTGAGCTTCCAATTAAAAACCCTTGATAAGGTCCAAACACATACCCAGATAATGCGACTAAGAAAGTAACTGGTTGAACATTTGGTATTAATGCAAATATAACCCTTGAAACAGCTGAAAATGCACTTAAAGTAGCTATTATACCTATTTCTTTAGTTCCTAAAGAGCTTTTTTCAAAATAAAAATAACTTAAAAACAATATTGCAAATACACCTAGTGTAAATATAAGTGCAAATCCACTTTGTATATTTTGATTTAATGTAATTCCCATTAAAATTAAAATAACTATAACAGTTAAAATAACATATAATTTTTTCATAATATCCACCTTTAAACCACAGAATTAATATAATTGCAACTAATAAAGTCCATAGCTTCTTCTTCAGTAAATATAGTATTATCTATATTCTTAAATAGTTTATTTAAAGTTGTATTATAATAAATTCCATCACTTAACACTTCTTCTCTATTCCCATCCGCAACTATTTCCCTGTTAAACATAAGTATAAATCTATTGCAATAATTAGATGAAAATTCAACATCATGAGTTATCATCAAAATAGTCGTGCCTTGTTCATTTAGGTTTTTAAGTACTTTGCCTAATTTATTCTTTACTTCTAAATCGAGACCTCTTGTAGGCTCATCTAGTAACAATATCTTAGGATTCATAACCAATATTGAAGCTATAGCCAGTCTTTGTTTTTCTCCACCACTTAAATCTCTTGGATTTTTATCTTTAAGATGATAAATATCGAGATCTTTCAAAGTATTATTTATAATATCTTCATTAAAAGAGTTGAAGTTATCCATAGTAAACTTAAGTTCTTCATATACACTATCCTTTGAAATATATTCACTTGGATCTTGAGAAACATATCCAACTAATCTTGATAACTCTTTTCTATTTGTTTTCTTAACTTCTTTTGAATTTATTTTAATGCTTCCTTTGTATTCCTTAAGTCCTATAATACTTTTAAGTAGTGTGCTTTTTCCTGAGCCATTGGCCCCCATTATAGAAACAAACTCACCATTTAAAATATCAATATTTACATTGTCTAAAACTTGCAGACTATCATAGTAAGCGTTTAACTTCTTTATATTAATAATTGAACTATAGTTTTCTGAGCTTATTTTATCTTTTGCAAATAATAACTCTTCACTAGATTTAGATTTATTATCTATGAATTCATCTTCTAGGTAATCTCTAGCATTTTTAAAATCCTTTGGGAAATAATCTATATTATTTTTCTTAAAAAACCTTAAATAATCTGGCATAAACCCAACCATATTTCCAGAGCACTTATTAAAAAATTCATTTGTACTTTCAAAAACTGTAAGCTTATTATTTTCCATATATCCAATTTTGTCTGCAACATCAAACCATTTATTTACTCTTTGTTCTATTAAAACTATAGACATTCCAAGTTCTGTGTTTATTTTTCTTACTAAGTTAACTATAGATTCTGCAGATGGAGGGTCAAGTTGTGATGTTGGTTCATCTAAGACTATGCACTTTGGCATATATGCTATTGAAGATGCAATTGCAACTTTTTGTTTTTCTCCCCCAGACAATGTATTTATATTTCTATTTGCCAAATGCAGTATATCTGCAAATTGCATAGCTTCCCATACCCTTCTCTTTATAACACCTTCATCTACGCCGATATTTTCTAGGCCAAAGGCTATTTCTCTATGTACCTTATTCATCATAAGCTGTCTTTCAGGATGCTGAAAAACCATGGTTATTTCTTTAGCCCTTTGGCTATGAGACATTTTATTTATATCTTCGCCTTCTATATTTACATATCCTTTAATACTCCCACCATAAAAACTCGGAACAGTTCCAACTATAGCCTTTGCCAAAGTTGATTTTCCTGAACCTGATTTTCCTGTAACTAACATTATCTCACCTTTATTTAATTTAAGGTTTATATTGTCTAAAGTTAGTTTATCTTCTAGAGGATACTTATAACTTAAATCTTTAATTTCTATATAAGCCAATCTAATCCTCCTCCCCATACAATATCATTGAAGTTGTTATAAACACTATAATTGCAAATATTGATGCAGTTGCATAATTAAATATATTTGTTAAATAAATTCCATCATATACATTAAAACCTATACGGTTTAAATACATTCCTATACAATAAGTTATTAAGAGAACTACTGACGAAAATATAATTAAAAAATCAAATTTATTGAATTTTTGCCTTTCATAAATACTTCTATTACTACTTAAAAATCCTCTAACATATGCAGCTTCACTTATTTCAAAGGAACTTTCTAAGGAATTATCTAGTAAAATTGAAAAAACAGGTACATAACTTTTTGATTTTTCCTTAGAACTCTTGTTATCAAAGTTCACTCCTCTTACTGTATATACATCTTTTAGGCTATTAAACCTTTTTTTAAGATCTGGAACAAGTTTGAATCCTATCATAAGCATAAGAGTCGACTTTGGCATTTTAGTAGAAAAATAAGATACAGCTTTATCTGAATCTATCATAAAATCAAATGCCATAAAAATATAAGTTATTGATAATAACTTAAAAGCCATTGTTACTGAGTATATAATAGATTCTAATGTAATTTTTCTGCTCATTATATAAAATAAAATTGTCTTCCCTTGGCTTACAAAGAAGACATTTATAATTGTAATAACAATTACAAAAGGTATAAAATATAAAATTCCCATTTTTAATTTTTTGGTGTTCTTTGTAGATATAAACAAAGATATTAATAAAGTATATACGGCAATAAGTATAGCAGGATTATCATTTGAAAAAACCATTATTAGTATAGATAAAAATAATACTATAGGTGTGATAATGTGAACGTTTCCGAATCTTCCGTCATTTTTCAATAAAATTCCCCCTTGAATATAAAATTCGCTTCACTCATGTCGCCAACGACCTTGAAAAGCAGATCCGTTGCTCAATAAAAATAGCCCATTAACTGCGAGAGTTAATGGGCTAAGCATAATGTCTAATTAAAGGCAAGACCTAACACACTCTGTATCTTCCGCAGAGTTAAGTGTTAAAAACATAGGCAGGCCTTCTGACTTGAGTATCATAGCTTTTACACGCCTTCCCAGATTGTTCCAGTGGCATAAGTGCAAAACTCCTCTCTTACAGCGGCGGGACCGTTCAGGAATTTCACCTGATTTCCTTTTAATAAAACTAATTAACCTATATGTATTTTATTTAGTTTAAAACATTTTCTTATATAAAAATTATATCAAATATAGTGTATAATTTCAACAAACTTTATTTATTAAGCAAGTATTTCTCTTGGTTTTCCTAGATAGTATCCCTGCCCATAGTCTGCTCCAAGATTTATCAATACATCTAACTCTTCCTTAGTTTCTATACCCTCACATATAATTTTTGCCCCTATAAACTTACTAAACTCAACTACTGTTCTTACAAGTTCCTTTTTATTACTACTCTTATCTATATCTCTTATGAAGTTCATGTCTATTTTAATAAAGTGAGAAGGTACAGATATAAGTAAATTATTATTTGAATATCCTGATCCATAATCATCTATTGCAAGCTTTACGCCAAAATGTCTTATTTGTTCAAAAGAATTATGTAATTTTTTCATATCGTCAATGCGAACATTCTCCGTTAGTTCTAAAACTATATTTTTTCTAATATCTGGTTCTATTTTTTGTAATAAATCAAATACTTCATCTGTATTTTGTTTTAGAAACACAGGATCTATATTTATAAATAGATTTTTATCTTTTATTTCAAATTGTTTAAAAGAGGTTACTGCATTTTGAACTGCTAATAAAATGAATTTTTGTACGAATTTAAACTTATAAACATCATCTATTACTTCCTTAATGTTTTTATACCTATTATTATTTGTTCTTGATAAACTTTCATACCCATAAGTAGTTCCAGTTTTTAAATCTACTATAGGTTGATATACACAATACAATTGATTGTTGTCTAGTAATTTTTTTATATTAAGCATTCCAATTATCCTTTTTCTGAATATAAAATAAGCTATTACTAATTCTATTAATATTAATATTATAATGTCCATACTACTTTCCATCTATAAAATCCTCCACAACACACATGCAATTTATTAGCCAGTATATATATTCCTCAATTCGACATTTCAAAACATTTTATAAGATTAAACCCCCTAATTCTATTTTAATACATAACACAAAATTTATAAATAACTTCTGTAAATAATACATTTATTTTTTAAGCTATGTTTTAATATAGTGTTGAAATTAAGTATATATTATGAAATAAATGTAATTACAATTAATTAAATTACTTTATACAAAAGCAAAATAGCAATTAAATGAAAGATACCACCTATAATAATCAACCATATTGCTCTAGAGTATTTTTTTATAAGTTTATCCGTGACTAATTTACCTGGTTTAGTTGCTTTTTTCGATTTTTTAATATCTAAAAACGCAATGCTGTAAAAATAAAGTGATAGCATTGCAAAAATTATTCTTAATATATCTCTTATATCCATTTTGTACCCCCTAAGCTATTTAATAATCTAATATGTTACCATACTATACAACTATGAAATAACAACTGATTAAACTATATATTAAATATATCATCATATACAACTATATTAAATCTATTTATTCGTTTTAGAATTTCAATATTAATTTAAAACATAACCTAATAGAAAAAGACCGTATATAAAGATTAACAGGTTTACTTTTGAGGTGCAAAGTATAAAATCGCATTCAAAACCTCAACCAAAATCACAATAGAAATCACGTAAAAAAGGGTGTGTTTTTTAACTAAAAACGCACCCTTTTTGTCTTAAATTTATTTCACAGTTTATAAAAATTGTTCACTATCAGTATGTCTAATTTAATCATCATTGCTAATTCCAAATATTAATCCACTAAAAACACTACCAAATGCAATAACTATAGAGTTAAATATTTTATCTGTTAGCCTTAATTCACCTTTAGTTAAATAAGTGAGAATAACAGTTGAAATCCAAAGACCTATTGACCAAATAAACCATCTAAATAACAGTTTGCTAGTCTTCTTCCATTTTAGTCCTTTAATATTTATAAATAATACAATTATAGAATATATAAAAAATAAATATATTAATACTATATAGAATTTTAAAAATTTTGCAAAAAAAGTGCTATCTATATCTTTAAAACCTAGTATTATTATGGCTATAGTGCATATAAAAAATGCAACAGCAATAACCCTTGCTATCATTGTAAATATATCTTTCATATTAATCGCCTTAGTCCCCTTTAGAATCTGGATATAAATTTCAATATCTATAATATAATAAATGAAACTGCTATTATAATATAAACCGCAAGCAATTGAACCCCTTCAAGCCAATTACTTTCTCCATCATTTGCTACCCTATTTGCAATAAGTACTGAAACTATAAGTGATATTAATTCAAACGTGTTAAATATAATGCTCATAGGTTTAAATAATAAACTTATAAATACAAGTAATGGCGCTACAAATAATATTATCTGTAAGCTCGATCCTATGGCAATTTCAATAGCAACATCCATTTTATTTTTCATTGCCATAATAATTGCTGTACTATGTTCAGCTGCATTTCCTATTATAGGAATCAATATTATCCCAACAAAGAATTCGCTTAATCCTAAACTCTCTGTCATAGGTTCTACAGCACCTACTAAAAATTCACTTTCTAATGCAATAAATGCTGTTGCAAGGGTCAAAACTACAATAGCTTTTCTTAATGTCCATTTTGCTTTTCCTTCTTCTTCATGTTCTACAGAATATATATCCTTATGAGTGTAAAAAGAAAAATATAAACTTAATATATATATTACAAACATAATTACTGCAACAATAATACTTAATCCTTCATAAGTTGTATTTAAAAGTTCTGGTTTTACTGTGTGAGTGAATATTGCAGGTATACTAAGGCCTATTACCGCAAATAAAAGCATACTTGAAGATACCTCTACAACCTTTTTATTAAATGTTTGAGTTTTATGTTTAAGTCCCCCTGCTAACATACTTGCTCCAAGTACTAATAATATGTTTCCTATAACTGAACCTGCTATAGAAGCTTTAACTACTTCAAACAGTCCCTCTTTAAGGGCAAAAAATGATATTATAAGTTCTGCGGCATTTCCAAAAGTGGCATTAAGAAATCCACCTATCTTGGACCCAGAATAAAATGAAATTTCTTCCGTAGCTTCTCCCATAAGTCCCGCTAATGGCAATATTGAAAGAGCTGCTAATGTAAACATAATAGTAGGTGAAAAATGCATAAATTCACCTACTATACTTATAGGTATAAATACTAGCATAAATTTTAATATTTTCATCGATTATAACCTCCATACTTTCTTTAATCTATACATATTATGTCAAATATTTCCATAAAAGAAAACCCTTTAGTTACATCAATAACAAAAAAGAATCGTAATTTTCACTACGATTCTTTTTAATCTATTTATTTTTTTGTTCTTCTATTTTTTCTGATAGTTCATTTAAATAAGTCCATCTTTCGTATTTTTCATTTAATAGAGACTCTGTTTTTTCTTTTTCATCTAAAAGTTCCTGAAGTTTTACAAAGTCCATAGAATTCTTTTCTATTTCTTTTTCTAAGTTTGATATCTTATTTTCAAGATTTTCTATAACTTCATCTATTTCATCAAATTCCCTTTGTTCGTTATAAGTGAATTTAAGTTTGGTTTTATTAGTGTTTTCTTTATTTTCTGGTTTCTTTTCTTCAACTTTCTTATTCTTAGTTTCCTCTTGTATTGGCTTTTCAATTTCCAACTTTAGTAGATAATCGCTATAGTTTCCACTGTATCTTTTTATTTCTCCATTTCCTTTATAAGAAAATATCTTATTACATATTCTATCTAGGAAATACCTATCATGGGATACAGTTATAACAGGGCCATTAAAATTATCTAAGAAGTCTTCTAATATTGTAAGTGTTGTAGTATCTAAATCGTTAGTAGGTTCATCTAGTAAAAGCACATTAGGTGACCCCATTAAAACTCTTAGTAGATACAATCTTCTTCTTTCACCACCAGATAGTTTTCCAATTGGACTATATTGAGAATCAGGTGTAAATAAAAACCTCTCAAGCATTTTAGATGCTGTAATTTTTTCTCCATTTGCTAAAGGTAGGTATTCTCCTACTTCCTTAACATACTCAATTACTCTCATATTTTCGTCCATATGATAGTTTTCTTGTGAGAAGAATCCTACTTTTACTGTTTCTCCTATTTCTAGTTCTCCACTATCAGGAATAAATTCTCCACTTATAATTTTCATAAGAGTAGATTTACCAGCACCATTAGGACCCACAATACCTATTCTATCTTCTTTTAATAGTGTATAAGTAAAGTCTTTTATAAGAGTGTTGTCGTCAAATGACTTACTTATATGATCTAGCTCTATTATTTTGTTACCTAGTCTAGATCCAACAACAGATAATTCAAGATTTTCATCTTTTATATCTACCATTTCATCTTTTAATGTTTCAAATCTCTCTTTTCTAGCCTTTTGTTTTGTAGTTCTTGCTTTTGCTCCTCTTCTTATCCAAGCTAATTCTTTTTTGTACATGCTCTCTCTTTTTCTTTGAGTAGCTTCCTCCAGTGATTCTCTTTCAATCTTTTTTTCTATAAACTCACTGTAGTTTCCGTCGTACGAATATAAGTTTCCTTTGTCTATTTCTATTATTCTATTTGTTACTACATCTAAGAAGTATCTATCATGGGTAATCATTAAAAGTGAACCCTTTCTTTTGTTTAGGTACTCCTCTAGCCAAGAAATAGAATCACTATCCATGTGGTTTGTAGGCTCGTCTAATATAAGAAGTTCACATGGAGTTATAAGTGCTGATGCTAGGGCTATTCTCTTTCTTTGCCCTCCTGATAAAAACTTTACTTGCTCATCAAAGTTATTTATATCAAGCTTAGTCAATACAGTTTTAGCTTCACTTTCTAAATCCCATAGATTCATAATATCCATTTTTTCTTGTAACTTAATAAGTTGGTCGTTATAAGATGAATCTCCATTTAATACTTTTTGAATAGTATGTTCATACTCTCTTAAAACTTTCATTTCTTCAGAGTTACCTTTAAAAACCTGTTGTATAACTGTAGCCTCAAAATCGAAGTCAGGATTTTGAGATAAATACTCTATTCTAATATTGTTTCTTTTTATTATGTTTCCGCTATCAGGTTGTTCTATTTCGCCTACTATTTTTAAAAGTGTAGACTTACCTGTACCGTTTATTCCTATAACCCCTATTTTTTCTCCATCATTTATTCCTAGAGATATATTGTTTAATAGTTTTTTTTCACTATAGTTTTTACTTATATTTTCTAATGTTATTAAATTCATTTTATCCTCACCTTGCTAAAATATATTTATAGTTTCTTTAATATTATAGCAGAAATGTATTAAGTTAGTTTATAAATCCTAATTCAATATACTTATTTTCAAGATTTTTATCATTCATAATACTTTTTACAGTTTTATTTTCTATATTTACTTCATAACCTCCAACTATAATAGTTCCATTTTCATTATTGTTATCATCGTCAAATTCATAAGTTACAAAGTATGTATTTTTATTTACTCTCTTTCCATTCCATCCATATATTTTATTAGGGTTTGCTTCTTCCATCCAACTTTCTACAACATCATCAGTAGTTTTTGATTTGTGTTCAATATTTGAATTTTTTACAATTTTCACTGCCTTATTTTCTTTATAACTCTCATAACCTACCATACCCATAACCCCTACAACTATAAATGTAACAGTACATAATGCTAGCTTCCAGATTTTAGGCTTTTTAGTTGCTTTTGTTAAGTTATCTTTGCGTACTTCTTTTTTGAAGAACAATAATATAGCTAAATATATATTGTATATTGGTATTAATAATCCTAATAAGTACCATCCGGACTTATCTATTTGGTGAAATCTTTTTATAATAGCACATGCAATTATGTAATACATTAAAAAGAAAACAGGATAAGTTATAACATTATAAGAGTAACCTTTATTTACTAAGAAAAAGTTAATACCTTCAAGAATGACATAGGTAAAATTAATTAAAGCAAACTCACCTCTATTAATTTTACCATCAGCTGAAAAAAGCTGTTTTAGTTTTAATTTCATGTTTATCTCACCTTCCTTATTTAATTATTATATATATAACAAAAAACTCCTCCTAAAAAATACTATTATAAAAGGGCAAATCAATAGTTATAATCGATTTGCCCTTTAAGACTTAAATTTATTCTAATGTTAATTGATTTTCGTTAATATCTTTATTACTAGTTTCCTTAATCTTATGAAGTCCTAGTGAATAATAACAAGCAATCAAAAGTCCAAACCATACTGGAGCTATTGAAAGAGCTACTAAAGTATCATGGTTAAATAGCATTACTACTATTACAAGTGCTAAAAATGCTAAGCAAATCCAGTTTACATAAGGATATCCTTTCATTGGAAACTTTAGTTCTTCTACTTGTTTCGGAGTAAGTCTTTTTCTAAAGTTCATTTGTACTACTAAAATTATTCCCCAAACCCAAATAGCTCCAAATGTTGCTATACTTGTAACATATGTAAATACTTTTCCTGGAACAATATAGTTAAGCACAACTCCTATGAGAAGAAATCCTGCAGAAACTAAAATTGCAGTTACTGGAACATGTGTCTTGCTGCTGAGTTTTCCAAACATCTTTGGTGCTTTTCCTTGAAGAGAAAGGTTGTATAACATACGCCCTGTACTAAAAATCCCACTGTTACATGATGATAATGCTGCAGTTAATACAACAAAGTTTATTATACCTGCTGCTGCTCCAATTCCAAGTTTACTAAATGTTAAAACGAATGGACTCCCTATTGTTCCAAGTTCATTCCATGGATAAATAGCCATTATTACAAATAGTGCACCTACGTAGAATACTAATATTCTCCAGAAAACCTTATTAATAGCTGATGGTATAGTTTTTTCTGGATTTTTTGCTTCACCTGCTGTAACTCCTATAAGTTCCATTCCAAGATAAGCAAACATTACCATAACAACAGACATTATAGGACCTAGACCACCTTTTGGGAAGAATCCACCATGCGACCAAAGATTTGAGATACCTACTGGTTTACCTCCATTTCCAAGTCCAAATGCTATTATCGCTATACCAAGAACTATCATTACAATTATTGTAACAACTTTGATTAGTGCAAACCAAAACTCAAATTCTCCATATGCTTTTACTGCAATTAAATTTACTAACGTCATTATAATTAGTGCACCAAGAGCTGGTATCCACTGGGGAATATCTGGCATCCAAAACTTAACGTATACTCCTACTGCAGTAATTTCTGCCATACATGTTACAATCCACATAAACCAATATGTCCATCCTGTTAAGTACCCAGCAAGCGGTCCTATAAATTCATTTGCATATGCACTAAATGATCCTGAAACAGGATATGCAACTGCTAACTCACCTAATGCGCGCATTATATAAAACATTACAATGCCACTTAGTATATATACTAGTAGTATGGCCGGACCAGCTGTTTTGATAGCATTTGCTGAGCCTAAGAACAATCCTACCCCTATTGCACCCCCTAGTGCAATTAACTGAATATGTCTTTCTTCTAGTCCCCTATGGAGTTCTTCATTTAAAGCAGTATCTTTATTATCCATTTTATCTTCTCTCCCCCTGTTTAATATATTTTTAACAATCTTTTTTATATATTCTACTCTTATCAAACGGAATTTTCAAGAAGTTTTTACAATATTTTAAATATATTTTATTTTCCATTTTAATTAACTTTTCAATATTTTTAGACAAGTTTGGTGTACAGAAATTCTATGTTATAATATCTATGTTGCAATATGACTTAAAATTAAGATTTTGGAGATGATTATATGAAATACGAAGTTATTTTACTTGATATTGATGAAACATTATTTGACTTTAAAAAAGCAGAAAAATTTGCCCTAGAAAAAACAATGAGTCATTGTAAAATAGATTACAATGATAAAAATTTAAGTATATATAGAAAAATAAATGATAATATATGGCAAGAACTTGAAAAAGGACTTATATCTGCAGATGATCTAAAATTAGAAAGACCTAGAAGATTTTTTAATGAGTTAGGTTTGTCTTCTAACCCTAAGGAATTTAGAGATATGTACTTAAATCTGTTAGGTGAAGGGGCTTTTTTATTTGATGGATCTATTGAGTTATTATCTTATTTATCTAAGAAATATAGATTATGTGTAATTACAAATGGACTATCTGATGTTCAAAATAGAAGACTTGATAAGTCAGCTATAAGAGAACATTTTGAGCATATAGTTATTTCAGAGGATATTGGATTTGCAAAACCAGATTCTAAAATATTTGAACATACCTTAGAAATTTTAGGTCACAAAAATAAGAATTCTGTTTTGATGATAGGAGATAGTTTAAAATCTGATATACAAGGTGGTATTAATGCAGGTATAGATACTTGCTGGTATAACCCTAATAAAAATATTAATAAAACCAATATAATTCCAACTTACGAAGTTCATAATTTATTAGATATAAAAAATATTTTATAAAATTTCCTATGTTCATGTCATTACTCAAAAAGAACAAGAAGATATCAGCTGATATCTTCTATTTTTATCTTGTTTTTTATATAATGATATTTTTTCTTCTCCATTTATCCATGAATATACATTAATTTATTTCTTTGAGAAAAACTATAAAGTATAAAATCAGTTTAATATAAAAGGAGTAGAATATAATTGATCAAGGAAGTAATAATTATAGGTTCAGGTGTTGGTGGATTATCTACTGCTGTGAGACTACTCAAACATGGATATAAAGTTAAAATCTATGAAAAAGAAGATCAAATAGGTGGGAAAACTAATTTATTGCAAGCAGATGATTTTAAATTTGATTTAACTGCCTCTATTTTAATGTAACCTAAAGATTATAAAGATATATTTGAATATGCTGGCAAAGACTATAAAGATTATCTAGAGTTTATAAAACTTAATCCAAACTATAGACTTTTCAATGATAAGGGATGTAACTTTGACTTTTCTACTGATATTACAGAATTGATTAATCTTTTAGAATCAATATCTATTAAGGATTCTATTGGGTATTTCAAGCTTTTAGCTGATATATACGAAAAATTCACTATAGCATATGAAAACTTTTTACAAAAGTCAAATAACAATATTAGTAATTATTTTGATTTTAAATCTTTATCTAATTCCTTGAAACTAAATACTTTTTCTACAGCTTACGATTATATTTCAAAATATATTGATAATGAAATCCTTCGCGAATTTTTATGTTTTCAATGTTTATATGTTGGAATCTCTCCATTTAATGGACCTAATATTTACACTTTAGTTCCCGGAATAACTCAAATCTACGGTCTTTGGCATCTTAAAGGAGGAATGTATTCATATATAAAAGCTCTTGAAAAACTAATATATGAACTAGGTGGAGTTATAAAGACAAAAACTAATGTAGAAGAAATTATAATTAAGGAAAATAAGACTATTGGTGTAAGAACTAATAAAGGAATTGAATATGGGGATATTATTGTTTGTAATGCTGATTTTCCATATGCAATGAAAGAACTTATTAAAGATAATCATTGTAAATGTAAATATACTGATGACTATTTAAATAATATGGAATATACATGTTCAACATTTATTATATACCTTGGATTAAGTAAAAAATATCCTAATTTATCAGTACACAACATTTACATTGGAGATGAGTTTAAAGAAAATGTAGAAGATGCCTTTGAAGGAAAAATACCATATAACCCTCCAATGTATATTTACTGTCCAAGTAAAGTGGATGAAAGTATGGCAATAAATAATAAGGAATGTCTAAATATTATGGTTAGAGTACCTAACCTTTTATTTGAAAATATTATCTGGGATAAAAGTACTATAAATGATTTAAGGCAAAGTATATTTAGACAACTTAAAAATATAAAAGGATTAGAGGATATAGAAGAAAATATAATATATGAAAATTATCTAACTCCAAATGATTTACATAGTCGTTTTAATTCCTATGGCGGGACAGCATTTGGTATTAGTCCTACATTAAGTCAAACAAACTATTTTAGACCTCACATTAAGTCTGATGTAGTGGATAATCTCTATTTTGTAGGAAGTTCTGTACACCCAGGGACAGGAGTATCTATAGTATTACTTTCTAGTAAGATTGTAAGTGAAGAGATTTTAAAAGATAATTAAGGATGGTAAAAAATTTACCATCCTTATTGTTATTTTATATTAAAATAAATTCCTGCGCCTGGACCTAAAGGAAGATTAAATGCCATAAATACAACTAAAAGAATTATCCATACTATAGCAAATGCAATTGAATAAGGAATCATATTTGCAATCATAGTTCCCATTCCAGCTTCTTTATCGTATTTTCTGGCAAATCCTAAAAGAATAGGAAAATATGGGAATAGTGGACTTATTGGATTTGTAATAGAATCACCTATACGATATGCCATTTGTGTTAGTGCTGGATCGTATCCTAAAAGTAAGAACATAGGAACAAATACAGGTGCCATAATAGCCCATTTCGCTGAAGCACTTCCTACAAATATATTTATAAAAGAAGATAATATAATAAATCCAATTATTAATCCATATCCTGTTATTCCTGCACCTTGTAATAATTCAGCTCCTTTTATAGACATTATTACACCTAGGTTACTGGCTTTGAAGAATGCAAGAAATTGAGCAGCTGCAAATGCCAACACTATATAAGTACCCATATCGCTCATGGATTTACCCATAATTGATACTGCTTCTTTGTCATTTTTAATTGATTTTGTTATTTTACCATATACTAATCCAGGTACTAAGAATAATAAAGTAATTATTGGAACTAGCCCTTTCATAAGCGGTGCATCAGCAGCTAATAAAGATCCTGTTTTCGGATCTGCCATAAATGGATTTTCTCCTAAGCATAACCCTACAACAATACCTACAATCAAAAGTAATGAATATCCTGAAAACTTCAACCCTTTTTTCTCTAAATTATTAAGTTCTGAATGTGCTTCACTATCTATTTCTCCACTATATTGTCCAAAACGGGGAGCTATAATTTTTTCTGTTACATACATAGCTGTAACTGATAAGAAAATTGTAGATACAAATATAAAGTAAAAATTCATTGCAGGTGTGCCATTATACTCTGGATAAATCATTTGAGCAGCAGGTATAGTAAAGCTTGCTGCCAATACGTCTGCCATGTTAACCATAAAGTTTGCTGCAAATCCACCTGCAACACCTGCATAAGCTGCAAATACCCCTATAAGAGGATGTCTTCCTATTCCTAAGAATACTAATCCTGCAAGTGGTGGAAGTACTATAAATCCTGCATCACCAGCAGCATTAGCCAAAATACCAGCTAAAACAATCATAAGAGTTACTAAACTTTTAGGCATTTTAACAATAGAGTTTTTCATTGCTGCTTGCATAAGCCCAGATTTCTCTGCAACTCCTGCCCCTAGCATTACTACAAGAACCAATCCCAAAGGCGGAAATCCTTGGAAGTTATTTACTATATTTCCTAGTATTCCTTGAAGCTGTTCTTTATCCATTAAACTTATAGCTTTAACTTCTGATCCATCTAGTGGATGTATTACTGATATTCCAGAATTTGCAACTGCCCCTGATATTAAGACTATTCCTAAACATAGTAAAAGGAATAAAGTAACTGGATCTGGAAGCTTATTTCCAGCTACTTCTACTATATTTAAAAACTTATTAAAAAAGTTTTTCTTGTTACCCCTTACTTTCATTTACATCCCCCCTATTTTTAGTTATTTAAAAAATCAATTGCAACTTGTGCAAGACTTTGAGCTACTGTAGCAACATTTTTATCGTCCCATGCAAACTTAGGATGATGATGAGATATAGGATTATTTTCATCTTTTGCAATTCCAACAAAGAAGAAAGATGATGGAACTCTTTGTGCTAAGTATGCAAAATCTTCTCCTCCCATATTAGGTTCTTTTAATTCATACACATTTTCTTCTCCTACTATTTTAGATACAGATTTCGCTGCTAAATCAGTCATCCTGTTGTCGTTAATTAAAGCTGGGTAACGCTGTATATACTCATAAGTGTAACTTGCACCTTGGCACTCCGTAGTCCCCTTTAAGATTTCTTCCATAGTCTTTGGAATCCACTTTCTTATATCGTCATCAAAAGTACGAATAGTACCTACTACCTCTACTTCGTTTGGAATTACATTATGTGTATCACCACCATGTATTGTGCAGTATGATATTACAGCAGGACTTAGTGGATTAATTCTTCTACTTATTATAGATTGCATATTGTTAATAGCATAAACAGCAATCATAACAGGATCTATAGATAAATGAGGCATTGCTGCATGACCGCCTTTTCCAATAACCCTAAATTTAAAGGTGTCTGGCGCCGCCATCATAGCCCCATGCTTCACATGAATTTCACCTTCTTTTATACTTCCCCACAAATGACATCCAAAAGCTGCATCTACCTTAGGATTTTCTAAAATACCTTCTTCTATCATAGGTTGCGCTCCACCCTCAGTTTCTTCTGCTGGTTGAAACATAAGCTTTATATTTCCATGAATTTCATCTTTCATTTCATTTAAAATCATAGCTGCTCCCAAAAGTCCTGCACTATGTCCATCGTGTCCACAAGCATGCATGAGTCCTGGTATTTTTGACTTAAAAGGAATGTCTGCTTCTTCATTTACTTCTAACGCATCCATGTCTGCACGTAAAAGCACTGTTTTGCCAGGATGTTTCCCCTTAATAAGGCCTACTACCCCTGTTTTAGCCACATTTGTTTTAACTTCTATTCCTAACTTTTCTAGTTCTTCTGCAATTAATTTTGATGTTCTTGTTTCTTTAAATCCAAGCTCTGGATGCATATGAAACTCATGTCTTAATCTTATCATATCGTTGTAGAAATTTTCTGATAATTGTTTAATGTGTTCTGTATACACTTCAAGCCCCCCTTTTTTTAAGTACAAAGTATTTTTTATATATAAATACCTTTTAACAATTCTATTAATATGTAAAATAAAATATTACTCATTTATGAAAAAAATGACTCAATAAGAGTCATTTGAATTCTTACTATGCAATTTTGAATTTATTTTAAATATCCCAAGATGTCTCATGCATTTCCAAAATCCATTGTATTTCATTAAACTTTCTTTCATCACTCATATCTTTTCTTTCTAAAATATCTCTACACCTATTTTTTAATGTATGTTCTTCACTTTCATCATAAAAATAAATATCATATGCTACATTTAGATATGATAAAGCATCTTCATATATTCCCTTTTCCTTTTCACATTGGGCCTTAAACTCATATGCATTAAATAAATAACTATTCTTAATATTCATATCTATAAAACTTATTATATTATTAGCTTCATAAATTGCATCTTCTTCTCTTCCTAAGTCTTTTAATAGTTCTAATTTATCTCTAAAAATGTCTCCTCTTGTAATAATCACAAATTTACTATCTATAGATTCTGCTATTTTCAAAGCTTCTTCTATATATCCAAGGCCTTTTTCTCCATCTTGATATATTTTCCAATACAGTATACCTAATTCCTTATATGCCCATGCTGTATTGTCAATATACTCTATATACGTTCCAAAATACCCTTCATCATTTTCTTTATAATAAATTTTTTCATTTAAAACACTTTCTATTAATTCTAAAGCAGGTTGAAGATTATTTGATTTATGTAATAACCTAGCTATAATAAGCTTTGTTCTCCAATCATCTAGTGTTTTTCTATAATGATCTATAATACAATTAGGCAGTGTCCATTTATCAAATACATACTCTGACCATTCTTGAAGTTCTTTCTTATCCATAAGCCCTCCTATTATTATGAAAAGTTGTTTACTTCTTTATATAGATATATTTTTGCAACTTACATATTAGAACGAATAATAGTTTTGAAAACTACTATAAATGGGTATAAATACTAATAGATATTTACATAATTTAAAAATTAATAGGAGATGATACCTTTGCCACAATATGAATTAGCTACTTTTGCTGGAGGTTGTTTTTGGTGCATGGTAAAACCATACAGCGATTATGAAGGTGTAATAAAAGTTAAATCAGGATATACAGGTGGACATACAGATAATCCAACATATGAAGAAGTATGTAGCGATACTACAGGACATTACGAAGCAGTACAAATAGAATTTGATCCTGAAATTATAAGTTACGATACACTATTAAATATATTTTGGAGACAAATTGACCCAACAGATATATATGGGCAATTTGCTGATAGGGGTAGCTCTTATAAAACAGCTATATTTTATCACAACGAAAAGCAGCTTAAAGAAGCTTTGAAATCTATGAAAGAACTTGAAAGTAGTGGTCGTTTTGATGAACCTATAGCTACTGAAATTTTACCAGCTGAAACATTCTACCCTGCAGAAGAATACCATCAAGATTATTATAAGAAAAACCCTATGCATTATAAAATGTATAGAATAGGGTCTGGAAGAGAGAGATTTATAAGTGAAGTTTGGGATAACGAATAAAAAAATAACACACTAATTGTATATTAATATATTTGATTTAACGAAGTTTAAGTGGGTATAAATCAAATATAAATTTAGATAATTCAAAATTTTTAAGGAGATGATATTTATGCATAAAAACGAAAAAAATAAGGAAGAATTAAAGTCAAAATTAACTCCTATTCAATACAGAGTTACACAAGAAAATGGTACAGAACCTCCTTTTGACAATGATTATTGGGGTCTTATGGCAGAGGGATTATATGTAGATGTAGTGTCTGGTAAACCTTTGTTCACATCTATTGATAAATTTGATTCAGGGTGTGGTTGGCCTTCTTTTACAAAACCTATAGATAGAAAGGTTATAAAAGAAAAAGCTGACTTTAGCCATGATATGCATAGAATAGAAGTTCGAAGCACTGATGCTGATTCTCACTTAGGCCATGTATTTAATGATGGACCAGTAGATCAAGGCGGTTTGAGATATTGCATAAACTCAGCTTCTTTGAGATTTATTCCAAAGGATAAGCTAGAAAAAGAAGGATATGGTGAATATAAACATCTTTTTGATAAATAAAAAAAGGGCAAATATAATGCCCTTTTTTGAGTACTATTTTTTATGATTCCCTCAAAAGCCTCATGGTTAAACACCTTAAGCTTCCACCACCAGCTAAAAGAGCATCTGGATGAAAATGTTTAAACTTAATACCTTCCCTTTCAAGGAGATTTATAGTTTTTTGTTTTAGAGATATATCATAATTTATAATTATACCTGGCTCTAAAGGGACAAAAGAGCATCCCCAGTTTTTTTGTTCATGACTGGATAAGCCTATCATTTCAATATTTCTGTTATTCATAAACCTTTTTATGTCAATTTCTTTTTTAGTAATTTTAGTTACTAAATAAGTCTTTTTAAAAGCTTTAGGATAATAAACCATTAAATTTTCTGTCACTCTATTCAAAATCATATCCGGATGCATGAATCTTCTTTCCTGAGGAATCTTTGCATATATTACCTCATCAAAATATTGGAGTATAAAATTTATAAATTTTTCTATTGATTTCTTACTGTGTCTTTCAGTATCTGCTACAAAAACGGTACTTTGAGACAACAACAAACATCCTTCAAAGGATTCCCCTTCAAATGGCTCGTATAATGTCGTTATTCCTAGATTTTCTAAAGCTTCTCTAACTACAATCTCTTCATGACATCTTCCCCTTGATGACATTTTTGAGACTATACTTCCATAGGAGCTAATTACACCTATATCATGTAAATATGTAAGATTTGGAAGGCGGTTAATCAAATCTTTATTTCTATAAACATTGTCTGATATTAGGTTTACCTCAACTCCTAAATCTTTAAGCATATCCTCATATTCTTTATGTTCTTCAAGAAATCTATCTACATCGGGAACAGTATCAAATAAAAACATCTCTTTATTTTCTTTTGTGATAACCTTAATAGATTCCTCACAACGATGCAACATAACTCTCTTTAGTCTTCCAAATCTTTCTGTTCCATATTTTTTATTTTCATTAGTATTATCTATATTAAATACCAAATTATCACTCCTTAACTGAATCAACTATATTTTTTCCATCTATCCATCTACTATTCATACATGAAATTGTAATTTAAAAAAAAGAAAAAAATTACAAACAAAAAAACCACCTATTAGTTTTTAACAGGTAGTTTTTTGTTTGTGATTAAGCATATTAAATGTAATGCTTAATTAATTGTATATACAACAACGATATTATACTATTTTGCTTTTTAACCATTCTTTTATTTGAAAAATTATATCTTTTTCATCAGCTTTGCAGCTAATATTATTTAACTTTTCACAAATACAATTTATTTTAAAAGGTATATTTATCAATTCATTCTCTATATCTTTAATCAACTTACTATTCATTGCATCGGAGTAAATAACTAAAGAATCAATTATACCATTTTTTAGATTTAAATTAAGATCTATTTCTCCCCATTTAAATCTATTAACAAAATTTATATCAAATTTGGGAGTTTCTCCATATTTCCACTCCCATGAAGAATATTTATTAAATAAATCTTGGATTGTATATTCATTCTCTTTTATATATTCTACTGTTGATGAACCACCATAAATTTCAACGAAACTACTTATAATACTGTCTTTTAAAACTTCAATTGTTAAATCAGGTTTGATATTCTTTAGGTTTACTACCCTTGATCGAACAGAATCTATTCCTTTAGATGCAATTTTTTCTTTTGATACTTTTAAGTACTTACTTAACTTATCCATATTTGCATTAACAAGTATAGTCCCATGGTGATATGATGAACTCTCATCTTCATAAAAAGCATTTCCCGAAAATTTTCTTTCATCAACTAATATATCATTTCTTCCTGAAAATTTAGCATTAATACCTAAATTATTAACTGCTTTTAGAATTACTTTTAACTGTTTTTCTAAATCATATAGGTTTTTGTCCATAACAAATGTAAAATTAAGATTACCAACGTCATGAAAAACAGTTCCTCCACCAGATAATCTACGAGCTATTTTCCCACCATCTGCTTCAAACTCTTTACATTGACATTCTTTCCATGGATTTTGATTTCTTCCTATTACGATAGTATTGTCATTTTGCCATAAATACAGTATTACTTCACCTTTTTTTGCTTTTTTAAGAAGATATTCTTCAATAGCTAAATTATGCCATGGATTATATGATGATGAACATATTATTCTAGTTGAAATAGTATTGTTATGCAAAGTGTATTGCACCGCCTTCTACAGTTAAAGCTGCTTCATGTATTGATTCAGCAGTTGTAGGATGTGCAAATATAGTTTCTGTTATTTGCTCCGTAGTAAGTCCATTATTTATACATAATGTTACCGAAGCAAGTAAATCTGTTGCATGAGGTCCTATTATTGTACTACCTATTATTTTTCCAGTTAATTTTTCTTTTATAATTTTAACAAAGCCTCTAGCTTCACCTGAAGTAAGAGCTTTCCCATTAGCTGCAAATGGAAATTTTCCTATTTCTACTTCTATTCCTCTTTCTTTTGCAATTTTTTCTGTAATTCCTACCACTGCTATTTCAGGTTCAGTAAAAATCGCACTTGGTACTGTTGAGTAATCCATAATTTTATTTTTTTCTAAAATATTATCAACAGCCACAATTCCTTGATGAGAAGCAACGTGAGCTAATTGAATTATATTTGTAACATCACCTATAGCATATATGTTTGGTATATTTGTCTGCATTTTTTCATTAACTTTAATACCCTTTTTATTATCATTCATTTCAATACCTAATTTTTCAATGCCTAATCCTTCAAAATATGGTTGTCTTCCAACTGCAATTAATACTTTATCAGATGAAATATATTTATTTTCCCCTCTTTGGCTAAACGAAACTACACACTCTCCATTTTCAGTTTCATCAATTGCTTCAACTTTTGAATTAGTATATAATTTAATGCCATTTGTTTTTGCAATTTCACTTATTTCATCACACACATCATCGTCTAAGGAAACTAATATTTTATCTGCATATTCAACAACAAAAACCTCAACTCCAAAGCTTGAATAGATAAAAGCAAACTCCATTCCTATAACTCCTCCACCTACTACTACTAATCTCTTAGGTAGATTTGTCATATCTAAAGCTTCTTTACTTGTTAATACATTCTTAGACTCTATTCCTTTGATAGGTACAATTGAAGATTGTGACCCAGTAGCAATTAT
This sequence comes from Sporacetigenium sp. TC11, assembly GCF_058146105.1. Classification (NCBI taxonomy): domain Bacteria; kingdom Bacillati; phylum Bacillota; class Clostridia; order Peptostreptococcales; family Tepidibacteraceae; genus Sporacetigenium; species Sporacetigenium sp. TC11. The sequence continues at coordinate 282,449 of NZ_JBYVNY010000002.1, read as the reverse complement.
TATATTTTTAGTATTTATAGTTGTTTCTGTTCTGTTTGTTTTCACAAATACAGTATTTTCATTAATAATTTCACCTATGCCATTAATCTTCTTTATATTGTGTTTTTCTAGTAAATATTCTATTCCATCTTTTAGTTGATTTTTAATATCATCTTTTCTCTTAACAACTTTTTCCATATTAACAGAAATATTTTCAGCAGAAATACCAAAGCTATCAGCCTCTATCATATTTTTATAAATCTCTGATGAACGCACAAGAGCTTTCGTAGGTATACATCCATAATTTAAACATGTTCCACCTACATGTTCTTTTTCAATTACAACAACTTTCTTTCCTTGCTTTGCTGCATGAATTGCTGCAACGTAACCTCCTGGCCCTGCCCCTATTATAGTTATATCAACATCTATTTCTTCTTTTTTAGGTTTCATTAGAGTATTAAAATAATCAAAGCCCGCTGTTTTTTCAGTAGATTGTTCACTTTTTACCCCTTCTACTTTAAATAAACTATCTCCTATTTTAATAGTTTGTCCTTCATCTATTAAAACTTCTTCGACCTTACCATTTACATCAGATTTTACAGAAATATTTCCTTTTTGAGATTCAACTTGAACTAATATATCACCCTCTCTTATTTCATCTCCAATTTTTACGTTAATTTTACCTACTTTTCCACTTTTGCTCTCTCCAGATAATTTTTCAAGTTTTAGCTCAATCATAATATTACCTCCATTTAACGTAAATAAAAGGCAGTTCAAGTATTGTCTGCCTTTTATTTACACTACCTATATGTATTATTTAAAGTCTTTTTCAAATTCATCAATTGAATCTTTTAATAATGTTGCACTGTATGCCATTGCAGGCCCTCCGCCAAAAGCTACTGATACCATTGCAGCTTCTAAAATTTCTTCACGAGTAGCTCCTGACTCTAAAGCTTTATATACATGGAATACTATGCAGTATTCACAACGATTATAAACACCTATAGCTACACTTATTAATTCTTTAGCTTTTGTATCAAGATTTCCAGGTTTGTATGCTGCCCCCAACAACCCCATGAAAGCGTTTACTTGCTCTCCGTTAGTTTGACCTAAATCTTGTAATCCCCCTAGGAATGCATCTAATATTTCTCTTGGATTTTTTTTCATTTTTATTCCTCCTTTTTATTTATTGCAGTACTAATAGTTGCTATGCTAACTATTAGTACTGCAACTATCCTTGTGAAAATTGTAGCATTAAATATTTAATAAATCAACAATTTTCTAAAAAAAATATAATTATTCATCAAACTTTGTATTTTCAACTAACCTATTTAGTACTTTTTTAAAGATTTCCATTTCCTCCTCAGAAATATTTCTAACAATTAAATTACTAAAATCTTCACCACAAGGCAATAAGTCTTCTCTGTGTTTCTTTCCCAATTCAGTTAGACATATATATGTAATTCTTCTATCATTTATATCTTTTTGACGCTGAACATAACCCTCTTTTTCCATCCTGTCGATTAGCCTTACCATCGTAGATTTTTTTATATCCATTTTATCAGCTAACTCACTTTGGTTAATATATTCATGTTTTCCTAAAAAATATAGAGCTATCCACTGCACTCTAGTAATTCCATATTTACTTAGTTTTTCGTTAAAAATATCCGCAATTTTTTTGGAAACTTTATTTGTTATAAATCCAATACAATCATCAAGTTGAAACATTATTAATACCTCCTAAATAACATATGAATCCTATATAACTAGGTATAAATGTATAACAATACTAACCTATAATAACATATTTTTATTTTTAGTACATTAATTTATACCTTAATAGTATCTATATTACTATTTAATTCTTTACTTATTATTTTTCATAATATATAAAAAAATATATAAGTCTTACCTAAAAGCCTATATCTATTGTCATATCTAAATTTCACTAATATGTAAATATATTCCATGTTTTAAAAATATACATTATGTGTTGCAATAAAGTTACAAAAAAGTTACAATAACATTACAGAAAAGTTACAAATTGTAACAAATCAAAACAAATTATAAATTACTCAATTTAACATATAGGGTTAAATAATTTACTAATTAAGGGCGATTACATGGAGGATATAATTATGATAAAGAGAACTAAAAAGATATTTGCATATTCTATGTTAGGTTTATTACTAGCACTTCCTATGGCAAATAATGCAGATGCTTTAACTAATACAACAACAAAATATTATATAACAACTAATATAGGTACTTATAACACTTCTTTCCAACAATATTTCAATCAAATATTTAGTAACTACAACACAACTATAGTACAAGAACCAGCTCCTACACCGACGCCTGAAACTACAGCAACAACTCCAACAGCTGGTGAGTTTAGCGCTTATCAACAAGAAGTTCTAAACATTGTAAATAAAGAAAGAACTTCAAGAGGACTAAGTGCTCTTAAGTTTAATACTGAATTAGCTAAGATTGCTACTTTAAAATCTCAAGACATGATAAATAAAGGTTATTTTGACCATAATTCACCAACTTACGGTTCCCCCTTTGATATGATGAAACAATTTGGTATAACTTATAGGTCTGCAGGCGAAAACATAGCCATGGGTCAAAGAAGTCCACAAGAAGTTATGACTGCTTGGATGAATTCTGATGGTCATAGAAAAAATATTTTAAATTCTAGCTTTACTGAAATAGGTGTAGGTATAGCTAAAGATTCAAATGGTAGATTATACTGGACACAAATGTTCATAGGTAGATAATTTAAATGTAAAAACCATATAGCATATGCTATATGGTTTTTTATATTGTTAAAAAGGAGGCTGTTTTAACATTAAATCATTTTCTAATTTATCTAACAAATCACTTGCATTGAATATTTTATGTCCACCTTCTTCAACAGTACTCATGCTCCCCGCCAAAATACCTTGCTCCATAATATTAATTCCTTCTTTGTATTCGTTTATAATTTTAAGCACCCTATTATGAATTTCAATATATTCATTAGGTATCATTTCTTCATTACAATTATAGCGGTTCAATGCTTTTTCTCGTTCTTGTAATGCTTTATAAAAATATTCTCCAGTTTGTGTCTTTAGATGACTTACATCTATTGGATATTCACTTTTTACATCTCTCATTTGTTTTAGCCATTTATCAAGACAAGTTCTGTAATCTTCTTGTTGCATATTTAATGTATTTACATATTTGGCATTAAATCCTGATGTAGTTATTGGTATTAAAAACATTACTAATATAGCTATTATAAAATACTTATATTTTTTTATAATGTTTATCACCTCTTTAGATATAATAATTTTAGTTTTCCCAGAGTTAAATATAAAAAACGGCTATATTTTTAAAAAATATAGCCGTTTTTTATATTCTATACTAAAGCTTATTTTTATTAACCTTGTCTTCCTTCAATAGAACTTATTAAAATACTTGCTGCTATTCCAAGTCTTTTATCTAGAGAATTATTTAAAAAATCAAGGTTTATTTTAAGAACAAATGGGTTAAAATTTTGCTTTAGAGTAAATGCCTTATTATCATTTACTTTTCCTACAAAGCTTTGAGGAATTATGCCTATAAATCTTCTTAAAAGAGCTAGTCCAATGTTATCTTCTTTTATATTTCCAATTTCATTATCATAAGCATCTAAAACAACCCATTCATCTTTTAAAATAGACTTTAACCCTTTTCTCCTTAAGCTTCCAACTTTCTCATTGGTACTTGAATCAATAACATCATAAGTTGCAGAGATATCTATTATATTTCTGGATTTAATAGATATAACTTCTTGTGACATAGTTTCATCTGTAAATACTCTTATATCTTCCTTTAATTTGAATCCCTTTTGATTTACATAAAAAACTAATTCTTCATTTGGATTATATATATGAAAAGCTGCTCCAATTAATTTCAAAACTTGTCTTCTTATTACATAAGAATCGTAACTATAACGTTGTAATTCCATAATAATTCCTCCGCATTTATAATAATAATTTAAAATAATTTCCATCTAATATTAAATATATCATTATAATACCATGAAGATATATTAATTAACCATTTATTTATAATTTTTATGAGAATCTTTTTAGTTATAACATAGCGAAGTCTCCTTTGATATATTTCATATCAAAGGAGACTTATTTAACTTATAGGAATACAAATTTTAGTATAAATAATATACTTAAAATTATGAGTGATATATTAACTTTCTCTTTTTGCCCACATACAAGCTTAAGTATAGTATAAGATATTATACCAAATATAATACCTTCAGCTATGCTATAAGCAAGTGGCATCATAATAAGTGTTAAGAATGCAGGTATTGCATCTGTTGGATCTTTAAAGTTTATTTCAAGTACTGAACTTGCCATTAATACTCCTACTAATATTAAAACTGGCCCTGTTGCTTGAGGAGGTATCGATGTAAATATTGGTGCAAAGAATAAAGATGCTAAGAATAAAAATCCTGTAGTTACTGCAGTAAGACCTGTTCTTCCGCCTTCTGCTATTCCTGCTGAACTTTCAACATAAGAAGTAACTGTAGAAGTTCCAAGAAGTGCTCCTGCTGTTGTTCCTATAGCATCTGCAAGTAGAGCTTCTCTTGCGCGAGGTAATGTTCCATCTTCATTTAAAAGACCTCCCTTTGATGCTACCCCTACCAAACATCCTACTGTATCGAATAAATCAACAAATAAGAATGTGAATACTATCACAAGCATGTCAAAGCTAAATATTTGAGATGATTCAACTGCGAATGCTTGTAAAAATATTGGTTTTAAAGATGGAATGTTTGATACTATAGCTTTTGGAAGTTCTACTAATCCAAAAACCATTCCCATAGCTGATGTTATTATCATAGATAGTAAAAATGCACCTTTAACGTTTTTACTCATAAGTATTGCTGCTACTATAAGGCCTACTACTGAAAGTAATACTAAAGGCGCATGCATACTTCCAAGAGTTAATATTGCTCCTCCTTGCGTTACTATTCCTGTGTTGACAAGGCCTATAAATGCAATAAATAATCCTATACCCGCTGTAACTGCATGTTTTAAAAGTGGAGGTATACAGTTTATTATTTCTTCACGGACGTTTGTAACTGTTAGTAATATAAATATTATACCTTCGATGAATACAGCGCATAAAGCAAATTGCCAGGTGTGTCCTAGAGCTATAACTACGGAGTAAGCAAAGAATGCATTTAGTCCCATACCAGGTGCCAGTGCTATTGGGTAATTTGCCATTAATCCCATACACATAGTTCCTATAAATGCTGCTATTGCAGTAGCTGCAAATACTGCACCTTTATCCATTCCTGCATCACCTAAAATATTAGAGTTTACAACTAGTATATAGGCCATCGTCATAAATGTTGTAATTCCTGCTAATACTTCAGTTTTTACATTAGTATTGTGTTCCTTGAGTTTAAACCTTCTTTCTAAAAACTCCATATACACAAACCCCTTCTCATTTTTTTGCTATACTTATATTGCAACTATATAGTGAATAATTTAAGTTAGCTTACTTCATTATATGAACTGAATATTTTAAATATTTTAAATTTGACTAATTTTTTATAGTTCTATAAAATCAAATTTCACTACATCAAATAGTCCTTTATCTGTAAGCTTTATCTGAGGTATTACTGGAAGTGCCAAGAATGATAGTGTCATGAAAGGATCAATTTCTTTACTTACATTTAATTTATCATATGCTATACTTAGCATATGATTTAATTTTGAGTTTACATATTCTATATCTTTATCACTCATAAGTCCACCAATTATAAGTGGCAAGCTGTCTAATATTTCATTTTGCGATGAAATAGCTATTCCTCCACCAATATTTTCAACTTCTTTTATAGCATTTAATATGTCTTCTTCATTATCTCCAACAGCTATTATATTATGTGAGTCATGTGCTATTGTTGATGCTATTGCACCATTTTTAAGTTTGAAGTTTTCAACTAATCCAAGTCCTATATTTTTAGTATTTTTATGTCTTTCAAGTACGACGAGTTTTAGTATATCAAGTTTATCATTGTATCTAAACTCATTGTTTTCTAAATCTACTTTTCTAGTTACTTTTTCTGTTACCAAATTATGCGGTAGTAATCTTATGACATTTACTATATCGTCTTTTAGTTTTATACTTAAGTTTTCTTTTTTTATGTCTAATATGTTTATCGTATCTACAACTTTAGAATTATCTACATAATTCCCTTTAAATAAAGGCTTTTTATTTTCTCCAACTAATATGCCTTTTTTATAAACCTTTTCTACATTAAATTTTTTTAAATCATCTACTATTAATATATCGGCATAATATCCTGGAGCTATTGCGCCTATATTTTTTAGGTTATAGCAATTAGCTGCGTTTATAGTTGCCATTTGTATAGCACTTATTGGGTCTATCCCATTTTTTATTGAAAGCCTTATATTGTGGTCTATGTGACCTTTATTTAATATGTCTTCCGGATGTTTGTCGTCTGTGCAGAATAAACATCTTTGATAATTAAAATTGTTTATTCCTCTTACTAGAGTTTCTAAATTTCTAGCTGCTGAGCCTTCTCTTATCATAATATACATTCCAAGCCTAAGTCTTTCTATCATTTCATCTACATTTGAACACTCATGTTCTGTTCCTACTCCACTTATAACATATGCATTTAGTTCTTCATTTTTCATTTCTGGTCCATGACCATCTATGAATTTATTATTTCTATGAGCTAAGTCAATTTTATCTATTACTTCTTCATCTTTGTATATAACCCCTGGATAATTCATCATCTCTCCAAGTCCTAATACCCTAGGGTTATTTATGAATTTTTCTAAATCATTTGCTTTTAATATTGCACCAGATGTTTCAAAATTTGTTGCTGGTACACAAGATGGCAACATAAGGTATACATCTAATGGTAAGTTTTCACTAGCCCTTAGCATATAATCTATACCATCTAGCCCACATACGTTTGCTATTTCATGCGGATCTGCTATTATTGTAGTTGTTCCTCTTGGTACTATTGCTTTAGCGAATTCTATTGGTGATACCATTGAAGATTCAATATGAACATGAGAGTCTATAAGTCCTGGGACTATAAATTTGCCTTTTAGGTCTATGTTTTGAACTCCATCATAATTCCCTATTCCGACTATAATTCCATCATGTACTGCTAGATCTGCATTTATTATTTCATGGGAAAATACATTGACTATTTTAGCATTTTTAAAAACTAAATCTGCACTTTCATTTTTCATTGCTAAATCTATGAGTTTTTTAGTATTCATATTCTTGCCCCCAATTTATATAGACGATTTTATTGCTTTGAGTATTTTATTAGGTGTTGCAGGTAATTCATTTATTCTAGCTCCAGTTGCACTTGCTATTGCGTTTAAAATAGCTGGGGCTACATACACCATAACGGGCTCTCCTATTCCTTTTGCTCCAAAAGGTGCGGAACTTTCTTCATCTTCTACTATTATCTTTTTAAAATCAACTATATCTAATGATGTTGGTATAAGGTATTTGGATAATTTATTGTTTTTGATTTCTCCATTTACAACGTTTAAATCTTCCATCAAAGTATACCCAACACCCATTGCGAATCCTCCATCTATTTGCCCTTCTATTAAATGAGGGTTTATTGCTTTTCCTACGTCTTGTGCTACTACTGCTTTTACTATATTTACTATTCCACTTTCTTCATCTACATCTACTTCTATTCCACATGCTCCAAATGTATATGGCCAGTATGGGTTTCCAATTCCAGTTTCTTCATCCATTGTCGTTGTGTATGCTGTAAATGATCCCTCTTTACTTAAAAGTGATTTATCCATGTTTTTATAAATTTCTTTTAAATCACAATTTTTTATATCGTATTCATTGCTTATTTCATCTCTTAATTTTTCACAAGCTATTTTTATGGCATTTCCTGTGTTATAAGTTTGGCGGCTTGCAGCAGCTGTTCCAGAGTCTGGTGTTATTGATGTATCTTCATTTATAAATATTACATCTTCAACTTTAATATTTAAAACCTCAGCTCCTATTTGGCTCATTATAGTTTTTGCTCCTTGACCAACTTCAGTTGCTCCAACGTATATTTCTAATTTTCCATCTTTATTTATTTTGACATTTGCATTTGAAACATCCGGGAATCCATTTCCATATCCAGTTCCATAAAACATTATTCCAATTCCTGTTCCTTTTTTGCTAAAATTCATATGTTTACTAACTTCTTTTATACATTTTTCAAGTGGAATACTTTCTTTTAATATCTGATTTGTAGCTGTTTTGCTTCCTACTTTGAATATATTTTTAAATCTAAATTCTATAGGATCCATATTTAATTTTTTTGCTAATATATCCATTTGTTGTTCATAGGCTACTGGCACCTGTGTTGCTCCAAATCCTCTCATAGCACCGCTAAATGGATTGTTTGTATATACTGCATAACTATCTACACAAACATTTTCTACTTCATATGGTCCAGTTGCATGTACTCCTGATTTTCTTAAAACGTTTATCGCCCAAGATGCATAAGCACCTGTATCCCCTATTATAGTAGCTTTCAATGCTTTTAGTTTTCCATCTTTAGTTGCTCCGGTTTTGTATTTCATAATCATTGAATGTCTTTTAGAATGGGCTACAAATGATTCTTCTCTAGAGTAGATTGTTTTGACTGGCTTTTTTAAGATTTTAGTTGCTAAAGCTAAATGTATTTGCATTGTAATATCTTCTCTTCCCCCAAATGCACCTCCAACTGCACAGTTTATTATCGTTACCTTATCTTTATCTATTTCAAGTGCTTCTGCTACTTCTATTTGGTCGAAATGAGGATATTGAGTCGCTGTGTACAATACTATATTACCTTCTTCATCAAGTTTTGCTACTCCACTTTCAGGTTGCAAAAACGCGTGGTCAACTTGAGGAACTTTATATTCGTTTTCAACTACTACATCACATTCATCAAATGCTTTATCAACATCGCCATTTCTAAGTTTAAAATGATGTACTATATTACTATTATTGTCATGTACTTTAGGGCTATCATCTTCCATAGCTTTTATAGGATCAAATACCCCTTCTATTTCTTCATAGTTTACTTTTATATGATTTATAGCATTTTTTGCAGCTTCTTTGGAGTTTGCCACAATAAAAGCTATAGCATCTCCTATTCTTCTAACCTTTTTATCACAAAACACTTCATGGTCTTTAAATACAACACCATGATGATTGTAAGGTAGATCTTTTGCTGTAAATATTTTTACAACACCTTCTAGTTCACTAGCGTCTTTTATATCCACATCTATATAGGCATGTGCTTTACTAGATCTTAGAGTTTCTCCATAAAGCATATCTTCAAAATATATATCTTGGGGGTAAATAGCTCTGCCACTTACTTTGTCATGAGCATCTATTCTCTTTATATTTTTACCTACAACTTCCATTAGTTCTCTCCCCTTATCTTAGATGCTAAGTGTATAGCATCAACAATCTTATTATATCCTGTACATCTACATAAATTGCCCGATATTCCTTCTCTTATTTCTTCCTTACTTGGAGAAGCATTTTTATCAAGTATAGATTTTCCACTTAGTATCATACCTGGTGTGCAAAATCCACATTGAACAGCTCCTACATCAATAAATGCCTTTTTAAGATGTTCTTCTTTTACACCTTCTATAGTAGTTATTTTTTTATTTTCTGCTTGAAATGCTAGTACTAAGCAAGAATTCACTAAATCTCCCTCCATAATTACAGAACAGGCTCCACACTCACCTTCACCGCAACCTTCCTTAGTTCCAGTTAGTTTGAGCTTATCCCTAAGTACGTCTATAAGCCTATCCCCTTCTTTTATATCAACATTGTATATAGTGTCATTTATATTTAGCCTTATATTTTTCATAAATATCCCCCTATTTGAAGCGAATTTTTTATAGTAACTATAAATTAATTTTTCTGTTTATTAATAGTTTTATATAAATCTATCCCCCCATATATAGCTTCTTTTAATACCCCTCTAACCGCATATGATTTAAATTCCCCACTATTTCTATTTTTTAAGTTCTCACTTACATTTTTTTGTAATATATTTAATGCTTTGTTTATATTCTCATCTTCAACAGTTTTTCCAGTTAAATACTTTTCAACCTCATATTCTCTTATGCCAGTTTTACTTAAGGCACCTAGTGCTATATTTACACTTTTAAATTTGTTTTCTTCTATTTCTAACAAAACACTACTTGATATTTTTGCTATGGATAGTGCCTTTCTAAATCCCAGCTTTGAAAATGATAATACTTGATTTTGTTTTGGTTTTTTAAATTCTATGTATGTTAAAATTTCATTTGCAGATAAATCAATATGATTTTTATCTAACAGTATATCTTTTAAGTATGCTTTTCTTTCATTATTCTTACTTTGTATATATACCATCGCCTCTAGAGCTAATAGTGGTGGTATTAAATCAGCACTTGGAGAAGCATTGCATATATTTCCACCTATAGTTGCTCTGCTTCTTATTTGTGGGGAACCTACAAGGCTTGATGCATTTTTTAATCCATGTAAATTGCTACTAATTTTATCAGAGTTTATAATGTCGTTAAGTGTTGTACATGCACCTATTTTTATTGTATTATCTTCGTCTTTTATAATCTTAAGTTTTTCTATGTCGCTGATATCAATTAAAATTTCTTCGTTAAATTTATTATTTCTAATATCAATAATTAAGTCAGTTCCACCTGCTATTACTTTTGCCCTTGATTTTTTAACATCAAGTATATTCAGTACTTCATCGAAGTCTTTCGCTTTATATACTTCTTTAATCATATTTCCCCTCCACAGTAAAAAGGTATTTTAAAATTTTTTCTTATTTAAGAATATGAATTTTATAGTTTGTCTATTACATTATTAGATATATTTAGTTGGCTCAGATATTGACAGTTGCCCAATAAAGTTATAACATCAATAAGGTTAGAGCTTTTTTTATATTTGAATAATTATAAAATTAAAATAAAGGGTGATAAAAATGACAGAACAGAATTTAAGTTTTAATGATGAGGTTAAAAGAAGAAGAACCTTTGCAATCATTTCCCATCCCGATGCAGGAAAAACTACATTAACTGAAAAGTTTCTATTATATGGTGGTGCTATTCATGCAGCAGGATCTGTTAAATCAAGAAGATCTCAAAAGCATGCAGTATCTGACTGGATGGAAATTGAAAAGCAAAGAGGTATATCTGTTACATCAAGTGTTCTTCAATTTGAATATAATAACTTTTGTATAAATATCCTTGATACTCCAGGGCATCAAGATTTCAGTGAAGACACTTATAGAACTCTTATGGCAGCAGACAGTGCAGTAATGGTTATTGACTCTGCTAAAGGTGTTGAGGATCAAACAAAAAAACTATTCCATGTTTGTAAAATGAGAGGAATACCAATTTTTACTTTCATTAATAAAATGGACCGTCAAGGAAAGGATCCATTTGAACTACTTGAAGATATTGAAAATGTCCTAGGAATTCGCTCTTGTCCAGTAAACTGGCCAATTGGTTCTGGTAAAGATTTCAAAGGCGTTTTTAACCGTCATAAAAATCAAGTTGAACTATTTAGTGATGGTAAACATGGACAAGCCATTGCAAAATCTACAACTGGAGATATATCAGATGAAAAATTCAATGATTTATTAGGAGATGCTCTTCATGGGCAACTACTTAATGATATTGAACTTTTGGATATTGCTGGAGATAGTTTCGATTTAGAGGAAATACTAAATGGTGAATTAACACCTGTATTCTTTGGAAGTGCACTTACTAACTTTGGTGTTGAACCATTCTTAGAGTCATTCCTAGAAATAACACCACCTCCTAGACCTCGTAGCAGTAATTTAGGTGATATTGACCCTGAGTCAAACAACTTCTCAGGATTTATATTTAAAATTCAAGCAAATATGGATAAAGCTCATAGAGATAGAATTGCATTTTTAAGAATCTGCTCTGGTAAATTCGAAAAAGGTATGGCTGTAACCCATGTACAGAAAAATAAGAAGGTTAAACTTGCACAACCTCAACAGTTTGTAGCACAAGACCGTGTTATAGTAGATACAGCTTACCCTGGTGATATTATAGGTATACACGATCCTGGAATATTTAATATTGGTGATACATTATCTCAAAATCAATCAAATTTAGAATACACTGGTATACCACAATTTGCTCCTGAGCATTTTGCAAGGGTATCTACAATGAACTCTCTTAAGAGAAAACAATTCTTAAAGGGACTTCAACAATTATCAGAAGAAGGTGCTATACAGGTATACAAACAGCCTCATTATGGTATGGAAGAGCTTATTGTAGGAGTAGTTGGAGTTCTTCAATTCGAAGTTTTAGAATATCGTCTAAAGAATGAATATGGAGTTGATATGACAATACAAAAACTACCTTACCGTCATATACGTTGGATTGAAGCTGATACTTTTAAGCCTGATAATTTTTCAATAACAATGGATACAGTATTAGTTGAAGATAAAAATGGAAGTCCAGTGTTATTATTCCAAAATGAATGGTCTATTAGACATCTAACTGAGAGAAATAAAGGTTTAGAATTAAGAGAAACTTCTTTATAAAATAAATTATACAAATAACGTCTATGATGAATCTTTATTATAGACGCTATTTTGCTTTGCTTTTTATCTATATAAAGTATTTTTATTCTTGATAGTAATTATCATTTACATCAATTCTATAATATGCTATTATATACTTGTATCGGCTTTAAATTATCGCGGCAATTTTTTTAAAGTGGAGATGAGTATTATGGCAACAATGAGACAACCTAGATTTAAATTATCTAGAAGCTTAGGGTTAAATGTATACGGCCACCCAAAAGCTATGAACAGAGCGACTAATGGTACTTCAAGAGGAGATAAAAAGCTTTCATCATACGGAAAACAACTACTTGAAAAACAAAGACTTAGAGCTTATTACGGCGTATTAGAAAAACAATTTAAAAGATATGTCCAATCGGCGATTAACGATAAAGACCAAACAGGATACGCTCTAATTAAAAGATTAGAGTGTAGATTAGACAACTTAGTTTATAGACTCGGTATTGCGTCTTCTATAAGACAAGCAAGACAAATGGTAGTTCACGGTCATATTCTAGTAAACGGTAAAAAAGTTGATAGACCATCTTATGAAATAAGAATCGGTGATATTATTTCTTTAAGTAAAAAGTCAAAAGATATTGAGATATTCAAGGACAACTTCATTTCACAATTATCTTCCATTTTGCCTTATTTCAGCAAGGATAAAGACAATTTTGCTGGGACTCTAGTAAGATATCCAGATAGAAATGAAGTACCGATTGAAATTGATGACCATTTAGTAGTTGAATTTTATTCAAAACTTATGTAAAAGATATTATGGCACATTAGATACCTAATGTGCCATTTTTTATTTTAATTCCCATGCCACCTCAAAATGTGTTAATTTAGTCATCTCAGCATATGATTTCTCGTAATCATTGTGTCTATTTTCCCATATAATATCTAATTTTTCTAATCCATCTTTTCTTTGTTCTAGAGGAAAATAACTTAGTGACTCTTTTAAGTAATCTAATCCTTTTTCTATATTGCCTTTTTTCTTTTCTATCTCAGCTTTGGTGAAATAACTATAATATAAATAACTTTCTTTATATAAGTCAGCATATTTGTACTTAGTAATAACATTCTCTATATCTTTTATAACTTCATCTTCACTACCTAATTGCAAAAGAATTTGCCACTTGGTTTCATATACCTTTCCCCTAACAATAAAATCTAAAGAAAAATCAACTTCTTCTAAAAGCTCTAAAGCTTCATTTATATAATCTAATGCTTTTTTATCATCTTTATAAAGTTTCCAATATAGCCTTGAGGCATCTTTTAATGCCCATATTTTTTGTTCTATAAAACTTTCATAATTATAGTATTCATTTGCTTTGTATTCTTTCATTAGAGATTCTAAGGTATCTTCCATGATTTCTAAACTAGCGTCTAGATTACCCCATCTAGCCACCCATCTTGATGTCATTAATCTACTATTCCAACTATTATAGTCTCTTAACATTTCTATTATTATATCAAGTAACTTAAACCCGTTATTTTCTACATAGTCAACCCACTTATCGTATTCTTTGATATCCATATTCGTCCCCCTTATTTGTTTTTATATAGATATCATATTCGTCCAATTAAATAATAATCCCAATAAAAGATTTTAATCAAGCTACTAGTACCTTATATAACCTTCCTGAATATTATAATAAAAGGAGGTGAACTTAATGGATAGTAATTTAGTAACTCTATTTATTAGCATACTGTCTGTAGGGATTATTTTAGTTGGAGCCCCTATAATAGTGTCATTTCTAAAATCAAGACAAGTTCCTACAGAAGATATCCTAAATATCATAGATGAATTAGCATCTATGGTCAAAAGCATAAATAATTCAATGAATAAAGACAAACAAAGTAAACAAGTTTTAGATTTAATAATTTCTTCAGCAGAACAAGCAGTAAAATATTCAGAACAAATTTATATAGCCGGCCAAATATCTGAAGGTCAGAGAAAAGAAAAGGCAGTTCAATTTGTTAGAACTGTTTTATATGATGCAAATATAGATATCACTCCTGATAGAGAAAGTTTAATAAGTTCTGCTATAGAAGCAGCAGTATTTTTATTGCCTAAGACTACTAGATATTAAATATACTTAAAATAAAAATAAACCACGGTATCTATCGTGGTTTGATTTATGTATTAATGTATTGCTTTTTTTCCATATCTCTTACCTGATGCTTCTACACTTCCTATTGTTATCAAGGCATCATCATCAAATCCATGTATTATAGATTTTATTTTAGCAATTTCTAGTCTTGATACAACACTATAAATTACCTTTGTAGACTCACCTTTATAGGCCCCTTGCCCATCAAGCAAAGTTACTCCTCTTCCAAGTCTTGATGATATAGCAGAAGCTATGTCAGTGTATTTATCTGAAACTACAAATACAGCTTTTGATTCATCTAGCCCTTCAACAGTAACATCTATAGCCTTATATGCTATAAAATATGCTATAAGTGAATACATAGCTCTATCCCATCCAAAAACAAAACCTGATCCACCTAATATAAATACATTAAAAAACATTACTATTTCACCTATAGAAAATGGTAACTTTCTATCTAACATTATTGCAACAATTTCAGTTCCATCTATAGATCCACCATTACGTATTATAAGACCTACTCCTATTCCTAATATAATACCTCCAAAAACTGTTGCTAAAAATATATCTTCAGTTATCCCTGGAATTGGATGTAGTATGGATACTCCTATTGAAAAACATATTACAGAAAATAGAGTTGATATAGCAAATGTTTTTCCTATTTGCTTATACCCAATTATAAAAAAAGGTATATTAAGTAAAAATGTAAATAAACCAAGAGGAAGTTTAGTAAAATAACTAGTTATTATTGAAATTCCGACGATTCCTCCATCTATTACATTATTAGGTATTAGAAAAATCTCAAGTCCAATTGATGCAAGTGCTGCGCCTAGCATCATAAAAAAAACTCTACTAATATTTAACGCGATATTTTTTTGTTTATTCATCCGACCACTCCTTATTTAGTTATATAATATATATATTAGCATATTAAAAAAATATTTTAATAAATTAGCTAAAAAAATATACACTTAACATAAACATGTTAAATGTATATTTTTGAATTAATTTAAGTCCTAATTTTTTACCATTTCATCCATTGGATAAAGGGGCGATAACATAATCTCATTTATATTTTTTTGAAATCTCTCGTATCTAAGACAACAATAATCTAGGAAATCATCTCCACTATAGTGTCTAATCATTGCCCATACCATCCAAAGTAAATCTTGAGCCAACATATAACATTTAATTTTCATTATTTCAGAATATGAAGGAAACTCATCGTAATAATCAATAAGTAGGTATTTAATTGCTTCTTCATTTAATTTTGATTCAAGAATATATGAAGCTACATCCCAACTTGGGTCATTCATTCCTGAGTACTCCCAGTCTATTAAATAAGTTTTTCCTTTATTATCTACAATAAAATTTTCTGGCACTGTGTCATTATGACAAGGAACAAGAATTGTATTTTCAATATTATTTTGCATAAAAATAATTAACTTATTTTTTAGGTCATCATAATCAGAAAAAAAACTTCCATTTAAATCTTTGATAATCTGTTCATATTTTTCTAGCTCTATTTTCCAATCAAAAGAATTATTGAAAATTTTTGAGCTATTATGAACTTTTTTCAATATATTAGAAACAGCTTTTAGGTTTTCTTTAGAGCATGGATTAGTTTGAGCAATATTTTTACTGTTTTTAACATACTCACTAATTTTAATGCCACTGATATCATCAAAGTAAATACATTTAGAGTTTAAATCCAACTCTGATACAATTATGTTATTAACTTTTTCGTTCTTTCTATTGATTATAAGGTCTGTCATGCCTCCTGGCTGTCTAATAACATATTCTGTATTTTTTATATTCATAATATAGTTGTAATTAGTAAGCCCGCCTGCAAAGCGAGATTTGTCAAAAACTATGTTATTGTCATTAAAAACCAGCCTTAATTTTTCTTGTACTAACTCTTCCATTTTCATAATTTTTTCCACCATTCATATTTAAATATATTATTTTATAAGTTTATTTTTTATATTAATAATTTGTATAATAGATTATAACATAACTATAATTTATTATCTTTATCATAATACTAAATATAACTATTTCAAAACAAAAAATGGAAAAATCACAATTTCTTACATAATTACTATATAAAAACCATTGTACAATATCCAAACTTAAATATATCTAGTTAATTATCCTATAAATTATGATATTATAAATTATATGGGTTATAGGAGTAAAAGATAGAATTTTTTATGTATAACAATAGGGGTAATGTATTATAGATTTTCTATTTGTTATAAATTTTATGTCATAAGGGGAGTATCAAAAATCATGAGTAAGATAAAAAAAATGCTCAAAGAGTTAACAACATCAAATTTATATACAAGATATAGTAATATTTTATCGTTATCAGATATACCTTTATTTTTAATTGATATAAATGGGGATATTTTATTTGAATTTATTCCTTCTCCAAGTTTTTGTACTAGTGTATGTAGGGAAAACGTCAGTCAAGTATGCAATGACTATAAATCTAGATTGAATTCTAATGAAGAAAATAAGTTTATATGTAAACATGGCCTTGAAAACATCCTTTTACCTATTATAGTAAATAATGAGACAATAGCTTATGCAGGTGGTTTGCAGGTATATATAAAGGAAAATGAACATCAAAAATATATGATTGATATAAATTCCTTTAAGGAAAATAAATTTCATAACCCAGAGGATGTAGCCAAATCCATATCTTCATTAAATACTGTAGACCCAAATAAAATTAAAATTCATGAACAATTATGTAAACAAATTACTAAGGATATTTCCCTTGATTTATGTCAAAAGGCAAATAATTCACGTGCTGATATTGAAAGATTGTCAATTGAAAAGGAAATGTTAGAAAAAAAAATTATAGACTTAGAAGCCAAAAATATGTCTTTGGTAGTTAATCCTCATTTTTTATTTAATACATTAACCTGTATTGCTCGTGTTGCATATTTTGAAAATTCTCATACAACTGAGGAACTTATATATTGTCTCTCTGATTTACTTAGATATAATTTAAAACAAGACTATCAACTACATACATTAGGTGCTGAAATTGACAACATTGAAAAATATTTATATATACAAAAATCAAGATTTAAAAATCGTTTGGAATACGAAATAAGTGTTCCTGAAAGTCTTAAATCTTATAGGATACCTAATCTGGTAATTCAACCTATACTTGAAAATGCTATAATACATGGTATTACCCCTAAGCGTGATGGTGGAAAAGTATGTATTTATGCTAAAGAAGTAGAAAAGGATATAGTAATCTCTATTATAGACAATGGGAATGGTTTTTCTAAAGATGTTTTGCAAAAAATACAAGATTCTGAAAACAAATCAGGTTTAGGATTTTGGAGCACTGATAAACGTTTAAAACAACAGTATGGACAAGAATACGGATTAAAAATTATAAAATCTGATTATAGTGGAAGCACTGTAAATATAACAATTCCGTCTACACCTATTGTGAGGTGATTATAATGAGCATAATATTAATAGTAGAAGATGAAATACTTGAACAAGAGTTTCTAAAATCCGTTATTGAAGATGAAATTACTCAAGAAGATATGTTATTAACATGTGAAAGCGGAATTCAAGCTATAAAGCTAGCCAAGGAATATAAACCAGATATTATTATTATGGATATACTAATTCCCGAGTTAGACGGATTGAGTACTATTGAAGAAATCAGAAAATTTCTTCCCCATACATCTATAATTATTTTATCTGCATCATCTGATTTTCACTATGCCCAAAAGGCAATAACATTAAAGGTTTTAGAGTATATATTAAAACCAGTGAAACCAACTGTATTTAAACAAGTTTTGCGTAAAGTTTTACTATCTGAAGATAAATCTGAAATTATATCACATGAACTTATTAATAAAAAAATTAATGAACACAAAGGATCTCGTAATTCATTTGTGAAAGAATCAATACAGTATATAAAAGAACATTTTAAGGAAAAGCTAACTTTAGAAATGGTGTCCTCTCAAGTTTTTGTAAATCCTAAGTATTTTAGTCACACTTTTAAAAAGGAAATGGGTATATCATTTTCAGAATATGTAATTGATCTTAGAGTACAATACGCTTGTGATTTGCTAGAAAAAACCAATTATCCTGCTTATCGTATTTCAATAGAATGTGGATTCTCAGATGCATCATATTTTAATAGGGTTTTTTGCGCTCAAATGAATATGACTCCTCAGGCTTATAGAAAATATGTACATACATCAAAACAAAAAATAAACAAAGGGTAGATATTAATATCTACCCTTCTATTATTATATTAAAATTTATTTTAATCTGCCTTATTTATTTTAGGTAAAATTGTCTCAACTTCCATATGTGGACGTGGTATAACATGAACTGAAACTAACTCTCCAACTCTTTGTGCAGCTGCAGCTCCAGCATCTGTTGCAGCCTTAACAGCACCAACATCACCTCTTACCATTACAGTTACTAGTCCTCCACCAACATGCTCTTTACCAACTAAGTAAACATTTGCAGCCTTAACCATTGCATCTGCAGCTTCTACAGCTCCAACTAAACCTTTTGTTTCTATCATTCCTAATGCATCATATTTCATTTTCTATTCCTCCCAAATTTTTATTTTTTATTTTAATTTTATTTAACTATTTTAATTTTTGTTGATGAATTAATATTCATAGCATTTGCTTCTTCTGTATCAACATGACACTCCAAAACAGAAGTATCATTTGCTCGAATAGCAACGTTGTTGTAAATCCCACCTCTATCTCCAACAACCTCGATTGATACTACCTGGCCGTCACTAACTCCAAGTCTTTGTGCATCTTCACAACTCATGTGAATATGTCTTTGTGCTACAACTACACCTTCTTTGATTTGAACAGAACCCTTTGGCCCAACTAATGTTATTCCAGGAGTTCCATACAAATCACCTGATAATCTTATAGGAGATACTATTCCAAGCTTAAAGGAATCCCCTGCTAGTACTTCTACCTGAGTTTTACTGCGGACAGGACCAAGAATTCTAACTTTTTCAATTGCACCCTTTGGACCACATATTGTTAATGTTTCTTTACAAGCATATTGTCCAGGCTGCGATAAGTCTTTCATTTTAGTCATTTGGTATCCTTCTCCAAATAAACAGTCCATATCTGCTTGTGAAATGTGTAAATGACGATTTGAAACGCCTACTGGAATTTCATTGCTATCTTCTTTTTTTTCTGTTGAAGATACACTAGCTTGAATAGCTTCCATCAAAAGCTTTAAGACAGCTTCATGATTTTCCATTTTAGTTAGCTCCCTTCATAACTTTTACCAATTCATTAACTAAACTTAAAAGCTTTTCATTATCGCCAAGGTCTATATTTAATCCACTTAAAGGAGAGCTACCTTCAAAACAATTTTTTTCACTTTTCATATTTAGTTCAGGATAATTAAAGGATGAATCGCTACAAGCTAATGTATTACAATCCTTTAATCCATATGCAACTCTTTTTATATTTATTAAATGCATTGGACTGACATTTTCAGAAACTGAACTTCCTCCCCAAGTACCACAACCTAATGTAAATGAAGGCATTAATCCAGTACTTGCTCCAGTTCCACCTTGAGCTCCACCTGTATTAACTAAAATACGAGATGCTGGCTTTTTGGCAAACTTCATTACCATATCTCTATCTTCAGTATGAAGACTCATAGTGTGTCCTATGCCATTTTGAAGTAATTTTATACTAAGTTCGCATGCTTCATGCCAATCTTTAACTGTATAAAAAGCAAGAACTGTTGTAAGTTTTTCGTAGGATAATGGATATTGTTCTCCAACCCCTTGTTGCTCTCCTATTAAAACTTTAGTTCCTTCTGGAATAGAAATTCCAGCAGCTTCTGCAATAACCTGTGGAGTTCTACCTACAAATTTTGCATTCATTGTGTGTCCATTCTTAAATAATAATTTGCAAACTTTTTTAGTTTCTTCTTCAGTCATAAAGTATCCGCCTTGCTTTTTAAGCTCAGCTACAACTTCTTTACGGTTGCATTCTTCAACAATTATTGATTGCTCAGATGCACAAATTGTACCATTGTCAAAAGTTTTACTTGCCATAATATTGCTAACTGCCTTTTCAATATTTGCAGTTCTCTCAATATAAGCAGGGGAGTTTCCAGCACCAACACCTAAGGCAGGTTTACCTGCACTATATGATGCCTTAACCATTCCAGGTCCTCCAGTAGCAATAATCATAGCAATATCTTCATGTTTCATTAATTCATTTGTACCTTGTATAGTTGGTGTAGAAATACTGCTTATAATATTTTCAGGAGCTCCTGCTTCCACTGCAGCATCATGCATTAATTTTACAGCCTTAAGTGTACATTTTAATGCTGATGGATGTGGAGAAAATACAATTCCATTACGTGATTTAATTGATATCATAGCTTTAAAAATAGTAGTTGATGTTGGATTAGTTGATGGTACAATACCCATTAACAATCCCACAGGTTCAGCAATGTCTATAACTTGGTTATGAACATCTTCCCTAATTACCCCCATAGTCTTCATATCTTTAATTGAATCATAAAGTATTACAGAAGCCATGTGATTTTTGTATGTTTTGTCTTCCATTTTTCCAAATCCAGTTTCTTCTACAGCCATTTTAGCCAAAGAAACTGCATTTTCCTTTGCTACTTTAACCATATTACATAGAATCTTATCAATTTGCTCTTCAGTATAGTCGGCAAGTTGATTTGTGGCAATCTTTCCTAATCTTGCAAGGTCCCTTGCTTCTTGTACTGAACGTAAATCATGATCAATATTCCCCAATCAAAACCCCCCATTCTAGTTTTTATAGTTTTTATGGTTTTTTAATATATGTTTTTTACAAATTATTGTTTTCGTAATACTTTATAAACTCTTCAATTAATAACTTTTTACCTATCTTAGATACTTGTTTTTCTGATATTCCAAAGTTATTATATTCAAAGGCTAAAGCTCTAAGTTCTAAAAGTTTAAGCCTTTTAATAATTTTCATAGATTTTTCTAATCCATATTCAAGTACCATTTCATCTACAGATGACCTATTGCAAGAATTACTAAAATCTTCCTGTACAGAAACATTATTTTCAATTACTGATTCTGGTTCAGTCTTTGTTGCTTTAATTATACTATTTAGATCAATATGTGGACGTGGAATTGTATGTTGTGAAATCAATAGCTTTTCATCCATTCTTCTCACTGCTTCTGCACCTGCCTCTACAGCTGCTTTAACTGAACCAACATCACCAGTTACAGCAATATATACAATCCCACCTCCAACATATGTCTTTTCTAATATACTAACATCTGCTGCTTTTAGCATAACATCTGCACTTTCTATAGCTGCAATAAGTCCTCTTGTTTCTATTGCCCCAAGTGCTTGCATTAATTAGTCCTCCCTAACTTTAGCTTATTAAGTCAGCCCAGTTGGCTGGATATGTAACATAAAATAACTTAGCTTTATCAGGAGAACCCCAAGTAACCTTTGAGCCTGATGGAACATAAAGTACATCACCAGGATATGCTGTTAAAGTTTTACCATCAATAGTAATTGTCAAAGTACCTTCAATTACATAATCAATTTCTTCATAAGTTAATTCCCAGTCAAACTTTGACTTATCAATAGTTAAAAATCCAGCACTCATAGAAGATTCATCTTTACTTATTAATTCTTGATAATGTACATTTGCATCTGGATTTCCAGTATCAAATACATCAAACTTTACAGAATTACCTCTTACTACTTTAAGTCCATTACCAGCAGTTTCAGCTGTATATGGCTTTGGATTAGCAATTGAATCAAGTATTCCACTTAAAAGCCCTTTATCCATAACAGCTTTTAGTATCTTGTAAATCATTTCGCTATCCAATTGATCTTCACTAGAGTTTGTAGGCTGAGTATTTGTTGGTTCAGTTTGTTTTTCTTCTGTAGAAAATTCTATTCCCCCTAGTCTAGCTATGTCTTTTGCCGAAGGTGTAATAATTGTATTATTGTCTATATAGATTATTTTCTCCCCTTGCTTTTTAGCTGTCTCAACATCATTTGCACAAATCAACTTTTTCATTTTCTCACATCCTTTCTTATAATATTTAAAACATCTCTTTTGTATAAAAGTTCTTATATATTAAAGTAAAGATGTCATCAATACATCAGATGGTGAAGGTATAACCTCTGTATTTAATAAAAAACCACTGTCTTTTCCAACATATATCCCTGCTTCAATTCCTGCTTGAACTGCAGCAACATCACCAGTGAAAGTAAAAAATGATTTACCCCCTAACCCATTTCCTAAACGCAGTTCTAATGGCTCTAATTCTGCTGCTTTAAGTACTGCATCAGCAGCTATTATCATAGTTGCTTGAGAAAAAGACTCTATAATTCCTAATGCTTGAATTTTATCTGGTGCTGTAGAACCTGTAATTGCTGGGAATACTTGAGGACTAACATTTGGTATAATAATTGAATCAACTAAATATTCTTCTGCTACTCTCTCTCCAGTACTTACTGAATCCTGAACTGATGCAACATCCCCATGAACTATTGCAATGTATTTTCCAGGGCAAGTAGAACCAGCTGTAACTATTTCAACATCAGAAACTTTTACCATTTGGTCTGCTGCATATATTCCACGTGCAATACTTGTAAATTCCACCATCCCTATTGCATTTGCCATATTAATCCCCCTTTATTACAATGAAATCCTTTTCAACTTCAACTACAGTTCCAGAAATACTTGTATGTATAGTGGCCCCCAAACTTCCATCAGGAATTTCACCTATTTTTTGTCCTGCCTCAACATAATCACCAACATAAACATTTGGAATTGCAGGTGCTCCTACATGTTGTCTTGTTGATACATGTACAAATTCTGGTTTTAATTCTACTTCATTTATAGGGGCAGGTCTATCAAAGTTATACAATCCCAATCTAGCTACAAGACGTTTACTTGGAACCAATCTATACTCTCTACTTTTGCGAGTTGTAAATTCTGATTTTTTAGGTGTATATTTTATGTTTTGTTCTGCCAATTTATCTTTGAAATGTAAATTTGCAAACTTAGGATGAAGTCCTGCCTGGCATGAAAACAATTCACATAAATTACACTGACAACAAAGCTGTGAACTTTTTTGTCCCTCTAAATCTTCTAATTTATAGTTTAGTGCATTCATCATTTTGTGAGGTTGTACTTCATGGCCTAGAAGATAGCGAGGACACATATCCGTACACATACGACACTGTTCACAAGAAGATTTATTAACTCTTCTAGCTTGATCTGAAGTAATAGATTTCTTTCTTATTAAATGATGATCTTTTTTAAGGATTACAAATCCCTTATTTTTTTTAGTAATATATCCATCTAAGTTATTCATAACAGGCCCCATCATAGGTCCTCCATCAATAACTGAATAATTATCAAAATTATCTATACCACTTAACTTTAATACATCTATAATAGGTGTACCTACAGGAACCTTTACAGTTAAACTATTAGGAACATCTCCTGCTACTGTTATATACTTTTGTGTAACTGACTCATTATAAGATGCATAATATATATTTAATGCAGTCTCTGAATTTAGTACTACACATCCAACTTGAATTGGTATACCGACTTCTGGAACAACTCTTCCTGTTAGTTCATAAACTAATACTTGTTCATCACCAGCTGGGTATATATCTGGTAACTCTTTAACTTCAACAAAATCATCTACTTGAAGTTCTTTTATTCTATCTCGAAGTATAGAAACTACTTTTTTATGCTTTCCTTTTATACCTATAATTGCTTTATTTGCTCCAACGAATTTTCCAGCTGATTCAAAGCCCTTTATAATTTCATCTGGAAAAAACTCCATAAGCTGCTGGTCTACCCTTAATAGGGGTTCACATTCAGCTCCATTTAAAAGTATGTATTCAGCCTTTGATGCAAGTTTTACATGAGTTGGAAATCCAGCTCCTCCTGCACCAACAATTCCGGCTTCTTTTACCATCTCAAGAAGATTCATTATTATACCCCCTGAATTTATCCAAAATTGCAATCTTCATCAATAAGTCCTACAACAGCTGCATCAACTGGAATATTATCATTACCTAACATTTTACGAGCTGCTGAACCCGTACATACAATAACTCTATCTCCAATACCTGCACCAATAATATCTATAACTATTAATCTCTGACCGCTATCCTTGCCTCCAATTACTTCTGCTAACATAAACTTTAATCCATTTAGGGAATCTGCCTTTCTAGTTGCCCATACATTATCAATTAATTTTGCAGCTAACATTCATTTTTCTCCTTATCAAAATTGCATTTTATCTCTGAAATAGCTGACTCTACAGAAGCCGTGTCCCCAAATATTGCTATCATTATCATGTTTTGTGGACAACTTCCCTTAATATCCGATACATTAACACCAACAGCCTTTTCTGCAATATCAGCTGCGCAAATCATATCTATCATTCTACCTTGAACCAAACCTATTGCATCAATACAACTTAAATCATCCTTAACCCCTGTACCTAATCGCTTCATAAGAATATCAATGGTTCCTTTTGATGGAGATTTAATAATTCTAAATTCCATAATAACTTATCCCCTATTCTATAATTTCTTGAGTACAGCTAAGTGCTATTCCTAAAGGAGTTACAAACATAGGATTTTTAGGTTTATGAGTAAAAATTCCTGTCTTTTTTTCTATAATATCTTCAATACCTGTTAGGCAACAAGTTCCACCTACCAAAGATATCTGTTCAACATCATAATCTTTAATATGTTGATTTATAATATATGCTACTTTTTCAACTACAGGCTTTAATACCGTTATTAATTCTCTATGATTTTTGGAATCCCTTTTGTATAATTCAGCTTCATTAAATGGCATTTTATATGAACCAGAAACAACTAATGAAAAATGAGTTCCTCCAGTTGGCTCATCGGCAATATAAACAACCTTACCATCCTTTAATATTGAAATTCCAGTTGTTCCACCACCTATATCTACAACTGCTCCATTTTGAATATTAAGAACCTTATTAGCTGCTGTAGGTTCATCAAGAATATTTGTTATTTCAAATCCAGCAGCTTGGACTACATTTTTAACTGCTCCTGAATCCAAAGTATCTGTTCCTGGTGGTATTGCTGCAGCTGCATAAATTAATTCTGTGTTTAATTTTTCTTCAAGTTCTTTTTTTAGCTCTCTAACAATTTTTATTGCACCAATATAATCCACTACCATTCCATCGCGAACTACATCAGCATATCTGTAAGTTCCTGCAACTGGCTTATAATTTTCATCCAAAACTGCTAAAACAACACATGCTGTACCTAAATCTACTCCAGTATAGTAAACTGAAGATTTACTTACAATTGGCTGTTTAACTACTTTTTCAAAGTCTTTGACAAGCTGATCACAGTATTCATATGTTAAAACCTTCTCTGACATTTCTTACCTCCCAGAACAGAACAAATTATTTGGGACAGGATATTAATATTTTGATTAACCTTACCCATTGTGTGTTTACAAAATTCACTTTCACTATCATTACTGTCTAATAATTCTAAAATAAGTGGTTCTAGTTCTCTAAGAGCACAACGTAATCTATGCAAAATAATTATATCTCTACCATTTTCCAATTGTATGTGAAACTCTGTAATTTCAAAACAATCATCTAAATCATCAGATAAATTAGCTTCCTTTATTCCTGTACATTCTTTAAATTGAAGATTTTTTATAATACTACTTTCTTCTACAGTGTTTTTAATACTTGAAAATTCCTTACCTAAATTTATAACACTTTGAGCTAAAAAAACATCTCTACTTAAAAGCTCTTGTGCAGTAGTAAGAAATATTGCCTCTATTGATTTAACCTTACTTTGAAACTTTTTCTTTTTCCAATTATTTATTGTCTTTTTTTCCCTACACTGGTTTCTTTGATCAAACATACTTATATCGCGATCTCGTAAAAATTCACGTGCTCCTGGGGTAAGTCTTTCTCCATCTTTTATCTCATAATTAGTAAAAGGTTCTTTTCTAAATAAGTCCCGTAAATATTCTTCGGTTATGAACTTCATATTAATCCCCCTTTACCTTTCTTGTTTTGAAAACAAGTATTCTTTTAATTCTTTAATGCCTATTTCATTTAAAACACTTATTTTATAATAAGGTTCTACTGCACCTATTTGCTTTAACTGCTTATAACATAACTCCTCATTTTCTATCATTAAATCAGCTTTAGTTATTACTCCAATTACAGGACAATTAAAAGACTTTGCAAATCCAGGAGAATAAACATTTTCATGTCTTGATTGATCTATTAATATTAAGACATATGATGCATCTTGAGAAAGTGCAATTAAATGTTTGTACATCCATGTATTTTCAATATATGAACCTGGAACATCTATAGTGTTTTTTCCATATATAATATCCTGTGTTTTTCTAAGTGGACCATTATAATCATTTAATACATTGACTAGGGTAGTCTTTCCGCACTTTGTAGGTCCAATTACCATTATTCTCTTCTTTCTCATGTTCTCGTAATAGGAGCTACTGTAAAATCTAGCAGATTTTTAAGTGTATCATTTACTGCACTAAGTGCTGTTTCAACAGATTGTACATCCCCAGTAATAATCAAAGATCCAGTAAATCTATCTAAAAAACCAATTTCAACATCTGCCGCCTTTGTTGCAACATCAGCTGCAATAATAGCTGTTTCATATGGTGTTATTGTCAAAATTCCAATTGCTCCTTTGTCATCTATTCCCAAGCGTTCGTATATATCTTGCATTGGAGATGCAATAACATGAGCTATTGTAACCTGCTTTCCAGGTACTGATTCTTCTATGACACGTTGTATAGATTTTTCACCAACAGCCTTCATAAAAGTTACCTCTCAATCTATTTTCAATATGTATACATATTTTAATGTTTTATAACTGAAACCGGAAAATCATATTCCTTAATCCAACTTTCAATAAGATCCAAATCTTCATTGCTTAATTTTGGATCTCCATCTATTTGATATTTAATACCTAACTGTTTATACTTATTTACACCTAATTTGTGATAAGGAAGTAAGTCTATTCCCTTAAAATTTTTGTAATCACGATAAGGCATTAAAAAATTAATTACCCTTTTTATCTCATCTTGACTATCATTTACCCCTTTTAATAAAGGCATCCTTATTTTTACATTATGCCTACGACGAAGTAGTTCTTTTAGGTTTTCTAATATTCTTTCATTACGAACACCTGTTAGTTGATAATGTTTTTCTGAATCTATATGTTTTAAATCATATAAAAATAAATCGGTGAATTCAGCTACCTTAAGTATAGATTCAAGCTTTGAGTAGCCACATGTTTCAATAGCTGTATTTATTCCCTCTTGTTTACAAGCCATAAGTAAGTTGGCTGCAAATTCTGACTGCATTGTTACTTCACCACCACCTAAAGTAACACCGCCTCCTGAAATTTCATAAAAATCTCTATCTTCTTCTATAATTTCCAAAAGTTCAGAAATAGTTTTTACCTCTCCTACAATTGATAGTGCAGCTTCAGTACAAACATTCTTACACTTATTGCAGCCTAGACAATCAATACTATTATTTACTACATGTTTATTTTCCTTAGTAATAGTATGAATTCCAACAGGACAAACAGATACACAAGCACCGCAATCAGTACATGATCCACTTTTAAACATAACTTGGTATTTTTTCTCTAATCCTTCAGGATTAGAACACCACTTACAACGTAGTGGACAACCTTTGAAGAATACTAATGTTCTTACTCCTGGCCCATCATACATATTGTATTTTTGTATATTAAATATAAACGCCTTTCTTTCGATTATTGCCCCTCTCTTATTGCTCATATCCCTAGTCTCCTATTTGATTCATTTGGATATTTAGATATGTAGTCTATCCAAAAGCTTTAAAGTTCTTAGCTTCTGGATAAATTACATTTAATTTCCCAATCTATCTTAATTAAAAATGAGTAATCATAGTTCTACTTATTATCTCATCTTGAACATCCTTGCAAAGCTCTACAAAGAATGCACTATAACCTGCAACACGAACTATTAAATCACGATACTGTTCTGGATGTTTTTGTGCTTCTAGTAATGTGTTATTGTCTAAATAATTAAACTGCATTTCCCCATTACCAAGCATACATGCAGTACGAAGTAGTGTAATAATACCTTCTTCTCCCTCTGGAGTATCTAATAAACCTGACATAAGCTTAAAGTTGTGAACCATACCTATATTCATATTGTCACAAGACATTTTAGAAACAGATTTTATAATTGCAGTAGGCCCTTTAAAGTCTGCTCCTTGTGTAGGGCTTATTCCATCTGATAATGGCATCCAAGCTTTACGTCCATTAGCAGATGCACCAGTTAATTGACCAAAAGGAGTATTATTAGAAATAGACAATGTTCCATGGCTAAGTACAGAGTATAAAGTCTTGTACTTACGATGTTCCATTTCAGTAAAGTTAATTAAATCAGCAGCAATTAAATCCGCATAATCATCGTCATTACCGTACTTAGGTGCTTTTAGGCAGTCATTTCTCATTTGTTCATAACCAGCAAAATCAACCTTTAAAGCCTCGTTTAACTGACTTAATGTATATTTCTTTTCATCATATACAAGCTTTTTAATAGCAGCCATAGCATCTACATATGTAGCTAAACCAGACCATACAACTCCAGGTCCAAAATTGTACATTGCTCCACCAGAAGAAACATCCTTGGCATTTTCCATACAACCTTCATACATAATAGACATTAATGGCTTTGGAGCTAAATCTTTATGAACACGTTGAGATATAACTGTTGCTACACTACTTAACTGAGTAATATACTTAATTTGTTCTTTGACAGCGTTTTCAAAGTCCTCATAGGTTTTAAAACTATTTAAATCTCCCATATCAGGACAAACTTGCTTGCCGTACCATAGTGGAGTCCCATTGTTTAAAACTAACTCAATACAAATAGGCCACTGTGTATAAGCTGTTGAAGTCCATTGATATAAACGGCCAGATTTTTGTGGTTCAACACAACCCATTAAACAGTAATCACGAGCATCTTCTATAGAAACTCCCTTGGCTAACATCATTTTAATATGAGCATCATCAAAATGACATGCTGGGAATCCCATACCAGAACGAATAACCTCAACTATTTTCTTTAAGTACTTTTTAGGTGACTTACTATGAATACGTGTAGCTAAAGATGGTTGATAAATCTTAACATGGCGAACTGCATCCATTAATAAATAAGTTAAATCATTTGTAGCATCTAAGCCTTCACGAGTAACACCACCAACACACATATTAACAAATGGTTGATATCCTGCAAAGAATTTAGAACCACCTTCACTAGTAACCCACATCAGCTCTGACATTTTTATTAACATACAACCAGATAACTCAAATGCTTCATACTCAGACATACGACCACTTTCTATATCAGCTTTATAAAACGGATACATGTATTGATCTACACGTCCTATTGACATACCTGTTTGATTTTCTTCAACTACTAATAAAGATTCTACAGTCCAAACTGCTTGAATTGCTTCCCAGAAATTACTAGGCTTATGTGCAGGAACTCTTTTGTTTACTTCAGAAATCTTTTGTAGTTCTGCTTTACGCTTAGGATTTGTCTCTTTTTGCGCTAATTCAAAAGCATAATCAGACAATCTCTTAGCATAAATCATAACTCCTTCAGTAGTTTCAATAACAGATTTATAGAAATAAATTTTTTCAATATCTTCAGGATTTTCATAGGTTAATTTAGATAAGTGTTCTTTTGCTTCATTTTGAATATCTATCATACCTTTTTTCATTAAAATTACATCGTATCCAGGGTTAGAGTCTCCTCCACCATTTAATGCATGATATGAACAATCTGAAACAAATGATTCACCTGAAATCTCCCAAACTCCAGCTTCCCGATATTGATCTTCACAATATTCATCTACAGATTTACCTTTCCAAAATGGGAAAAGTTCTTCACGCATGTACTTCTTATCTTCTTCTGAAATATAAAATGGATCTTGAGGACGAGTGCCAATTGTATCAAGTTCTTGTTCCATCCATCTCCATGCTATATCAGGTGAAAAGGCACCAGCACGAGGTGCACCACAAGGAGCTCCTACAATTAATTCATCATCTTGAATTACTAAAGGTGCAGTTTCACAACAATAACGGAAACATTTAGCTCTTAATAAAATTTTAGGCATACCTGGATTTTCTTTGGCAATTTTAGTAATAGCACGTGCACGATATGTTGTTATAGTAGGCTTCCACTTTAAATAAGTTTCTTTTAGCTTTTTTAGACGTTCAGTCATTCCATTTGGAATTCCCTCTTGTTTCACATCTTGTTTTACGTCTTGGTGTACTTTATTATCATCTTTTATGATTTCCTTTGAAATACCTTCAAAAATTTTCATTAAAGATGCTTTTTCTTGTGCGGACATATTTTTAGTAGCTTCTGCAAATTTATTTGAAAACTCACGAATATCCAAAATGCTCCCCCCAATTCGTTCTTATCTTTTGTACATTTATCTAATTATTTTATTTCCTTTATAATTTTTTCCAAAATACATTGAAGAACTTTAATTTCATCTTTATCGTAATTGTTGGATTTTGACATCAAGCTCATAGATGGTTTCTCTTCTGGCAAAGTAATATTTGATACTTCTTCAATATCTTTAACACCATACCCAACTTTACGAATGTAAATTAGATTCATAGGTGAAACATTATCAGAAGTCATTCCTTTTCCAGCGGACCCACTTCCAAGAGTTAATGCAGGAAATAAATTTGTTGTTACCCCCATACTACCAAATGAAGCAGGTGTATTAACAAGCACTCTACCTACAGGTTTTTTTAATGCAAATTGGCGAATGACATCTTCATTTTTAGAGTGAATAACAAGGGTGTGTCCGTTTCTCTCACTTAATAGTAACTCTATACACTTTTCACAGGCATTCATCCAATCGTCTTCTATGTAATAAGCTAAAACAGGAGCAAGCTTTTCCTTTGAATAAGGATTATTCTCAGTAACATACTTCTGTTCAGAAATTAATAACAATGTGTCATTTGGAACAGAAAACCCTGCCCTTTTTGCAAGTTCTAATGCAGATTTACCTACCATTTCAGAATCCATACTTCCATCTAATTGAAAAAATAATAAGCCAAGTTTTTTTGACTCTTCTTCTGTCATAAAATATGAACCATTTTTTTTCATCTCTTGTTTAACCTCAGCTGCAATACAGCTATCTACTACAATAGATTGTTCTGCAGCTGATACAATTCCATTATCAAATGTCTTACTAAAGACAATATCTCTAACTGCCTTCTTTATATCAGCGCTACGTTCAATAAATGCTGGGCCGTTACCATTACCTCCATAAATTACAGGATTTCCAGATTTATATGCTTCTTTAAGCATTGCTGGTACACCAGTATTCATAATGAGAGATGTTTCTTTATGATTCATTAACTCAATTGTTCCAGATGGTGTTACAGTATGTAAGTATGAAATAGCTCCTACTGGCAATCCATATCCTTCAGCAGCACGTATTATAATATCTAGTACTTTGCCTATTGTCTTTTTAGCTCTAGGATGTGGTGAAAAAATAATTGCATTTCCTGACTTAATGGCAATTAATGCTTTGTAAATTGTTGTAGAAACAGGACTAGTAGCAGGACTTAGTGCAACAATTACTCCTACTGGTACTCCTACATCCATTGTTTTATTATCTTTATCTTCTTTAATAATACCTACACAGCGCATTCCCCTTAAGCTGCTTGGTATGTATTCACAGGCAAATCTATTTTTTATATATTTGTCTTGCCATTTTCCATAATCAGTTTCATCACGGGACATAATAGCAAGTTCACAAGAGTGCTTTCCAACTTCTTCTGCCATACGCTCAACTATCTCATCTAATTTTTCTTGGGAGAAAGTTGATAGAGATTTTTGTGCTTCACTTGCATTTTCCATGAGAATTCTAGCCTCTTGGATGGAGAGCAAATCATTATCAATAATGTTCATTTACCTCTCTCCCTTTCTTGTATTAAATATATTTTCATAGTAATTTTTATGGATTTAAAGTCTCCATTGAATAACGAGAAATAATTTTTTCAACGTTTTGATGCGGACTTGCAATAACAACAGAACTATAAACTTCACTACCCATTTCTTCTACAGCTCTTATCCCTGCCTCCACAGCCGCTTCACATGCTCCTACATCTCCACGAACCAAAACAGAAATATATCCAGAAGCTACGTTTTCAAAACCAACTAATTCAACATCTGCTGCCTTACACATTGCATCCGCAGCCTGTAAAACAAATACTATTCCAAAGGTTTCTACTAAACCTAAAGCTCTGTATGTGCTCATATCTAACTCCTCTATTCTTATTACTTTTATTTATCAATATCGTATATAGATACTATGTCCCCAATAGGTCTAATAGGTCTTGGCATAACATTTTGTGCTGTTAGTTTACCTATTGCCGCCGCTGCTGCTGAACCTGCTTCTACAGATACCTTTACTGCAGCAACATCTCCCTTTACCATAATAGTAACTAGTGTAGAACCTATATTTTCATAAGCTACTAGTTCAACATCAGCAGCCTTTAGCATTTTATCTGCTGCTTCAATTGCAGGAACCATACCTACTGTTTCAACAAGACCTAGTGCTTCTTCTCCATAATACCTCATCAAATTTCCCCCTTCCTTATTTGAGGTAATTAATCCTTAATATACTTGTTAATTGTAGCTGCCCCTTCCTCGTGAGCACGATAATAGACTAACAATTCACCAGTATCTGTCATCATAAATCTAGATTCTTCAAGAAGTCCATTAGCTTCAGCTGTCATTAATGCAGTAATTACATCTTTTTTATTTAATGCTTTGAAATTTCCATATTCCCCTTTTAGTTCTTCTATAACGTCTTGTGCACAAGCGTCTTTAACTTTTGTAAAATGCTTTAAAATTGCATAGTTAAGAGGTTTCATATTAATTCTCCTCCTTTTTGAATAAGTTTAAAGGATTCATTGAGATTACTAATATACCAAACATCATAAGTACAGCAGCAACCCAAGCTATAAGTGGTATTGACCAACCTTCTATTCCATAGAATACTCCAAGTACTAACCAACAGCAAAATGGTCCCCAGAATGAGTATGTTCCATTACAAGCCATCCCTAAAGCAGCACCACACATACTATTTCCTTTATACCAGAACATATATGAAACAAATGCACAAAGACCACTTATAGCAAACCAAATCATAGCAGGCCCACTTGTAAATGCTTTTAATGCAAGGCTAGTTGAAAGACCTACATCCCCTGCTATAAGCCCAAAGATAGGTAGTAATATAATTAAATTTGAAAGACCTGATGTTGCCTGGCGAATAGTAATACCAATTTCTGAGTCTATCATAGATGTACCATAACCAGCTACACAACCTTCAAATCCCCAACCAAGAGCAGCAATAAAAGCTATACAAACTCCTAAAAATGCTCCTTCTTGTGCATCTCCGCTAATACTTGTGCTACCTATCATAAAGCTTGCAATAACACAAATAGCAATACCTAACATCATACGCTTGTTTAATTCTTGTTTAAATAAAACTTTTCCTAAGATAGCACCAATAGCTGGACATAAGGCTGTAATAGGAATAACAATTGAGCCAGCCATTTGAAGTCCAACAACATAAGCAGTACTAGAAATAGGACCTCCTATTAAAGCTGCTACAATCATTACACGACCTGGAGTAGTGTTAATACATCTAAAAAAATCTCCAAACTTACCTTTATACCCTGCATATGCCATAGCCCAAACAGCACTACAAGTATCATTTACTGCACTTCCTATTGCAGCTATTACAAAGGTAATTACAAAGGCTGATAACCCTGCAGTATTTGCACCATACCAATCCCCCCAGACACCCTTGGTCATACCTAATGTTAAAAATGCTGAATAAAATCCATAGGCTACTCCTGAAAATAGTGCAATTGCAATCCCCTTCTTAAAAAACTGAGATGATAACTTCTTTTTTGCTGCTATTGCAGCTGCATTAGTTGATGTTGACATTTCTGACAAAAACAAAACCCCCTTCATTAATTTTTAAATTTGTTTTAAATGAAATTTATAATACCTATTTCAAGGTAATAGATATTATAAATCTATTTATAATTTTTTCATATTTTAAAATAGTCTGAATTTTTTACATCCAACTATATATGATCATTTACTTCATTAATGCCTTCAAAATACTATTAACATCAACTACGTTACAGGGGTTTTAATGTTATATTAATATTAACAGAATTGTCTGTTTTTCTATGGCATAAATCCAACTTTTTTACTGAATAATTTCCATAATTTTTTGATTTTTTTGTATTATAGTTATATTCTTGTAATATTGTACAATTTTCGAGAAATAAAAAATGGACCTTTTTTAGTTATATTTAACTAAAAAAGGTCCATTTTTTAAAATTTACATACATCTACCCACTGTGCGCCTGTCCAATTAACCATTTCATCAGGTGTAACTTTAACAGCTGTATTTGTTCCACCTGCAGCAGGATAAACAACATCAAAGTTTTCTAAGCTTTTATCTATATATATTAAAACATCAGATGGTAATCCAAAGGGACATACTCCTCCAACAGGATGATTTGTCTTTTCTAATGTCTCTTCAAAAGACATCATCTTTGCTTTACATTCAAACTGCTCTTTAAATTTTTTGTTGTCTATTTTTGCTGTTCCACAGGTAACTATCACTATGCTTTCCCCTTTTAAGTTAAATGCTAAAGTTTTTGCAATTTGTTCTTCTTTTACTCCAATTGCTTTAGCTGCTAGTGCAACTGTTGCACTACTTTCGTCTAAAAACATAATATCTCTATCTATTTGTTTTTCACTAAAATATCTCTTTACTTCTTCTACTGCCATTTGCATCAACCCCTTTTTAAAAAATTCGCTACGCTCATGTCGCCAACGACCTTGAAAGCCAGGTCTGTTGCTTAAAATTATCTTACGATTGTTACCATATATTATATATTTTATAATACACCCCTTATTTCCTTTATCTCTTACATTAATTTATTAATATCTCTGAATTTAATATATGTCTATGCCAAATCCACATTCTCATTTCTAAGTTTTTGTATTGTTACATATAATTCATTTTTAAACTTCTCTATATTTCCATCGAATACTATTATTTTAATATTCATTTCATCTGCTCTTTCTAGAATTGTATGTTTTAAAGGTAATTGAGTTGATATTAATAATTTTTTTACATTGTTACCTGCTAA
Organism: Sporacetigenium sp. TC11; assembly: GCF_058146105.1. Classification (NCBI taxonomy): domain Bacteria; kingdom Bacillati; phylum Bacillota; class Clostridia; order Peptostreptococcales; family Tepidibacteraceae; genus Sporacetigenium; species Sporacetigenium sp. TC11. The sequence goes on along the minus strand of NZ_JBYVNY010000002.1, from coordinate 246,306 downwards.
CTGTTCCGAATATACTTGTAACTCATTTAATGTGCTCTCATCATATCTATTTGTATCCTTACATGATATACACAATAAATATCCATCAAAACTCGCTAATACATCTAGTTCATTTCTTACTATATGTACATTCCTATCCCATAAAAACATTACTCCTGCCTTTACATCACTAATATCCCTTATTTCTTTTATAACTTTATAAGTTATTGCTTCTAACCATGAACCCGTAGTAAAAATGAAATTTTTAATATAACTATCTTTAAACTTAATAAAAAGTTCTTGGTTATTTATCCATTTCATATTTATGTGTTCTAATTCTTTTAATTTATACATCAGTTTCATAATATCATTTTTTTGCTTAAAGTCTATACTATTAGTTCTAATGATAATTTCTTGTGGCATCATATAATTTGTCTTTTTTACATGTTCTTGATTTTTAAGTATTTTCTTTACGCTACACCACATTTGATAATTTTCCATAAAAAATTCTAATATCTCTTTTATATTTTCATTACTATAAATACTAGTAGATTCTGTTATTATCTCTCCTCCCCTACTCTCGATATAACCGTCTATTTTTAATATGAATTCTTCTTTAATTAATTCTTTTATATTATTCTTATCCAATTCATACATTTTTTCTGATTCTAAATCTACAAATATTGTCTTTAAATTATATTTTTGAGCAATTTGGTATAACAATAAGCTTTTAAATTTATTTCCTCCAGAAATATTTATAATAGTTTCTTTCTCTGTATTGTTAATTATCCAATCTTCAATTTCTAAATTATTGAACTTTTTAAAAGATACTCCTTTAATATTAGTAGTTTTATTTTTTTCTAATATAAATGTTCTAATATCATTATAAATTTCGTTATTTTCCTTTGTATCTTCATATATAAAAATTATATTTTCAGGTTGAAATTTCCTTATTGCAATAATATTATGCATATTAAAATCATCCAAAAGATTTATCATAGTTGTAGACTTCATTTATATTCTCCTTTATAAAAGTCTTTTCATTTCATATTTCTACAAATTCATTATATCATTACGTCTAATTTATTTATATATATAACTAATAGAAAAGCTCTGGTCCCAAAGGGTCCAGAGCCTATAATTAATCTACAGATTTTAATGATTCTACCATATGAATCTTTTTAAGTTTATAATACATAAATATATTTACCATAACAGCAAATACAATAGTAAGAATTGCAGAATATACAAAACTCATAAGTTCTATATTTCTTCCAAACATAATATTGTCAGGTTCTACTGTTACCATAATAAAACTGTGTAGTAATACTCCAAGTCCTAATCCTGCTAAAGCACCTATCAATGTAAGTATAAAGTTTTCTCTAAATACATACGAAGAAACTTCATTGTCATAAAAACCTAATACCTTTATTGTAGCTATCTCTCTAATTCTTTCACTTATATTTACATTAGTTAGATTGTATAAAACTACAAATGCAAGAGCACCAGCAGAAACTATTATAAGTAAAATTACTTGATTTAAGTTAGATATCATAGTTTCAAAGCTACCCTTAGCCTTAGTATTAAAACTAACAGCACTTATATTGCTAATTTTCATTAAATCCTTAGCCAATTTATCTTCAGATTTAGATGAAGTATCCTTTATCTTAATTAGCATTTGATTATATTTAATATCTTCATCATATACGCTTTTATAGTATTTTGGAGTCATATATACATACTGGCCAACGTAGTTTTCTACAATGCCGTTTATTTTAACAGGAAACTTTTCGTCGTCCTCGTTATCTAAATATATTGTATCTCCTATTTTAACATCTAGCATCTTAGCTAATTTTTCGTTTACAATAACACCATCATCATTTAAGCTGAATTTTTCACCACTTGTACGGCTTTTTAAACTTATAAAATCATTTAGGTTGTCAAGATTTTCTGGAACAAATACTGTAACTGACTTCTTAACATTTTTATTAAAAGCATCTACACTTACTGTTTTTATGTTCTTGTAGTCAGTAATTCTATCGTCTTTAGATATTTTATTTACTGCTTTGTTTTCCTCATTAAAACTAATTTCTGACTTGTAATTAAGTATTCCATTGTATACAAATACTTCACCATATTGTTTTTGAACAATTGCACTAATTGAATCTCTAAGTCCAAATCCAGTAACAAGTAATGCAGTACAACCTGAAATACCTATAACAGTCATTAAGAAACGCTTTTTATATCTAAATATATTTCTTGAGGTTACCTTTTGTATAAAGTTCAAGTTGTTCCAAATAAAAGGAATTCTTTCAAGTAATATTCTTTTACCTTCTTTTGGCGCCTTAGGTCTCATAAGTGCTGCAGGAACTTCTTTTAATTCCTTATGACAAGCAAAAAACACAGCAAGTGTTGTTGTTAATACAGCAACCAAAGTCGCCATAACAAAATACCCAACATTAAATGTCTTAACAAGAGGTGGTAGGCTATATGTCATACTTGTATATGCATCAAATATTATAGTTGGGAATAGCGTAAATCCTATAGATACACCAACTATACTACCTAATATACTTGCAGTGGCAGCATAAAATAAATACTTAAACATTATAGAACCTTCACCATACCCTAATGCCTTCATTGTTCCTATATTTACCCTTTGTTCATCTACCATTCTAGTCATAGTAGTTAAACATATTAAAGCTGCAACTAGGAAGAAGAATATAGGGAACACCTTTGATATAGCATCTATACTCTTAGCAGATGATCCATAATCTACAAAACCGTAGTTTGCATTTCTATCGAGAACATACCACTTTGGCTCTTTTATTTCTTTTATCTTTTCTTCAGCATCGTCTATTTTGACCTCAGCCTTTGCAAACTCTTTATCAGCCTTTGCTTTTCCTTCTTCATATTCCTTTATTCCATCTTGTAACTTAGCCTTACCATCTTTTATATCTGCTCTCGCTTTTTTAAATTGAGCAATAGCTTCTATTTTCCCAGACTCTAATTGCCTTTTATTAACTTCTAATTCTTTTTTAGATTTTTCAATTTCTTTTTTACTAGCTTCTAACTTAGCTTCACCTTGTATTAATGCAGTTTTGTTATTTTCTAGCTCAATTTTAGATGCTTCTAGCTTAGATTTACTAGTATTGTATTGTTCTTGTAAAGATTTTAATTGAGTTTCTAATATTGCTATTTGATCCTTTGGTGTATTTTCATCTTCTAAAGTAGCTTTTATATTAGCTATTAACCCTTGAAGATCTTTTAGTTGAGTTTCACCATTTTTTATTTGGTCATCAGCTTTTGCAAACTCAATTTCTGCATTTTTCTTATTTTGTAAAAAAGCCTCATACTGGGTATTAAGTTCTTTTTCACCATTAATTAATTCTTGCTCACCAGCTTTTAATTGGCTTTCTGATGTAGCAATTTGGCTATAAAACTCTTTTTCTTTTTGGTTTAATTCTTTTTCACCATTAGCCAAAGTTATTTTTGACTTTTCTATTTTATTTGCTGCATCTTTTAGCTCATTTTCAGCTTTTGTTTTCTCTTTCTGATATTCTTTTTTTGCATCATCTAATTTAGTCCTAGCCTCAGTCATTACGACCTTATATCTTATATCTGCTCTATCAAGCCCCATGTCTTCTAATTTATCCACTACTACTTTTATCTTATCTTCGTATTCTTCATCATAAGACATAAGACCTTTGGCAGTATCTACAGTTAAATAAATCTCAGTATATACATCCATTGCGAAGTCTTCTTCAGGTATCATAATATAGCTACTAAGCTTTCCATCACCTATAGAACTACTTCCTTTTTCATGTGATACATAGTATGGACTTTCAACCAATCCAACTACAGTATATTCACTGTTTTTTATAGAATCACTTAATGGATCCTCAGTTCCTGAATACAACTTTATTTTTGAACCTATGGATATACCAAGGCTTTTTAACTTTGAATTTTCTATAACACATTCTCCAGATTTTTGTGGAAGTCTTCCTTCAATAAGTCTAGGTCTATTCATATAGTTTTTGTCATTGCCATTTAACTTATCTAAAGGTAGTCCATGTACCTTTAAAACTCTCTCTGTTCCATCTTTTCTAAGAAGTACTTCCTTGGAATACGTAGGATATATTCCATCTACCCCTGAGATTTTTGATATCTCATCTACATCGTCATCTGTAAGTCCTAATGTTGACATAATATTTATGTCCATTAGGTTATAATCATCATAATATTTATCTGCAGTTATATTCATATTTGGTGCAGATATTTTTATTCCAGCGAAAAAAGCAACTCCAAGAATAATAATTGCAAATATAGACATAAACCTTCCAAATGATTTTTTTATTTCTACAAATGCATCCTTTATTAATATATTTTTCATATTACCACTCAATCCTTTCTACAGGAATTGGGTTGTCGTTTTTAATAATTTTATCTACCTTACCATTTTTAACAGTTATTACTTTATCTCCCATTGGAGCTATTGCCATATTGTGAGTTATAACTACTGTTGTCATATTCATATTTCTACTAGTGTCTTGTAGAAGTTTTAGTATAGCTTTACCTGTGTTGTAATCAAGTGCTCCAGTTGGCTCATCGCATAAAAGTAACTTTGGATTTTTAGCAAGTGCACGAGCTATAGCTATCCTTTGTTGCTCTCCACCTGATAATTGTGCAGGGAAATTGTTTCTTCTTTTGTCTAGCCCTACTGCTTCTATTATTTCTTGTGGACTAAGTGGCTCTTTACATATTTGAGTTGCTAGTTCTATATTTTCAATGGCAGTAAGATTTTGTACTAAGTTATAAAACTGAAATACAAATCCAATATCATCTCTTCTATATGAAATTAATTGTTTTTTGTTGTATGAACTTACTTTATTTCCGTCTACATATACACTACCACTAGTTGGACTATCCATTCCTCCTAGTATATTAAGTATTGTACTTTTACCTGCACCACTAGCCCCTACAACTATAACAAATTCTCCTTTATCTATTGAGAAATCAACTCCATCAAGGGCCTTAATTTCTACTTCCCCCATTTTATATACCTTTTTCACATCAGAAAATTCAATGTATTTTTTGTTCATAGTTTCACCTCCAATTGACACAATCTATATTTTTACGATACACTTGTATCATATACTATGTAAGTATATAATTTTTAGTATAATAAATCAATAATGTAAAAAGATGTGAAACAGGAGGTGTTAATATGTATCATATCAAAAACGATAAGCGCTCAATTCAATCTAGCCAATGGATTTATGAAGCATTAGCACAGCTTATGAATGAAAAAAATTATGAAAATATTAAAGTTACAGAAATAGTTGAAAAAGCAAAAATTGGTAGAACTACTTTTTATAGAAATTTCGATTCTATTGACGATGTTTTGAGAATGAAGTGTGATGAAACTTTTGATAATTTATATAAATATATTGTAGATTATTATAATGAAAATGATGTTTCTGATAAAACGTTATTTATAAAGCCCCTTTTGAGGTTTTGGTATATAAATTCAGATATTATGGAACTATTACTAAAGGCTAATAAATTAGATATTATTAATTCTTCTGCTATTAAAATAGTCGATGCTTTTGAACCTCTCATTTGCCCTAAAAATATTGCGATTAAAAATCATTGGGATTATTTTATTTCCCTTCAATCTGGTATTTTTATAAGTATTTTAAGTCAGTGGATTAAAAACGGCAAAGATATACCCCCTGACGACTTAGCAGATTTAATAGTTAAACAAATTATTGAGTCTTTTAATATTAGTTTAATTTAATAAAAGGCTGTTCTTATATAAAAAGAACAGCCTTTTATTTTTAACCTTTTTCTAATTCAGTTTCTATAGATCTTTTTTTCTTTATAAGTCTAATTGCAGTTATTATAGCCCCTACACTACAAATAGCAAGTGAAACTATATATACATAATGCATTCCATAAATAAATACATCGTCTCTTCCTTGTATATAATTTTCAACTCGAAATGCCATTTTAGAACTCATTCTATTGTACAAAATTGTAGTAGCTAGTGAAACTCCAAGTACTATACCTACATTTCTAACTAATGCATTAACACTCCCAGCTATTCCTAGTTTATCCTTAGACACAGTTGACATTACTAATGAATTATTTGGAGATTGAAATAATCCATTACCTAAAGACATTATTGCTACAAAGGCTATATAATATGTTACTGATGTATTTTCTGTAATAGTTGCCATTCCGCCTATACCCACCATTGTTAATACAAGACCTACTAAGGTAAGAATTTCTGATCCTATTTTATCCGATAGATATCCGCTTGCTGGCGCTACTACTGCTAATATTACTGGATATATCATCATATATAATCCTGAAATATTAGGAGAAAGACCTAATACATCTTGAAGATAAAACGGCTGTATTATATTGTTTGATCCAATAGTTAAAAATGATATTAGTGCACAAATTATACTTATAGAAAACAATGAGTTTTTAAATATAGATAAATCCAATAATGGATTTTCTATTTTCTTTTCAAGTTTTATAAAATATATTATAGATACTATCGTAATTATTAGAGTTGTTATTATTATTGGACTATTATATCCTAGACGATCTCCATAGGTAAATGTGAAGAAAAATGATATTATTGATATAGCAAACAATATTGTTCCAATTATATCGAGTTTTACTTCCTTTACTTCTTTATTCTTTGGCATTACCTTTATTGCAAGGAAAAAAGTTATAATTCCTATAGGTACATTAATTAGAAATATGTATTTCCAACTGAGTATTGATACTATAAATCCTCCAAGAGGAGGTCCTACCAAAGTTCCTAGTGCTACAGATGTTCCAACTATTCCAAGGGCCCTTCCCCTTTCATTTGGTGGAAATACATGTGTTATTATTCCTTGGTTTGTAGCCATATACCCAGCAGCTCCTATAGCCTGTATACATCTTGATATTATTAGGAAAGTTATATTTGTAGACAATCCACAAAGTAATGATCCTATAGTAAAGATTACAAGACCAGTTTGAAAGACTCTTGTTTTTCCTATTATATCTCCTAGTCTTCCCCAAAATAATATACTGGCTGATATAACTACTAAATAACTTGTTACTACCCACTCTATAGAACCCATGTTTACATTAAGGTTTTTTGACATAGTAGGCAGCGCTATATTTACTATACTGCTATCAAGGCATCCCATAAAGGTCATTATAATTACTACAGATAATATTATCCATTTTCTTTTATATATATCTTCTTCTGACATAATATCCCTCCTATAAAGCATACTATAACAATTTTATTATATAACTCAAGAAAATAGAATACTAAATATTAATTTTAAATATTGTTGTATTTAAAATTAATATTTAGTATATGGTACAGCTATAAAATACTTATAATAAAAAACAAGAGATATCAATTTGATATCTCTTGTTTTTTAATAATATACATTTGTTTTAATAATTTGAAGTTGCTCATCACTATCATTAAAAATCTCTAAAGAAGTTGATTCGTCATCACAATTTCTATTTACCAATACAAAATCACCTTTTAAAACATTGATTTTCTTATTATTTACTAAAACACGTCCTTCTCCATTTACACAATAAAGTGCATCACTTATATTATCAAATCCTTCTTTGTTATTTTCAAGGATTATATTTGTACATTCTTTTTCATCCAGTAAAATTGATTCTAAACTACCTTCACATTCAGAATTCATCATTAAATTAAAATCGGTTACTTTTCCATAGCTTTTAGTATTCCATTCCCCACTAAAACTGTCTTGTTCAAAAGGATTTAATTCTACTTTGTGGTGTCCTTCGTGTTCTAATTTTAATTTACCATCAACAATCATGATAACTCTTGATATTCCTGGAAGGTTTGTAAACGTAGACTCACCTACATTCACTTTAGCAGAACTTATTCTCCACTTAAAATTACATTCACTATATACCGCATCATCTGGATATATAGCAAGTTGGGTTGTAGTCCCCCCTGACCAGTTACTTGTATTTTGTTCTTCTTTTTTTGTAACCCCAATACTATAAGCCATAACATTATCCCCCATAATTTTTAATTTTTTGTTATTAGATATAAAAACTATACTTGATCCCAAAATAATTAATATTATTCCAGCTATGCTATTAAGAGCTATATTTTCATTAATTAGTAAAAAAGCTAAAATAGGCGCTAAAGCTGGCTTAATAAAAAACACCAATGAAGCTGTAGAAGCTGATGTTTCTTCCATAGCCATAAAATAAAATAAATAGCCAAGACCAGTTACAAATATCCCCATGTAAGCTACAGCAAGTATATTTTCATATGTAATTCCCAATATAATTGGTATATTACTAAGTACACTAAGACCTAATCCTGAAGTCCAATTTGATATGAAATCAATTTTAGTCAAAAGTATAAGTATTAATAATTCAATACTACCCATCAGAAAACTAAAGCTACTTAGTATAACAGCGCCATATCTAGCACTTCTTTTTTTGCCAATTACACTATATAATGCAAATGCCATAGCAGCTATTATTACATATGAAATACCATATATATCACTAGATATTTTTAATGGATTCATTATAAATAAAATTCCTACAATACTTACACACAAAGACATTATAGTTTCTTTTGAAAGCTTTTCTTTCAGTAAAAAATGAGCAAGTGGTATAACGAATATAGGATTACAACTAAACAATATAGCAACAGTTGAAGCTTTTGTATATAAAATAGAAACCTGGAAAAATGTCATACTAATTGCTATTCCAACAAATCCTGTGAGTATAAAAAACTTAAAATCATCTTTATTTAATGATATTTCTCTAATTTTTAAATTCTTTAAAGCAGAAGGTAGAAGTATCAAAGCCCCTATAAGAAACCTTATAAAATTTAGCTGTATAGGATTAATGTCCTTTGCTATACCTTTTGATACTATTTCCATTGTACTAAACAAAAACGCACTTATAATTATATATACATAACCCTTTTTCACTTTAATCCCCCATCCATGCTAGTTAGTTATTATTCATATATTATCTTATATTAATACTATATAATAAACTCGTGTTATATAAAATAAAAAAGTTATTTTATAAAGCTTTCATTAGTGTTAGTGGAGTATCGTTAACAATAGGCATTACAGATTGCTTTACGAATAAGGTAAAGTGCAAAACCAACAACAATACAACAATGTAATTGCACAATCCAAACAAAATCGATGCAATCAGTTTATAAAAATACATCAAACCACAAATAAATACAATAAATACAATAAATACACAATAAAACTTGAAAACTACACAGAAACTAATATATAATAATATTATAAAATGCAAACGTTATCACCATTGCAATTAACATTTTTAAGGGGGGTTTTTATGTTAGATATAATATTATAAGCATAAATATGCTCAGCTATATTATGGACCATAGATTTCTTAAAACTAGAATTAGTAAATAGCTCATTAACTAACCTATCATCTCTATTCTTAGAATTCACAATATCTCTAGTAAAATAATCGTTCTAAAAGTCTTAATAAAATTTTCATAATTAATAGCTCTAGTAATACCTATTACATACTTAAAAGTTTACTTTTTAGCAAAAATTTATTTGTATATTATAATTTAATAGGGGCTTAAAAGAAGGAATTTGAAGAATTTTATTTAATCTTTGACAATAATCATTTTTTTATATCTAATCTTGTAGAATATAAAGGGGGAGTGATTTAAAATATGAGTATCAGATTAAAATTGCTCTGTAGTTATCTAATACTAATAATTTTCTCAACAAGTCTATTGGGCTATTTAGTTGCACGAAAATCCAATGATGCAGTTTTTCAGGAAGTTACAGAAAAAAGCGAACGTATAACAGAATTAATCGTAAGCTCAGTTAGTGTTAGAAACGATTTACTCTCCGAAAAAGTTTTATCTGATTTATATTTTGCAGAGAAACAATTAAATAGTTTTGGAAATTTAAAAATAGATAATGCTCATAAAGTCAAAGTTGAAGGCTTTGATTTACCAACCTTATATGCAGGAAAAAACAAATTAACTTTAGATACTAAACTTGTTGACGAAATAAAAGATTCAACAGGTGCAGTAGCTTCTATATTTGTTTTAAATGACAATAAACTAGTCAGAGTATCTACAAATCTTTTTAAAGATAATCAAAGAACTGTAGGTACATATATAACTAGTAATTCAAATATTTACAAACATATAATCAATAAAAAAGAATATAGTGATAAAGTAGCATTTAATGATGAAATTTATATAGCGAGATATAAACCATTGTTTGATAAAGATGGGAATGTTATAGGAGCTATAGCTTTAGGCTATAAATATCTTAATAACTATCTTGAGAAAACATTAAGTGATATTACGATAGGAAAAACTGGTTATGTATATATTATGGATTCAAAAGGAAATGTGATTTTACATCCTAAAATAAAAGGAAAAAATCTAGCAAAATATGACTTTTCTAAAGAAATAATTTCAAAGAAAAATGGGTTAATTGAATATAAATTTAACGAAGTTAATAAACTAGCTGCTTATAGCTATTATGAACCATGGGATTGGTATATTGTTTCTACAGCTAATTATGATGATTTAAAATCTTCTTCATTATCAATTTTATATACAACATTAATTACAGGATTTGTTACTCTTGTTCTTGGTTTAATTTTAGCTTTTTTTATGTCAAGTATATTTGTTAATCCAATAAATAAATTAAAAAAATGTATGGAGATAGCTGGTAAAGGGGATTTAACGATTCGTTCAGACATAAATACAAATGATGAAATAGGAGTACTATCTAATAGTTTTAATACTATGATATCTGAAAATAGTAGATTAGTTGAAGAAATTGTACAATATGATATATTAAAAACTGAATTTGTTGCTAATATGTCTCATGAATTAAGAACTCCCTTAAATATTATATTTTCTACAGTTCAACTATTCTCCTCATATATTAACAAAAATGATATTATATATGATACTAAAAAACTCGATAGCTACACAAATACTATGAAACAAAATTGTTATAGGTTACTAAGACTTGTAAATAACTTAATGGATATAACAAAAATTGATTCTGGATATAAAAAGCTAAGTTTAAAAAATCATAATATTGTAGAAGTTGTTGAAGATATTACATTATCAACTGCTGAATATGTACAAGGCATGTCAAGAACCATTGTTTTCGATACAGATACAGAAGAAAAAATTATTGCTTTTGATGAAGAATCTATGGAGAGAATAATACTTAATTTAATTTCTAATGCAACTAAGTTTACAAAACCAGGAGACACTATAGAAGTTAATCTATATGATAAAGAAGACCATATTATAATTTCCGTAAAGGATAATGGTATTGGAATTCCAGAAGAAAAGCAAGCTGAGATTTTCGAAAGATTTAAACAAGCAGATTCTTTAATGAGTAGGAGGCATGAGGGCAGCGGTATAGGGCTATGTTTAGTTAAATCTTTAGTTGAGATGCATGATGGAAAAATTAGTGTAAAAAGCAATTGTAACCAAGGGACAGAATTTATAATTAATTTACCTGTTAAAGTTATTTCCGGGGAAAATAACGGCGATTATGATAAAGATTATATTTGTAAAACAAATATCGAAAAAATACAAACTGAGTTTTCAGATATATACACATAGGTTACTACAACAATAAAAGGCATAATCATTTTATTATTGGTTATGTCTTTTATATATTATAGTTTTACTGAATCTTTCAGATGTACATATGAATATTATATTATTTTTCAATGAAATTTAATACTTGTAAAATATCTATCTAAATAAATTCATTATATATTCATCAAATCCAGAATCCTCATTTATTTGTTCCTTAACTATCATAAATCCTTTATTCTTATAAAAGTTAACTGCATTTATGTTGTTCTTATATACAGCCAAACCTAAATTGCTATATTTACATTTTACAAAATCAATTAATTTACTCCCTATACCTTTTCCTTGCATAGTGTTATCTACAAACAAAGCTCCTATTAAATCATTGTTTATAATACGAATAAATCCTACAATTGTATTTTTATCTTCATATATAAATGTTTCTGCCATAGGTAAGTATACATCTCTAACTACGTTGTAATTTTTCTCACAATATTATATTTCTATAAAATTATGAGCTTTAATTGTGCTATCTTTCCATATTTCCATAATACAGTATATATCATTATTGTTAGATTTTCTAACCATAAAATCATCTCCCCTCTTTAATACTATATACTAAAATTTGATTACATAAAATAAAATGAGCGTGTTTTTTTATTGAAAAACATGCTCATTTATTTAAAGAAAAAATCTATTCGCATTTATCTAATATAGTATTGCCATCAACGGCTAATATAATTTGAGGAATATTGCCTGTGGAATAACCTGGAGATTTTATACTCATACTTCCAACAATATATATTGTGTATATTCTACCTGGTTTAAGATCTATGTTTATAGATTTTTGGGTAGTTGTGCTAACTTCTAATTTATATCTACCTGGATTTATATCAACATATTCCGTTCCAGTTCCAGGAGGTAGCGTACTCGATAGTTCTCCTAAGGTGAATAGTAAATTTGAAGCATCTAAATTATAAATTCTAACTTTTGTTTCATCTGGTGCAACTTTTTCATTAATATCATCAATTATTGGCAAAATTCTAAAACCACTTGGAAAATCAACAAATGCAAAAGTCATTAATTGACCTCCTATTAGAGGAAAATCTTTAATTTCTAGTATGATGTCAACTCTATTACCAGTATAATAATACTTTACATCCCCTATAACTATCAACGCAGGACGATAAGTAGTAAGTTCTTTATATTCTATATCTAATATAAAAGGAATATCATTTACATATATATCTATTGGACCCGATTCAGGTATGGCATTAAGTGTTCTACCCATAGAAACTCTATTATCTAGACAAGTCTCTGGGAGGTCATATATTAATTGACGTTTATAAATAAAATCACCACCTTTAAACATCTTCTTGATATTAAGATATTCTATAGTAGTAATTTTGCCACTCTAATGGCATATCCTAAAAATTTATTATGATATTACATAATTTTTATATTGGTTGTAATCCGTTTTGCTACATTCAATATTGAAGATAGTACCTTCATTTACATATTCACTATCTATTATATTTGCACTTTGACTTATATAAGAAACTAATTTGCCTTCTGTATAAGGAATTAGTATCTTGCAATTAATATAATCATTAAATACTTTTGAACATATTCTATCTATTAATTCATCTATTCCTATTTTTTTCTTAGCTGATATATATACCCCTTTATCATTAGGTAAATATGAATTCACTAAATCAATTTTGTTATAAGCATAAATAACAGGTATATTGTCTGCTCCTATTTGTTTTAGAGTTTCGTTAGTTACATCAATATGATTTTCAAAATGTGGATTTGAAACATCCACTACATGAATTAATAAGTCTGCTTCACATACTTCTTCTAATGTAGAGCGAAATGCTTTGACTAAATTATGTGGTAAATTACTTACAAATCCAACTGTATCTGAAAGTAAGATAGATTTGTTATTGGGCAACTTTATATTTCTAACAGAAGTCTCTAATGTTGCAAATAGCATATCTTTTTCAAAAACCTTTTTATCTTCACTATGTTTAAATCTATCTACCATCTCATTCATAATTGATGATTTACCTGCATTTGTATATCCTACTAATGCTATGTTTGGAATGTTTGATTTCTTTCTCTTATTCCTTTGAGTATATCTTTGTTGTTTTAGTAATTCCAATTCTTTATTTAAAGCTGTTATTTTATCTTCTATTTTTCTACGGTCAAGCTCTAACTTTTTCTCTCCAGACCCTCTATTCTTAGTTCCAAATCCACCACTTTGACGACCAAGGTTTTCATTTGAACCTATTAATCTAGGTAATTCGTATTGAAGTCTAGCTACCTCAACCTGTAATTTAGCTTCTCTAGTTTTTACTCTTTGGGCAAAGATATCTAATATTAAAGCCGTTCTATCTATAACAGTACAATTTGTTTTTTCTTCAATATTTTTTAACTGTGATCCAGATAATTCATTATTGAAAACTAATATATCTGCATTTTGTTCAGATACCAAATTTATTAATTCTTCTATTTTTCCACTTCCGATATAATGTCTTGAATTAACTTCTTTAGCATTTTGCACTATTACCCCTACAGATGTAATTTCACAAGCCGAGCATAAGTTTTCTAGTTCAACCATGGATTCTTCAAAACCACTTTTATTGTTTATATTAATGCCTACTAAAATTCCTCTTTTTTTCATGTTCATAATCTCCTTTAATTTACTATTTAAAATTTAAATAGCACGGGATTATGACTATTTTTTATTGATTAAATACTTAAGACAGCCACAATCCGTGTGCTATTCTCTGATTCTAATGTAATAAACTGGTCCTCTCATATTCACAGCAAACACCTCCAATTTTTATTTATAGTATCTATTTTTTACATCTACCTACTAAAATTCTTAAATCTATAGTTATATTAGATATATCATGTTTTATTAATTGTTCTATTTGTTCTTCACTTAAACTTGATGTCAATGGAGTCATTTTTATTAAATCTTTTAAATTAGCCTTATCAATACTCCATTTATAGCTAACTTTTCTTTGAGATACTATCTCTAAGTGTTCTTTGAAAACATCAATAACATTTTGATTAGAGTAATTATTGTTTTTTATTTCGTCTTTTATTGCACATCTTATTTCTTTTAGATATTCTGATTCTGGAATAACTTTAATTACTACACCATCTTTATTTAAAACTCTGTTAAACTCCTTGTAATTTGCTGGAGATAGTATATTTAATATTACATCAAACTTTTCATCTTTAAATGGCAAGTTTGATAAATCTGAAATACACCAAATTATATCATTTCCTTCTCTTGTTGCAATGTTTATCCCTTCTTTTGATATATCTATTCCAACAAACTCACAGTTGTCTTTAAGATTTTTATTCTTGAATATTTGATTTAAATAGTAACCTTCTCCACAACCAGCATCTAATATATAATTTTTGCTTTTGTTTATTGTATATTCGTTAGTCACATATCCTATTTCTCTAGTCAGTGTATCATAAAGATTTAAGTTATATATTTTGTTTCTAGATTCAAATAAGCCTTTATCATAAATTTTGTTATTACTGTTGTTTAGTAAATTTATATAGCCCTTTTTTGAAATATCAAAACAGTGATTATTATTACATACTAAACTATTTTTATCATTTGTTTTCATATCACCTTTGCAAATAGGACATTTAAATACTTCTATATTTTTATCTAATAATAATTTTGCTTTTTCTATTTTTTTCATATCATAATCACCTTTCACTATTTAAGTTCAAATAGCACGGGATTATGACTATATCTTATTTAGGACAGCCACAATCCGTGCGCTATCCTCTTAATCTAATGAAATAAACAGGACCTCTATTCATTTGCTTTACCTCCATATTAATATTCATGTTAGTATATTATCCTTCTATTTTACTTACATGAGAATTACACTTACATACAATGCTGACATTATTGAAAATAATATAAATCCATTAGTTGGAACCATTCAAGATACTGACAATGCTATACCTAATCTTAGTAATGCAAAGGAAATAATGTTTATGTAGCCAATTATTTTAGAATATAAAAAAACCTTGAAACATAGGTATGCTCCAAGGTTAAATATACTTTAGTACAGAATCTAACAATAAAACTATTTATATTATTAAATAGTCTTATGTTTATATTTTGGAGCGCTACATATTTTATGTTTTATAAATACAGATAATAACTTTTTCATAAAATACCACTCCTTTTCCATTAATTATGTGTTTATGTTAACTTATTTATTAATTATTGTCAACACCTTATTAATTTTGATTTTTGTTTTGTTTTATTTCCTTTTGGATTTTTTTCAAAGCTTTTTTAGATCCTCTTTCAATATCTCTTTCTAACTTTCTTTCTTTATAACTTGTGAATAAACTATTTAGATCATAATCTTTAGGATATAATTCTATAGCTTTAATGCTAAGTTCTATTCTTTTTACATTAACCTCTATGAATTCATCGTTGTATAAAACTTCTACATTGTTGAATTTATCAATAGGTTTATATATTATTCCAAAGTCATCCTTATCTAGTAATTTTACTTTGTCTCCAACTTCATATAATGGTATTTCCTTTAATACTTCTTCTACTACTTCCTTTGAAGATGAAATTTTACTTCTTTTTACTAAGTCTAAGTTGTAGTTTTTATCGTTTATATAATCACTAGCTCTTTTTAATACTTTATCTCTTATTCCCATTTTCTTTGATATAAAAAGTGCATTACTATCTTCTGATTTTCCTATAGTTAGTTTATATAACGGCTCTAGGGTATCTTTGTCAAATATCATTCCTGCATTTTCAAACTCAGGGTGAAGATTTGCAAACTTCTTTATTTCACCATAGTGAGTAGATGCTATAGTTATACATCCCGTTTGATAAAATTCTTCAAGTATAGCTATTGCGAGTCCAGCTCCCTCATTAGGTTCTGTTCCGCTTCCTATTTCATCAAGCAATACTAATGTAGAATTATTTGATGTATTCATAATGTCAGCAATGTTTTTTATATGTGAAGAAAATGTACTAAGGGCATTTTCTATGCTTTGATTGTCTCCAACGTCTACAAATATATTTTCAAAAATGCTTATTTCAGTACCTTCACTTGCACATATATCAAATCCACATTGAACCATTAATGTTAAAAGACCAACTGTTTTTATTGAAACAGTTTTTCCTCCTGCGTTAGGACCTGTTATTATTAAGCTTCTATAGTCTTTTCCTATTTCAATATTAAGGGGTACTACATTATCTTTTAATAGTGGGTGTTTTCCATTAACTATTTTTACATAACCTCTATCGTTTATTTTAGGAGTAATTCCTCTATTATTTTGACTATATTTAGCCTTTGCAAATACCATATCGTATTCTGAAATCACTTCTGTATTTAGCTTTATTTCATTTATTTTTTCAAATATAAGATCTGTTAGATATGATAATATTTTATACTCTTCTATTGATTCATCAGATTTTAAACTTATAAGTTCTAAACTAAACTTTGATACATTGCTTGGCTCTACAAAAACTGTATTTCCCTTTGCCGATGTATCGAGAACTATTCCATCAACTTCATTTTTGTAAGATGACTTTATAGGGATTACATATCTATCATCTCTTTTACTTACTATGAATTCCTGGATGTATTTCTTGTTTGAACTTGATGTTAGGAATTTGTTTAGTCTTTCTTTTATTTTACCTTCTGTTATTTCAATATTTCTTCTTATTTTCTTAAGTTCCTTACTTGCTTGTGAATCTACTTTATTGTTTTTTATAGAGTATTTTATTTCACTTTCTATATTTTCACATTCAGTTATATTTAGTGCATACGAACTTAAGTTAGGTGAATAAAATTCTTTATCTTCCATAAAGGACTTTATTTTTCTACATCCTCTTAAAAAATCTTCCATTTTTACAAGTTCATTAGGATCTAATATAATTCCCTTTTCAACTTTATCTATAATTGGGCTTATATTAAACAGACCTTCTAGTGGTATGTGATTGCTATTTTCTATTATTTTTCTAGCTTCTTCATTTTCTTTTAATCTTCTTTTTACTATATTTATATTGCCACTAGGTATTAACTTATCTATAAGGTCTTTGCCAAGTGAACTAACACAGTGAATTTTTACTAGCTCTTTTAGTTCGTTTAATTGTAGTTTTTCAAATGTATTGTTTTTCAATTTTACCTCTCCTTTATTTATAAGTCTCTTACTTATGACTTAATAAATAAGGATGCTCTTTTTTTAGTTAGACTCCTTATTTATTAAGTCTAACTACAACCTCTAAATAATAATATTTTTTCATACAAATATCTCCTTTTTAGTTATTTATATTTTTAAGAGATTTTTTAATATCTCCATTATATATACCACCATGATAACATATTATTCTGTCTATATCGTAGTTTAATAGCTTATTTATAGATTCTTTTGCCTTATCCATATCCAAGGTGTACTGAGGATTTGCAATTTCTAAATTCCCATTTTCTATTACTAATGCATCTCCTGATATTAGAGTTTTACTTTCTTTTATATAAATAGATATGTGTCCTGGCATATGACCTGGAGTTGAGATTATTTCTATTCCTCCACACAAATTTAAATAATCCTTATCTTTTAAACATATATCTACATTTACATGTTCTATTGATTCTAAAAGTTTATGAAATTCCATTGCATATGGCTTTTGTTCATCTGGTATTTTATCATATATA
Source organism: Sporacetigenium sp. TC11 (assembly GCF_058146105.1). Taxonomy (NCBI): domain Bacteria; kingdom Bacillati; phylum Bacillota; class Clostridia; order Peptostreptococcales; family Tepidibacteraceae; genus Sporacetigenium; species Sporacetigenium sp. TC11. Next base: position 227,925 of record NZ_JBYVNY010000002.1, on the reverse strand, counting down.
GATTCTGCTTGTTGTAGTCTTAGTGATTTCTCATTTCCACTAATATATTTCTTATCTTCTATTGATGACAATACTTTTATATTTGGATATTCTCTTTTAAACGCTCCTAAAGACCCCATATGGTCAAAATCATGATGCGTTATTATTATTTTTGTTAATTTACTTATATCAATACCTTGTTTTTTTGCAGTTTCTTTTATTAATGATAAAAAATTAGGATATCCACAATCAACTAAAATCATTTCCTCATTATCACTTAATATAACCGGATATATAGTATTAATTTCACCATTGAAATCAAATTTAATTTCTAAAACATTTACTTTATTCATATTACAACTCCTTATTAAAATCAAAAGATTTTCTATTTAAATAATATCATTTAATTTGAATATATCTCAAGTTTATAAATAATTCTGTAATAAAGTTAACCTAAAAAAGTCGATACTTGATTCTATCAAGTATCGACTTTTTATATTTATATTATTTCTCTTTCACTTCTAATTATTCTTCTAATACTATTCTCGGTAAGATAGTAGTATTTAGCAAGTTCTTTAACAGATAGCCCTTGCCTATATTTATTAAAGATTTCTATATTTCTTTTCTTTAACTCAACTTTCGTGCCACTACTTTCTCCCCAACTTTTTTTGTTGTCTGATTTTCTAGGTATATATAAATATCCACCATCTATATATTCTTGAATTAATTCAATAATATCTTCTGGCAATATATTTTGTGCTTTTTCGTATTTCATAACCCTTGCTCCTATCTACTATTTTAAATTATTAGATAATGAAGCAAAGACTGCACAAAACACTTAACCGAATTTAATTTTATAAAATCCGGCTCTGAACAAAAATTTATTCTGTATGTTTATTACAGTCTTTGCGCAGAGCCTTCCACACTGATTAATTTTGTTTTATTTTTCATAAATAATTCTCCTCCCTATATTTAGTTATATACTTATGTATTCATTTTATCACATTTATGTGATAAGACATCACTTAATTTGAGACAATTTAAGATAATACTTTTAAAATTGCTTCTTGGTTATTCATTGAATATCCATCGTAGCTAACATTACTCATATCCAATGGATCATCTTTTGCTTCAACTTTACTAAGTTTTTTAACTGCTCCATAAGGCACTTTCAATGAAAGGTTATCTCCTCTTCCAGAAATAACCCACAAAACTTTATACCCTCTAGGTATTACTTCTAGCTTATCCTCACCTTTGCCATCAGTAAAATACACCAATAAATTAATCTTTTTATTATTGGCATAGTCAAAAACTGGAGTAAATTTAGTGCCACCTCTTGTATTAATTCTCTCTTTTATATCCTTTATGGATTTAACTTTATATACACGTCTAATTTCGTTATCACATTCTATAATGGTAATTTCATGATTATAATTTTTTACTATACTAAGTACTTCTTTAATTGCTTGCTTAAATTCTTCATCACTAATACTTCCACTTATGTCAAGTGCAACAGCTATTTCTGCTTTATGACTTCTAAGTTGACCCCTTATATCTAATCTATTAGGTTGCCTTCTATTTCTTCTTGTTATAGTCTTCTTTTTATTACTTTCAACAGTTCCCATTAACCTATTAAGATATAAATTCCAAGGCAACTCCCCTTTGCTATTTTTAAGTGATGATATCATACTTTCCAAATAAGCTGGAATACTACCTTTTTGGGCATTATCTATAAATTTTTCAGTAAATTCTCTAAGCGTTTTTTCATCTATCTCACTGGAATCTTCCCAAATGTCATGGGTTTTTTCAGGGTCATAATCAGTTTCTATATTTTCACCTTTGGTATCATCTTCTTCTCCATCTTCATTTTCTTCTTGAAGGTCTAGCTCATTTTGGATTTTTTCTACATAGTATTCAAAAGCCTCGTATGGTTTAAGTTCTAGAGAATAATTTAAATTTACCCACTCCAAAGTCATAGAATATGGGGGTAGATAATTTAAATATTTATTTACTACTATATCCATTGCCATGTTAATTGCCAGCGTACTATATCTTCCTTTTAATTTTTTTGCCCTTACTAAATGCATAGACACTATGTGTAAAACTTCGTGCTTAATTGTGCTTTCCATTTGTTTTATATCAAGGTTTAAAAAAATTATTGGATTAAAATATATAACATATTTAGCCCCTTTAAAATTAACAGCAGTAGGACTACTTATATCAAATCTTATTTCCCTTGCCATTTGAAACAAAAAATATCCATAGAAATTATCTTTTTCTTCCATAAGACTTAAATTAACTTTGTCTACAAGGCTAAAAAACTCATTTTTAAAATCTTGTGGTATATTTACCTCAAGTTTTTCACCTTTGTGCTTTGATTTTAACAAAGTCAAGGTATCTATAACTCTATTTGCTTTTTCATAAAGTTCTCTTGCTTGTTTATCAAAATAAGTTTCCATATACTACCCTCTTATTAAGCTATAAGATTCAAAATAAGACTCTACAAAATCTTCATTTTCTATGGCTCTTTTGTATACTTTGGCATAACTATTTTTAATATCCTTCATAATTCCTACCATTAGATCTATTGGATATATTTTCAAAAATTCAACAAATCTACATATATAATAACTCGAGTCAAAATCATCATTTTTCATATTTGATTCTAAGGTTTTTAAAATATTCATTGCTGATAAATAAAGTCTTGTATGACTTTCATTTTTTATTCTTTCTATAACAGATTCAGAAAGTTTATCTCCTAAAAAAACGTCTTCATAGGATATTAATAGACTATAGTTTGATTCAACAAAGCTTATAAATTCTTGTGCAATAACATTTCCTACATTTCCTTTTATAACATTTAAAAGTACTGATTTAGGTATTGAATCTTTTTTCTTTTTATAATTTTTATAAATCTTAGAAACTCTTTCATAACTTCTTGGAGTTGCTCTTATATCGTCTTCGTTTATTTTATGTAAATATTCTGGGAAGACCGAGATAAAATCTATAACCTTTTGTTCAATTCCTTCATCTATTGCCCAGTTTAACCACTGTATATAATCAGGTTCCATATTTAACCACACAAATCTATTTTCTTGAGCTGCATCCATATCTACAACCTGATAATCAAAATCTGAACCGTATTTACTTGAAGGATTCATCGCTGCTAGGATTTTTACATCATCATGTAGCTTATATCCATTAATTTCTCTATTTAGTATTAAATTCATAAGTTCCTGTTGTACTGTATGCTCACAACGATTCATCTCGTCTATAAATAAAAGAACTGTTTTTCCTTTAGATATTTCTTCATCAATTTCCCTTAACTTGTTATGAACTGCATATATTGTAGTTCTATTTTCTATTGTTGGAAGACCACCTATCTCACCTTCTTTTAGGAGATTTCCATCTATAACAATTAAACTCCAATTATTTTCTTTAGAAAGTTTTTTTGCTAAAGCTGTTTTTCCTATTCCACTTTCACCAACTACTAAAGGTACTTCTCCAGTAGACAACACTAAGTCAACACTTCTTAATGTATCTATAAAATTCATTTTGTCATCTCCTATATCATCTTTAACTTTTCATCTACAGCTATTTTCTTTGCCTTTTTACTTCCATATTTATAAATAAACATTACTTTGTCAATTGACATAATATAATTATTTCTATCTATAGTGCTACAATTTAAAAAATCCCTGACATATTTTTCTTCAACATCTTCCTTTGATAATACTTGTTTTAATACTTCTTCTAATTCATTTTTAGATATTTCTTTCATAATATATTTAATCACTAAAATATTTACCTTCAAAAATTCTAACATTTTATTCTTGTCTAAATCATTTATAAAATTAATAGCTGATTCATTGTTTTTTATAGCTATAAGTTCTGTATTGTATGTAGGTGAATTTATATATCTTAATGCACCATAACTTATTTTTACAGCTTCTTCTTGCACACTTTCATAAGGCTCTTTTATATACTTTATCGAATCATAATTTTTTCTTACTGCTAATAGCTGTAATTCTTCACTTGGATCTTTGATATATTTAATAGCCCATCCAGATTGATTTATGGCTAATTTAATGACCTTATTAGTTGGACTTTTGATATACTCTAAGTTAATCCATCCATTGTTTGCAGCTTTTATCATCATATCTTCTGTAGGATTATTTATAAACTTAATTGCTCTAACATTATTGTCTATTGCTAGTTCTTGCATTTCTATAGTTGGATTATCCATGTATTCTAATAAAAGTCCATTTTTTTTAATAGCCAATAACTTCATCTCATCTGTAGGATTGTCTATAGTTGATATACTATATGGATTATTTTTTATCATTTCAATAAGTTTTGATTCTTTCATAACATTCCTTTCTTTCTTTTATTTTTATTAACTTTTTATGATTATTTTATCACTTTCAAAGATAATTTGAAATTCTTTGTTATAGTTAAATATGTATTGATAGGTTGATTCAACAGATAAAATGTATCTATAATGCTTATTAATTTGAAACAATTCCATATATACTTGCATAATATATACAAATAACTATGTCATAAAAATTTATAATCATCATGGAGGGTTATTATGGAAAGTGCTATTTCGGATAGTTTTATTACTTTAGATTATCTTTCAACATTTGGAGGTATGGTTACTATAATAGTACTCATTACCCAATTTACGAAGGAGTTAGTTGACAAATTCACTAAAGGATTGCCTACAAAGTATGTAGTTTTTATATATTCTCTAATAACTATTGTAGGTTATGAAATTACTGCTGGTATATTTGATATATCTAAAATATTCGTAACTCTTATCAATGCAATGATGTTGACAATGACTGCAATGGGTGGATATGAATGTGCATTTAGGCCTGTAGAGAAAAAGATTCAGAACCAAAACCAAACTAAGAAAAGAGAATAAATAAACGCTGTACTTAAGTAGTACAGCGTTTATTTATTCTATATTAAATTATCTTCTTTTAATAAATTATATAATGTTGGGTTAAAATTAAATTGATCCATTAAGCCTTTAACTTCTTCCAAAGATTTTTCTCTTTTATCATTAGATATATTTGATTTTGAAGCTCTAATTAATATATTTTTAGGAGAATGTGCTATGTCTATAAATTCTAAAAGTTGAGTTTTATATCCTACACATTCTAATAAATTAGCTCTAACACTATCTGTCATGAGAGCTGCAACTCTTTCTTGTATTATTCCATATTTTGTTAATATAGATAGAGATTCTGCTTTCATTTGATGGTTAAATTCATGTTGGCAACAAGGAACAGAGAAAATCATTTTGCTATTCCACTTTATTGCATTATATAAAGCATAATCAGTAGCTGTATCACATGCATGTAATGTAATTACCATATCAACTTTGTTGTTGTATTTAAATCCATTTATATCTCCAAGTTCAAAATGTAAATTTTCGTAATTATATCTTTTAGCTATATCATTACACTTTTTAATAACATCTTCCTTAAGATCTAATCCTATCATTTTAACGTTTATCTTTTTAATTTCTACAAAATAATAATATAATACAAATGTTAAATAAGATTTCCCACATCCAAAATCTAATATTGTAAGCTCTTCAAAGTTATTTTTCTTAATTTCATCGTCGATAATTTCTATAAACCTATTTATTTGCTTATATTTATCGTATTTCGAATTGACTACTTTACCTTCTTTTGTAAAAACACCTAAATCTATTAAAGGTTCAATTATCATACCCTCTTTAAGAATATAATTTTTTTCTTTATTGTGGCTTTTATTTACCTGTATACTGTTGTCACTTCTTTTCTTACCTAAAAAAACCTTACCTTTTTTAGATACTTTCAAATCAAATGTAGTTGCATTTGACCACGCAGAAAGTTGCTTATAGCTAGATGTTACATATTCTAAGATTTTTTCTCCTAAACTATCTACATCAATATTTTCATGAAATACCTGCTTATCAGTAAATTTTTCTATTTGATAATATTCTTTTTTGTTTTTTTCTTTTAATACAAATGTTATCTTATTATATTCAACGTCTTTATTCATTTTGTTGCTAACAACTACTTTTACAATATCTTCTTGTACTATGTCATCAATTGCTTTCTTTAAATCTTCCATTTAAAACACCCTTATCTTTCTTTTAATTTTCCATACAACAATATTATTATATATATTAAATTAATTCAAACTCTTTTTTATATAAAATATATTAATGTTAAACAAACACAATATGGTAATAGGTATTAAAAAAAATTAATATAATTTAATAAAATTAATAAGGAGGCAATTATGGATAATTTTATAACTTTAGACTATCTTTCAACATTTGTTGGTATGGTAACTGTAGTATTACTTTTTACTGAGTTTACAAAGGAGTTAATTGACAAATTTGCTAAGGGATTACCTACAAAGTATATAGTGTTTTTATATTCTCTACTAACTATTATAGGTTATCAAGTTATGTCAAATACATTTGATGCATCTAAATTACTTCTAACTATTATCAATGCTATGATTCTAACTATGACAGCACAAGGTGGTTATGAATGGACTTTTAAACCTATAGAAAAAAAGAAAAATAATAAGTAATTTTAAAAAAGCGATTGGATTTTCAATCGCTTAAAATATATTTATTTAAATATCATAACATTTTTTCTTATTACATTTTTTACAGCTAGGTGATTCAGATTCATTACATAATTTAAAATCTCCGCCTTCAATTTTTAACAGATCTCCATTTACTAAAGATTTTGCTATCTTTAATCTAGCCTCATTATATATTCTTTGAATTGTTGTACGTGCCACATTCATTTGCTGTGCACACTCCTCTTGTGTCATCCCTTCTAAATCCATAAGTCTAATAGCCTCATATTCATCAACTGTCATTATAACAGTTTCGTTTTCTATGTTAAGTTTATTTACTGGACCAAATAAGCTACTTTTAGGTAGACAACATACTTTTCTACATTTTCTTGGCCTTGGCATATTTTATTCTCCTTTATTAAATGTTATTGACATATGTTCTTTATAAGTTTATTATAATAGATATAGGGCATATGTCAATAACTTATACTTATATGCTACTTTAATTTATATTACTGGAGGTTTTATTATGAAAATTGCATTACCATCACGTAATAATAATATTGATGATCACTTTGGACACTGCGAATATTTTACAGTTCTTACAGTTGATACTAATACTAAAGAAATAATTTCTTCTGATATAGTTCCATCACCAGTAGGTTGTGGATGCAAATCAAATATTGCAACAACTCTTTCTGAAATAGGTGTTAAAGTTATGCTTGCAGGTAATATGGGAGATGGAGCTGTAAGAGTGCTAAAGAATGCAGGCATAGAAGTACTACGTGGTTGTTCAGGAGATATAAATTCGGTAGCTACTAAATGGCTTGAGGGTAATCTTGTTGATTCTGGTGATGCTTGCCATTCACATGGACATGAATGTCACAGCAAGTAAGCTTTTATATTAGTATTTATTTTACATAAGTATAAGGCTGCACTTAATTTTAAGTGCAGCTTTTATTGTATTATTAACTTTTGTATTTAACCTTTTTCTTTAGTTTAAAGTATCCGAATATCATAATCAATGGAAATATTTCTAGACGACCTGCCAACATATCAAAACTTAAAACGAGTTTTGATAGATCAGATAATGTAGAAAAGTTCCCTACAGGCCCAACAATTGCTCCCAAACCAGGACCTACATTTCCCATACACGTAATAACAGCTGTTGTTATTGAAACTATGTCTAAAGAGTCAAAACACAAAATAATTACTGAAATTGATAAAATAATCATATAAAGAAAGAAGTATGAATGTGCTTCTTTAACAGTTTGTTCTTCCATATTTTTTCCATCAAGTTTTACCGTATAAACAGAACGATGATGAATTAATTGTTTTAAATCCCTTAAAGAACTTTTAAATAAAATTATAATACGTCCTACTTTTATTCCTCCACCTGTAGATCCTGCACTAGCTCCTATAAGCATTAATAACACAAGAAGAACTTGAGATAAAACTGGCCATAATGAGAAATCAGCCGTTATAAATCCTGTTGTAGTTATAATTGAACCTACCTGGAATGATGCATATCTAAAGGCCTCTAATATATTTTTATAACTAGGCATTATATTAATTGTAATTACAATAATAAAAGCTGCAATAATTCCAAGATACCATCTTAGTTCTTCACTTTTTAATGCTTCTTTTACGTTACCTAAAACGATTAAATAAAATATGTTAAAGTTAATTCCGAAAATTATCATAAAGATAGTAATAACGGCATCAGCATATGCACTATCATAATAAGCTATACTTGTGTTTTTAATACCAAATCCTCCAGTACCAGCAGTTGAAAAACTATTTAGTAAACTATCAAAGAAAGGCATTCCACCTAATAATAGTAGAATAACTTCAATAAAAGTTAATAAAGCATAAATTCCATAAAGAATTCTAGCCGTTTTTCTAACTGTTGAAACTAACTTTCCTACTACAGGTCCTGGAATTTCAGCACGCATTAGATACATGTGTTGTCCCTCTGATTTAGGTAAAAAGGCTAAAACAAATACAAGAACTCCCATGCCGCCAATCCAGTGAGTAAAACTACGCCAAAAAAGCATTCCATAGCTCAAAGCTTCAATATCGCTTAATATAGTGGCTCCTGTAGTTGTAAAACCTGAAACGGTTTCAAAAAACGCATCAACAAGGCTTGGAATTTCTCCGCTCAAATAAAAAGGTAATGCTCCAAAAAAAGAAACGAGAATCCAAGACATAGCTACAATAACAAAGCCTTCCTTTGCATAAATTCGTTTATCTTTTATTGGAGTTTTTGCCATAAAACCTCCAACCACGAGAATAACTGCAATTGTCGCTAAAAAATAAGTCCATGTACTTTCCTTATAAATTAATGAAGTTATTAGCGGCAATAAAAGCATAACTGCTTCAAATAGAAGGATTTTACCAGTTGTTCTTAATACCATTCTAGTATTCATGAAACTTTCCTCCTATACTAATATATCTTCTAAATTTGTTAAGTTTTGATTTGTTGTTACTACAATGACAATATCTTTAACCTCAATAGAGTCATCTCCGTTAGGGACAATTAATTTGTTCTTGCGCATTATTCCTGCAATTAATAAGTTTGGTTTTGTTTCAAGCTTTTTAAATGGTACTCCAATAAAACTTGTATTTTTACTAGCAATAAATTCTAATGCTTCAACTTGTTTATCAACAATTTTATAAAGTGTTTCAACTCCACCAGCAACACTATTTCCCTTAGCACGAACGTATCTGACAATTTTATTTGCAGTTATATCCTTAGGTGAAATAAAAGTATCTAACCCTACAGATTCTAACATTTTAATAATTGATTTACGATTTACCTTTGTTATTACCTTTGTTACTCCACAAGATAATGCATACATAGATATTATAACGTTTTCCTCATCTATACCTGTCATAGAAACACATGCATCAACAGCTTCTATTCCCTCTTCTAGTAATACTGATTGTTCTGTACCATCTGCATGTATAATCTCAGTATTTGGTAAGTATTGACTTAAATAACGGCAGGTATCCATATCATTATCTATAATCTTAACCTCTATACCTAACTCAGTTAACTGTTTAGCTAGATGATAAGCAATTCTACTTCCCCCTATAATCATTACAGATTTTATCTTTCTTTCAAAAATTCCTGCAGATATCATAAATTTTTCTAAATTTCTATGCGAAGCTGTAATATGTATTTTATCTCCTTCTTCTAAAATAAAGTCCCCATTAGGGATGTACACTTTTTGCCCCCTTTGAAGTGCACAAATTAATACCTGAGCTTTAAATTTTTTAATCAAATCACTTATTGATACACCTATTAATTTACTTTTTGGTCTTACTTTTACCTCTGCTAGATCCACTCGACCTTTTGCAAAGGTCTCAACCTTTAGAGCTGATGGGAAACGTAGTATACGAGCAATTTCGTTTGCAGATGATCTTTCTGGATTAATCATCATACTCAGTCCCATACTCTCTTTCATAAATTCTAGCTGAGATGAATACTCTGTCTCTCTTACACGAGCTATAGTATGCTTTGCTCCTATTTTTTTGGCTACCATACAACAAATTAAATTTACTTCATCAGATGATGTTACTGCAATAAATAAATCTGATTTACTAACTCCAGCTTCCATTTGAATATCGTAAAGTGCACCATTGCCGCAAATACCCATGACATCATAATTATTAACTACTTCTTCAACTTTTTGTAAATTTTTATCTATAACTACAATATCATGGCCTTCATCTGCTAGATGTTCTATCATAGTACTTCCAACTTTTCCACTACCTATAATAACTATTTTCATAATTACCCCTCCAAAAGTATTTCTAAAGCGTTTTTATCTTTCTATAATGTAATTTATTTGGTAAATTTTATGTAAATAATATAAAAGGTTGCATCCTTTTGGATACAACCTTTTATATTATTAAGATATACTTCAACAAATTAATTATATACTTTCCATACGTATGTTGTCTATTATATTTTCTTTATTTAGCTTATTTATAGGTATATATGAAGATATGAACGTTATAATAAATATTCCAACAACCGATAAAACAATTGCTTCCCATGGTAAAACTGCTTCAAATTCTATTACACCGCCTAGAATTCTATTCATTAATAAGTTAAGGACAATTCCTATAGGTATTCCATAAGCTAATGAAAGTATTCCATATAAGAAACTTTCTAAATATATCATTTTGTTAAATCCACTAGGTGTAACACCTATTGACCTTATTATAGCAAGCTCTCTTTTTCTTAAATTTATATTTGTACTTATTGTATTTACTATATTAGTTACACTAACTAATGATATTACAGCAACAAACCCATATACAAATATTTCTATTACTCTATAGCTTTGTCTAACCTTTAGAGATTCTTCGCTTTCATCTCTAAAATCATAATAGTATTTATCTGCAACATTTTTTATAGCCTTTTTTGTAGTTTCTTTTTTATCAGAATCTATATATATAGTTCCTTTTTCTACTTTATATCCTAATTTCTTACCTACTTCATCATAAGTTATAAACTCTAAACCCATTGTTCTGTAATTATAGTTCCCCGGAATTAAATCATCTGTTATAGCCATTATTTTAAATTTTATAGGCTTTATTATTTCTTGCCCGTCTTTATTATAATCAATTATATTTGCATTTACTATATCTCCAACCTTGTATTTAGTTAGCGTTAACTCAGCTTTTTTTCCTTCTTCTTCATAATAACTTTTATCTACAAGTATTACTCCAACTTCATCTATAGCAGTTTCTTTTTCAAAGCTTCCTTCTTTTAATTTTAATTTACTTACTGCTATATCTCCAGGAAAGTTTATTGAGTTATTTACAAAATTATATAAGTACTCATTTCCTACTTTTGCTTTTTCATAATATTTTTCTATTATTTTTTTATTCTCTTTATTTATTTTGTTTTCATAAATTTTTATAGACAAACTTAAATCATTGTAATTTGTTGCATTAAAGTTATTTATTCCAGAAATATTATTTAGTTCACTTACTATTTTTTCTCCTATTTTGCCATTCATTTGATTTTTTGGATTAATAACAATATCGTGAGTTACTTGGCCTGATCTTACAGTTTCTGCCTTTAACATCATCTTCATGAATCCAGAAAAGGATATAAATATAACTATACTTATTATTAATGAAAATAATGTTATTCTAAATTTCTTATTATTTCTTCTTAGGTTTTTGTAAGCAATTACTCCTTCAGTTTTGAAAATTGCCTTAACTAATTTTGAATCTTTAACTTTTCCTATTTTATAATCTCCTGTATTTCTTATTGCATCTAGTGGTGAAGTTTTGGCTGCACTTATTGCAGGTAAAATTACAGATATAAATATAGTTATTAAAACTATAATTGAACTAATCAATATAATTTCAGGACTGTATACCACCCTTAAGCCCATCTCACCCATATATGATTTGCTAAATAAACTTTGTATTAGTTTAAATAACATATCTATTGCAAAAGTACCAGATAATAATCCTATAGGTATTCCTATTATACTTACTATAAAACCTTCTATAAATACTAGCTTCATAACCTGGCTTCCGGTTGCCCCTATTGAGTTAAGTATTCCAAATTGCTTTTTGCGTTCACTTATTGATATACTAAATGCATTATACACTGTAGCTATTGTACATACAATAACTAAAGATGTTACAAGTATTATTATATCTCTTATAGTTGTATTTATATTTTCGTGTTTACTCGCCCCTTGTAATCTTAATAAGTGTTCATTGTATTGTATATTTTCTAGCTTTGTATTTGAATTTTGTGCTATTTTAGGTACTTTACTATATACTTCCTTAGGATCTTTTACAATAATTGATACATTTATTGTTTTATCACTAGATATTTGAGAAATATCTAGATATGTTATACCTGTTGTAACTGAATTTCCAAATTCAAATCCAGGTTTAGCCATTATCCCAACGACTTTAAATGTTTTTTCTATAGGGTCTTGTATATATTCTTTATCAGATACGCTATAATCACTTGGTTTATCTCCATTTGAACTAACCCTATCACCTATATTTAAAGTTATTTCATCCCCTATTTTGTAATCTTTCTCTAGAAATAAAGGAGAGTCTTCACTAACTATTATTTCATTACTATTAGTAGGAAGTTTTCCTTTCTTTACTGAAACTTGATATCCTTCAAATGAACTATTGTCGTACTCTTTCACTTGTAACATATTTAAATGTTCATCACTAAGTTTCGCATGACCTAAATTACTACTAAGGCCTGATGTTTTTACATCTGAAGATTTAGTTATACAATCTAAGTTTTCCTTTTTTACATCGTAAAATGTTGCATGAAAGCTACCTCTGCCTTTTATTGTCTGTCTTATTTGATAGTCCATATAACTTTGGTATATATTTCCTATACCACATATTAATGCAGTAGATAATATTATACCTATTATTGTAACAATTGTTCTTTTTTTGTTTTGTATCAAATACCTTAAAGTTAAAGATGTATATAAATTCATTTATATCACCTCGTCACTTTCTATAATTCCGTCTTCTATAGTTATAACCCTATCTGCTTGAAGAGCTATATTGTTGTCATGAGTTATAATTATTAAAGTTTGATTGTATTTTTTAACTGATAATTTTAATAGTTCTATTATTTCCTTTGAATTTTTAGTATCTAAATTTCCAGTAGGTTCATCTGCAAGAACTATAGATGGTCTATTTATTAATGCTCGTCCTATTGATGTTCTTTGTTGTTGTCCACCTGATAATTCGTTTGGTAGATGATTTTCTCTTTCCTTTAGTCCAAGTGTACATAATAAATCATTTAAATAGTTATTATCTACGTTTCTATTATCTAACTCTGCTGGTAAAAGTATATTTTCTTTTGCACTTAGTATTGGTATTAAGTTGTAAAATTGATATACAATTCCTATATTTCTTCTTCTAAATATTGCTAAATCTTTGGTTTTTAGGTTGTATATATCTACATCATTTATATAAACCTTTCCACCTGTTGGTTTATCAACTCCACCTAATAAATGAAGTAATGTACTTTTCCCACTTCCACTAGGCCCTACTATTGCAACAAATTCCCCTTTATTTATAGATAAATTAATTTCTTTTAGCGCATCTACTTTTGTTTCGCCTTTTCCATAGCTTTTAACTAAATTCTCTACTCTTAGAATCTCCATAATTACCTCCATATTTTATTAACTTTATAATTGTATTCTACAATGTAGACATTACTATAAAGTGAATTTTAAAATGACAGATTAGTCACTATAGCTTTTAAGGAAGGTTATGTGAAACTCTGTTCCTTTGTTTTTTTCACTATTAACAAATATATCTCCATTTTGGCTTACTATTATAGACTTTGCCATAGCAAGTCCTATACCTACGCTACCTTCTTTTGAAGAGCTTTTACCTCTATAGAATCTTTTAAATATATTAGGTATATCACTTTTATGTATTCCTTCTCCACTATCTTTTATTATTATTTCTGAAAACAATGGATTTTCTTTGTAACTTATATTTATACTACCCCTATCTCCTGTATGCTCTACACAATTTTTAATTATATTTACTAATGCTTCAACTGACCAATCAATATCTCCAATATATGAAGCTTCTTTATCTCCTTCTATTGTTAATACTTGATTTTTGATTTCAATAGGTATTAACATGGGCTGTATTGCTTTATGAATAAGTTCTTTTATTTTTATTTTTTCTTTCTTAAAATTTATTACTTTGGCCTCTACCTTAGATAGCTTTAACATACTTTTTATTAGCCAATCCATTCTATTTAATTGAGTTTTAATCTTATCTAAAAAATCAATTTTAACTTCTTTATCTATATCTCCATACATTAAATCATTTAATATCATAAGAGATGTCATTGGGTTTTTTAGTTGATGTGATATGTCCGAAATTGTATCATTTAAAAATATCTTTTCTTTATTTAAAAGCTCTACTTTTTCCTTAAGGATATTTGTCATCTTTATAAGTTCTACTTTTAAAAGTCCAATTTGACCTTCTTCGTTTATATTTTTCATATTAAAATTTCTACCTTCTGAACTATGATATACATAGTTTTTCATCTCGTTTATATCTTTGTATAATTTTTTAAAATAACTTAAAATTAATATTAAAATAAATAAAAAGATTATAAGAACAACTAATATATTTAAACCTACTATGTTATTTAAACTTTCACTAATTATAGGCTCTGTGTCTAAGCTTATATTTTTGTCGTAGTTGTATTTACTTAATATTTTCTCTCCGAATTCTACATTATTAGATTTGCCTTGTGTAATTATATCTACTATATCTCTTTCTAGTTCTGGATTATTTATTACTATTTTTCCTATTATAGCTTGGTTGTTTTCTACAACTTTATCCTTAATTATATATAAGGTTAATAAACTAGATCCAATACTTATTACTATAGATAAAATAAAAAATCCTAAGTACTTTCTAAAAAAACTTTTAACTTCTGGATTAGATATGTACATTTTCATCACATCCTGTCCACTTATATCCAATACCCCTAATAGTTGTTATAAACTTGGGATTAGATGAGTCATCTTCAATCTTTTCCCTTAATCGCTTTATATAAACTGTTAGAGTATTGTCGTTGACGAATTCATAGGCAACATCCCAAAGTTTTTCTAATATTTGATTTCTACTAAGTGCTATATTTTTATTTTGTATAAGTATTAAAAGAAGCTTATATTCAACTGAAGTTAAAAATATCTCTTTATTTCCTTTGTAGACACTTGCTTCTAGAGTATGTATACTCAAATCACCAAACCTTAATATTTTTTTATTATCTTCTATACCGCTTTTTCTTCTTAAAACAGCTTTTATTCTAGAAATAAGCTCTCTAACCCTAAATGGCTTAGTTATATAATCATCTCCACCAATATCAAGGCCCATAACAACATTTACTTCTTCATCACAAGCTGTTAAAAATATTATAGGAATATCTGATGAACTTCTAATTTCTTGACATAGTTCATAGCCATTGCCATCAGGTAGAGATACATCTAATAAAATTAGATTGTAATCACCATTACGTAGTTTTTCTCTTGAAGTTTCTAAATCTTTTCCTATATCAACATTAAATCCCTCTTGTTCTAGGGCGTATTTTACTCCAAATGCTATTGTGCTATCATCTTCTACTATAAGTACATTTGTCATATTTATCTCCTTTTTTACTTTACATATATTGTAGACTAACTATTGGTTGCTCTATTTATAATATATTATTTTTTATCTTCCTTAATAAAAACACTAATTGTACTATTTCCATCATTATTTTTAGCATCTTCAAGAATGCTTGTAAGTCTATCACTTTCGATATCATCAGGAGTAACCCCATTAACCATTACAAACATTTTATCATTTTCAGTGTACAAACTGTATCTGTTAAAATTGCAATTATTCTTTACACATGCATTATGAGCATCAGTTAAAACCTTTGCTATTTTTTCTAATGAGGTATCCCCTAAATCAAGTCGGATTGTAACTTCTGAATCTATAGGTAATTCTTTATCAAACACCATATCAAGTTTTAAAATATCGTTGGCATTTTCATACTCATCTTTATTAAACATTACCATTGTAGTATTGTTTTTATATCCAAGTTCTTTAGCAATTATATCTTTTGCAATAATAGAGTACTCATCTGAAAGTCTTTGTATAGTATTAAACATACCTAATACATAAGTTTCATAGTCATCTCGTTGAACTTTGCCATTTCGATAATATATAGCAAACTTAGTATCAATACTAGTTTTAGATCTAGCCATTGCTACATATGACCCATCTTTAAAGTTATAGTATGATTTATCTATCTCAAGATCTAAAAAAGAATAATTTTGTTCCACATATTGTTCTATAGCTTCATTTGCTATAATTTGCGATATTGGATTACCTACAAAAGAATTAACAATAAAAAGAATGGCGGCAATAAGTGCTGTAGATGTCACTCCTATAATTATCTTTAATTTTGATTTTTTATTATTTTTCATTTTATTCCCCTCTCTTATATATGTTATGCTAATAGTTCTTGTAGTCTTTGTTTTATATAATCTAAATCGAAGGAGTAACATATTCTTCTTTTATTACTATCCAAAATTCTATAGTGATTAGATACTATGTTTTGTTGAATTGTATAACAATTTTTAATATCTATGTCTTTCCACCAAATCTTTCCTCCCAGTGTTGATGTATATTTCCTTTCATTATTTTCATATGATAGTAAACGAATAATATCTTCAACTTCTCCACCAAAAGCCAATTCTAGTATCTCACTATCTTTAAAGATAACACATGCTGTAACGGCAACCGGCCAACCCAAACTACCTCTCTCCTTTTCAACTTGTACAAGGGTTTTTTTAGATATTCCAATTATCTCCGCCATCTTATCTTGTGTATATCCCTTTTCAGCTCTTAAAAGCCTAATTTTTTCATCAACTTTATTTATAAATTCAGCTCTTGTCATTGTTTTCATCACTCCTTAGGTACAATTTAACACTATAATTATTTATATGATAGTAAACACATAAAATACCCTTATAGTGTAATTTTACACTATAAGGGTATTTTTATCAATTGCATAGTAAACATCTATCCTGTATTTAATTAAACTTCATTTATAAAATCATCCTAGCTAATCTACATTTTGGTATTTTTTTATAACTTATTTATTTCTTATATCAATTAAAGGTATTTTTTTACCCATATCAGTTTTTGCTATATAAGTTGTATACCCATTGTTCTTTTGTTTTAATATATCAACTACCTTATACTCTCTCTTCTGTGGGCTGCCAAATTTATCTCTTGTATTATCTTGTACAAGTTTTATACTTTCTCCTATAATAATTAAATCGGATATTATGGGATCACCTTCAACTGTATAAGTTGTTACTCTTATCATCACGCCATCATCTGCTTTTTTATTCTTAAACTTTTCAATAAATTCATCAAATTTCTCTATATTGTAACCTTCGCCGTGAACTCCTACAACATCCCCATTTTTTTTGGCTAATTCTGGACTGTATTCTTGTGGAAGCTTATCTAGTTCTGTATAAGGATTTAATATTAGATTAGATGTCTTTGAAGTACATGCTGAACCTAAAAACGTTATTATTAAAACTAAAAGTATAACAGTATATTTTTTCATCATTAGCCTCCACTTACTATATTTTTTTCTTCGTATCCAACTACTGTCCATATTCCTGTGTTATCTTGTCTTATAAGTCTTTTTAGGTATACTTTACTTATAGGTGACTTATCTGAACTTACTTCTACAACTGCTTCTTTGCCGTTGTTTTGAACTGTTTTAAACTCTTCATAATCAATTGGATAATCTCCAACTATACCTTCTGGAGATATTTTTAGACTTACAAAAACTTGAGCTACAAATGCTGGATCTAGTTTCCATGGTGAATGTCCTGCATCAACATTTTTTTGATCGCCTTCTTCTGCTTCTAAGTCAACAATAACTTCAACCTGTGGCTTACCAAAAGATTCTTCCGATAAATATAATGTTCCATTACTTAAGTCCTTTATAAATAAGCTTAATTCTTCTAAAGTAGTATTCCCAACTACAGAATATTCAAATCCATCTTGTTGCCACCTAACAGAGTTTACGTCTACTCCTTCTTTAATTTCAGCTACATTATTATTTATCTTTCCTAGAACTGATGTAGATTCTGGTTTAAATTTATGTGAGACTTTTTTCTGTAAAACAGAAACCTTCTTTTTATTATCATTAGAAAAATAGTTTATTTTAACAACCTTTGTTTTATTTTCAACTATTATATTTTCCACAGTAAATGATGGAGACATATTTTGAGGTACCTTTGGTGTAAACCCTACAATTCCTTCTGCTTCTTCAACAGTATTTACTACTTGTTCTGGATTATTATTAACTTCCTTATATCCTTTTGGTACACTATATGCTAAAAGATCTTTTGGAACAGCTTCTATAAAATCTATACTATCATAACGTACAGTATACTGTAGTGAGTAATCCATAGAAGATTGCTTTTGTAACGGCATATTTGTTTCTTTATCTATCCATATTTTATAAGGGCTTCCTCCTTGTGGAGTCACTTTTACTACTGTCGCGGCTCTTCCTGCAATTACACCGGCACCTACAACCTCAGTTTTAAGTGCAGCTTTTACATCTTTTATTTCCTTTGCAAGTTCAAATGTGAAGATATAAGGGTCTGGAAAAGCTGAAAATACGTCTACCTCCTTTTCATTAGGTTGAACTTGCCATTTCTTTTGACCATCGTTTGCAGTAATTAAATCCTTTTGTGAACCTTCTATTCCCTTAACGTAATAACGACCTTCTTTATCGGCCCATACCTCTACTTTTGATTGGATTGTAGATTTCCCTTCAGCATTTTTTTCTACAATTTCAAGAACTCCATGATATGCCTTTACATCTTTAAAAGCCTCTTCCATAGCATATACTACGTTATTTCTACCAAAGGGCTGCATTATATTTAATGTAATTATTATTGCAGCAGCTGCTGCAATGGAGGCACCTCCTAAGAACCAAATTTTTCTTGATTTATTTGAACGCTTATAATTTAACTCATTCTTAATATTATTAGCTAGCTTTTTATCAAAACCTTTATCTGGAAGACTTGGTTCCTTTAAACTTTTTACAATTCTTATAGTTTCAAAAAGCTCTTCCATTTCTTGTGACTCTATTTCACTGCCGTGTTCACCAGGTTTTTTTTCTTCATTTAAACTATCAATGTAGTTTGATAATTTTTTTTCCTTATCGTTCATATATATCCCTCCATTTTATATATCGCTTTTTATTATCTTTGTAAGATTTTGCAGTGCTCTATATTGCAAAACTCTAACATTTCCTTCACTTTTATCCATTACTTTAGCAGTATGTGCTACTGAATACCCCTTTAATATTCTTAATTCAATAACTCTGCGTTGTTCTTCATTTAGAAGTTTTAGTGCAGTTTCTATGAGCTCACGTTGAGCCATAGTTTGTGTATGATCTTCTGTTGATGCTTCCTTTGGGTTTATATCTTCAATGTTAACAATAGTTCCATAGCGTTTATCTTTTCTCCATCTATCTTTTATAACGTTTGATGAAACAGTCTTTAAAAAACTTACAAATTTATTTATCTTTATATCATTCTTTTGTATATATGAAATAGCCTTAATATATGTTTCTTGAGTTATATCTTCAGCTTCTTCTTTATTTTGAACTTTGAAGTACACATATTTATATATATCTTCCCATGTAGCTCTGCATAGTTGTTCTATGCTTTTTTCGCTTTCCATCATAGTCAAATCTCTCCTTTCCTAGCTAGCACTTATAATAATTATGACGTTGAATATATATTAAATGTTACATGGCATTATGTGGAATTAATAAAAAATTAATAATAGTACTACTTTATAATTTTGTTTATTTGTCTAAATTAATACTTAAAATCAAAATAAAGTTTTTAGATATTTTTATAAAATTTTTATATTTATTTTAAAGATATTTTACCTTTCTTATCTATAATAATCACATAGACAAGGGATAGAAATTAAGTTGTTAAAACTTGTAGGCAAAATAAATTTAAGGAGATGATATTATGTTTGGTTTAATAGGTGTTGCTACTATATCAACTTTAAGACTATTAATATTTGTAGCAATTATTGCTTTCTTTATAAAACAATATACAAATTTAGGTGGGGGAAGAAGTAACGCCTTAAAAATGTTAGATGAGAAATATGTAAATGGAGAAATATCAGATGAAGAATATAAGTGTAAAAAATCTATTCTTACTCAAAAGTAATACTATATGCAAACAAAATAATAGCATCCATGATTTGTGTAAATCAAATCTATGGATGCTGTTCTAATATACGTATAATGCTATACTTTGAATCTATATCCAGCTCCCCAAACAGTTTCAATATACTGTGGCTTTGAAGGATTTGCTTCTATTTTCTCGCGAAGTTTTCCTATATGAACTGTAACTGTAGCTATGTCTCCAAAAGAATCTATACCCCAAATTCTATCAAATAGATCATCCTTACTAAAAACCCTATTAGGATTTTCTGCTAAAAATGAAAGTAAGTCAAATTCTTTTGTAGTAAATGTAATCTCTTTCTCGTTTAAAAATACCCTTCTTGACATCTTATCTATACGAAGACCTCTAATATTTATTTCATCCTTTTTTGGTTCTTTGCTTCCTATTAGTCTATCATACCTTGCAAGATGAGATTTTACCCTTGCAACAAGTTCACTTGGACTAAAAGGTTTTGTAATATAGTCATCAGCACCAAGACCAAGCCCCCTAATCTTATCTATATCTTCCTTTTTTGCAGAAACCATTAAAATTGGAACATCCTTTTTTAGTCTAATTTGCTTACATATTTCAAACCCATCAACTTTTGGAAGCATTAAATCCAATATAATTAAATCATAATCTTCACTTATTGCTTTTTTTAGCCCACTATCACCGCTATTTTCAATATCAACTGAAAATGAATTTATCTCAAGATAATCTCTTTCAAGTTCTGCAATACTTTGTTCATCTTCTATAATAAGTATTTTTTTCATTTTATCCCTACCTTTGTTTTTTTAAAGTGAAAAATATACTGGTCCCTACACCTTCTATACTTTTTGCCCAAATTCTACCTTCATGACCTTCTATTATTCGTTTAACAATTGAAAGCCCTAATCCACTACCTCCAGTTGAGCTATTTCTTGAAGAATCTGTTCTATAAAACCTATCAAAAATAAATGGCAAATCTTCGCTAGGAATTCCCTGCCCATTATCCTTTATTTCTATTATTAACTCATTTTCTTTTTCATTAACGATTATATCTATCCTGCCTCTTTCTTTGTCCATATACTTTGAAGAATTTTGTACAATATTTATAATAACTCTCTTTAATTTTTCTCTATCAATAAACACTATTTGATTATTAATAATTCCAATTTTTAAGCTTAAAAATATGTTATTTTCTTCTAAATCTAAACTAAGTTCTTCTACACAGTCTTTAAAATATTTTTCAATATCTACCTCTTCGAAATTAAATGGTAAGTTGTTTAAATCAAGCTTAGAAAATAAGAATAATTCATCTATGAGTTGATCTAAGTCAGATGCTTTTGTATAAATAGTTTTTATATATCTATCCATTTTTTCTGGACTATCTGCTACTCCATCTATAATACCTTCAACATACCCTTTAATAGCAGTTACTGGAGTTTTTAGATCGTGTGAAATATTTGAAATAAGTTCTTTTCTATTGTTTTCATATTGTATCTGAATATCAATAGATTCTTTTAACTTTTCCCTCATTTTTTCAAATGCAATACACAACTCTCCTATTTCATCGTTTGAAGTACGTTTAACTTCAAATTCTAAATTTCCTTCTTTTATGCGATTTGCTGCATCTTTTAAAGTTTCTATAGGTCTTAATATACTTTTAGATATAAAATATGTAAGTAGCCCATTTGTAGCTATTAAAATTAATAAAATTGCAATACCTATATATAAAGCAACTCTTTGTACACTTTTTAAAATTAAAGCCATATCTGTTATGAAAAATACAGAACCTTCGCTTTTATCTGTAAAATAAAAATCATTCTGTCTAATAAAACTCATTTTATTTTCAAAAATTTTATGATCAAAATTTTTATCTGAATCTGAGCCAAATCTAGGCAGATTATTATTCAAGTCCAAATTCTTCAAAGATTTTGAAGAGTATATAATCTCATTATTTTTTCTAATAACTATCCCTGTATTATGCTCAATTAGATCTTTTTCTAAATTTTCAAGATATATTTTGTCCTGAAGTATATCTGGGTTTTCAGAAGCTACCTCTTCAATATTCTCAAAGGCTAATTGGCTTTTTTCCATAAAATGATTTACAGGATTACCATTACTAAATCCGTAGGATCCAGCTATAGCTCTAGCATTCAAATCTGTAATAATAAAAGAAGCTATTGTAGTAAGTACAATAGGTGCAATAAACATTACCACGTAAGACAATATTAATCTTGTTTTAAAGGACATATATAACCACCAAACCCTTGCTTATATTTCTTTCCTATAAAATATGTATAGCCTATACTATAAAATATTATAGTATAGGCGTTTTTTTATCTTCACATAGTATATCCAATATCTACATTTTTCATTTAGCTCCATGTATACCATATAACATCTCTCTTTTTCTCTTTTGAATTTATTTTTTTTTTGTTTTTTTCTTTTAATCTTAAAGATGAAATTATTACTGAAGCTATAGTTTCTATTACATATCCTATTGAGTATTTTTTAGTTTCATTTATCATTTTTAAATCCTCCCTTTATTTTTATACTCTTATTTGAAGTGTTTTTACTAGCTCTTTCTATACACTTATTCTACAACTTGTTTATAAACTCCAAATAAAACAAATATAAAAATTTTATAAAATCTAATAAAGATATTATAAAAAAGCCACATTATGCTTAGTATAAAACCAAGCACAATGTGGCTGTAGATCAGGTCTATTTAATAATACGCTATCCTTGTTTTTTATTATGGTGATTAAATCGGCTCTTAATAAAAATTGCTCTAAACTACTAGTCTTAGTAAATAGAAATATGGTATATTGTAATGATAATTAAAATCAATCTAAAACTATTGGAAAACTATATAAGGAAGTGATACCGTTGGAAGAAATTAATCTTTCGATACATGACTCTGAAATTATACATTGTGGAGGAGATCAACGCTGGTTCCCACGTAAAACTCACCAACTTAGTGGCTGTGGTCCGATTGCGGCAGCTACTATAACTGCATATTTATCTCAAAGCTTTCCGGATAAATTTTATAAATTATATCCTCATAAGGGTAATATAAACAAGAATGACTTTATAAAACACATGGTTGAAATTCGTAAGTACGTGAAACCAGGAATATTTGGTCTTACATCAGTTGACCAGTTCTCAAAAAATGTTTTGTCTTTTTCTAAAACTAAGGGAGTAATTTTAGTACCTCATATTCTCGATGAAAAGGTCAATATGAGTGAAGCTATAAACTTTATTTCTAAGGCTTTATCCAAAAGACTCCCCGTTGCCATTTTAATACTTAAACATCCTGTAAAAGAATTAAGTGATTATACTTGGCACTGGATGACTATAACCGGTTTATGGTTAGAGCCTAAGGATGAAAAACACTATATTTCAGTATCAACCTACGGTGAACGTCGTGAAATTGATTTAGATCTTCTTTGGAATAATAGACGTCCAAAGGATATAATAAGACTGGCATACTTCAGCTAATTAAAAATGGAGATACACCAACTGGTATATCTCCATTTTATATTATTTTTTCATTTATCTGTATAATTCTATATTATTAAACACAGCTTTATTGCTACCTACATTTTTATAGCTATGTCTTAAATTTCCATCAAAGCTCATTGAATGTCCTTTACACAATCTATACGACTTATCTTCAACTTCTACCTCTATATCTCCATCAGTTACTATTACATACTCTCTTGTAACATTATTATGGGTAGCTGATACATGATGACATCCTTCATCTAATTCAATTATAAATAATTCAAACCTGTTTTTTAAGTCAAATGGGAAGATAGGATAAAGTCTCATACTACCGTTTTCTTCTGGAATAAAATCAACGTCTTCCTTTTTTACAACAACACATTCACTATTGTTATCTAACAAAGCTGTAAAGCTTATCTTTAGCCCTGTTGATATTTTCCATAAGGTAGATACAGTAGGATTTGATTCGCCTCTTTCAATTTGTCCTAGCATAGCCTTACTAACTCCAGTTAATTCCGATGCCTTATCTAAACTAATTCCCATTTCTTGTCTTAACTCTCTTAAATTTGCTCCAATATTAGGACTTTTATCTTGCATATTTATAATCCTTTCTTGTATTACTTATATTCTACACATTTAACCCCTAATTCTTGTATTACTTTCTTTAGGTGTTCTAGTTTATCCCTATCTATATTATCAAATTCATATATATAATCGTCAAGTCCTAATAATTTATATTTATCTATTCCAAGTTTATGATATGGAAGAAGTTCAATTTTTGGATCTTTTATATGCTCTTTTACGAACATAGCTGTTTTTTTAATATTTTCTAAGTCATCGTTAACATTTGGAATTACTGGTATCCTTATTACTGTTGATTTATTTAGCTTACCAATATGAGCTACATTTTCTAGTATTACTTTATTGCTTAAACCTGTATATTCTCTGTGCTTATTTTCATCCATAACCTTTATATCTATAAATATATGGTCTAGCTTTTCAAATATGTCCTTACATTTTTCCCAATTAAAGTATCCACAGGTTTCTATTGCTGTATGTATTCCCTTATTGTAAAAGTAATTAACTAAATCTCTTAAAAATGAAGTTTGGTAAGTGGGCTCTCCACCTGAAAAAGTTACTCCACCACCTGATTCTAGGAAAAATATCATATCTTTTTCCACTTTTTTTACTATTTCTTCAATACTCATTTGAGTTGTCATTATAGAAAGTGCATTGCCCTTACAGCTACTAACACATTTGCCACATAAATTGCACTTTTCATTTATTTCATATCTATTAGATATACATGTTATTTCCTTAGGACATACATTTATACACACTTTGCAGTCTATGCATTTATGTTTTGAAAATCCTAGTTTAACTATGTTGTTCCAAGATTCTGGATTAGAGCACCATTTGCACTTTAGGCTGCATCCTTCCAAAAATACAGTAGTTCTTATTCCATCGCCATCGTTTACTGAAAAGGGTTGGATTTTTACAACTTTTCCTAAGCTCATATAATACTAAAACTCCTTATGTTCATTTCTAGCTATTATAGCATCTTGCATTTGTGGCGATAAGTTGACAAATTGAGTACTATAACCCGCAACCCTTACTAAAAGATCTTTGTATTCTTCTGGATTTTCCTTAGCTTTTAGTAGTGTTTCATTTGATATTGTGTTAAATTGAACATGGAATGCTCCTAGTGCAAAATAAGATTTTATCATAGAAGTTAAGTTTCTAAGTCCTCTTTCAGTTGAAACTAACTCTTGATTAAGTCTTAAGTTTAGAAGTGTTCCTCCTGTATGAACATCATGGTTAACCTTTGCTGCTGATTTCATTGCAGCTAATGGGCTTGTTGTATCAGTTCCTGCAAAAGGCGATACACCTTCTGTAAGTGGTTGAGTAGCTTTTCTTCCACAAGGTGTTGCCCCTATTATCTTTCCAGTTGGAACGTAGTTTGAGATTCCCATAAATGCACTGTTAAACTTTGATCCAAATATATCTTTGTACTTTCTTATTTCATTGTAATAGAAGTTTGATATTTCAACTGCTATTATATCAACATAATCGTCGTCATTTCCATACTTCGGAACATCTATTGCTAATTTTCTTAAATCTTCATATCCTTCCCAGTTGTTTTCTAGAGCATTATCTAAATCTGCTAAAGACATTACCTTATCTTCAAATACTAATTTTTTTATAACAGCTAATGAATTTGATACTACACCTAAGCCTATTCCTGTTAAAACTGGACCTATATTATATTTTGCTCCACCTTTACTTAAGTCTTGACCTTTTTCAAAACATCCATCTACACAAGTTGATAAGAATGGTCTTGGAACTATTTCTTGATGAATTTTTTGTGCAATTGTAGTACCTATTACAGAGTGTTTTATAAGATATTCAAATTGTCTAAAGAAAGCTTCCTTAACTTCTTCATAGCTTTTAAATTCTGTAATGTCCTTTTCATCTAACCCCATTTGCTCTTTTGTAAGTCTTGATTTTCCTTGATTAGTAGCATACTCAAGTGCTGCTCCAAAGTTGATATTTACTGCTGATGTCCATTGTCCTGTCTTTCTAAAGTGAGGAACTACACATCCACAGTTACTCCAATCCCTGGCATCTTCTGCATCATATCCATCTTGAAGTAACATTTGACTTCCTGCACTGTCACTATGAATAGCAGGGAATCCAGTTCCTTCTCTTACTAATCTTGCAACTTCCATAACAAAGTCATCTGGTGCTCCTTGGTGAATTCTTACACTTAATCCTGGCTGATGTGTTTTTACATTTTTTGTGGCTTCTAAGCACATGTATGATATTTCATTAGTAGCATCAGTACCGTCTCTCTTCTTACCTC
Source organism: Sporacetigenium sp. TC11 (assembly GCF_058146105.1). Taxonomy (NCBI): domain Bacteria; kingdom Bacillati; phylum Bacillota; class Clostridia; order Peptostreptococcales; family Tepidibacteraceae; genus Sporacetigenium; species Sporacetigenium sp. TC11. Next base: position 201,168 of record NZ_JBYVNY010000002.1, on the reverse strand, counting down.
CAATAGTAAGGTTTTGAAATTGGTTATATCCTGCAAAGTAGTTAGCAGTGTTTGCTGATATAGTCCACACCCATTCAGATAATTTAATCCAAAGTGCTTCTATTAATTCTAGTGCTTCTTCTTTAGTTGTGTTATTATCTTTTATATCTTTTTCATAGTAAGGATACATATATTGGTCAAATCTTCCTAAGTTTAGAGCCAATGGATTTTCTGATATAACTCCTCCTAGTTGAACAAACCATACAAATTGAATTGCTTCGTAAAAGTTACTTGGTGGATTTGCTGGAACCCTACTACATACATCACATATTTTTAATAATTCTTCTTTTCTCTTAGGATCTTTTTCTTTTTCACTCATTTCTTTTGCTAAAGTTGAATATCTATTAGCAAAATCCATAATTCCCTGTGATACTATTGATTGTGTTTTGTAAAAGTTTATTTTATCGATGTTTTCTGGAATTGAAATATCTAATTCTTCCACTTTTTTATCTGCTTCTTCTTTTATTTTTTTATATCCTTTTTTAAAAAGTATATCTTGATAATCGGGAGTTATTTCTCCAACTGCCTGCCTCCATTTTGAGTCATTATCTATAATTCCTGTATCTATTAATATTTTTTTAGTTTCTTCTGGAACTCTTTTTAAAAATACTTCTTCTAGTGATTGACCTTTCCAATAAGGGAATATTTCTTTTCTAACAAACTCCCTTTGGTCATCATTCATAGTATAAGGATCTTGAACCCTTTTATCAAAGTTATCCATTTCATTATCTACCCATTGCCATGAGAACTCTGGTGTTAATATTCCCGATCTTCTAAATTCCCCTGCTGTACCTACTATTAATTCATCTTCAAATATTTGTATAGGTAATTGATTACAGGTATCTAAGAAAGCCTTTGCCCTTCTTATAGATATTTCTTCACCTTCTGTAGATTTATGAGACTCTGTAAAAATTCTAGCTCTCTCATAAGAAACGCTTGGTTTTGAATTTATATACTCATCTTTAAATTTTTTGATTCTTTGTGTTGTATTCATTTAACTCCCCCCTTGTGCGTTATACTATATATTTAATACATTATAACACACTTAGTATTAATGTCTATAATTTTTCCTAAGTAATAATAAAAACTGAAATTACTAGTTTTTTGCGAAATTTAACATTTAAAAGATGTATAATAAAATAAATACACAATTGTAAAATATTGTTAATATAATTAAATTATAAATACCTAATAATGTTTAGGAGGGAATAATGATGGAAATTGTATATCGTTTACTATTTATATTGCATGGATTTGTAGGAATAGGAGCTTTAGCTGGGGGATTAGCTGCTATAATTAATCCTCAAGGACCACTTGGTATGTCCGTTGAACCTTTAAATAATTCGCCTTTTAGTAATTATCTAATACCTGGAATTATACTGTTTACTGTAATCGGTCTTGGAAGTATTATTAGTGCTTTTATGTTTCGTTATAAATTAAAATTTCAAGGTTATATAAGCAGTGTTTTTAGTTGGGCTTTAGTCATCTGGATTGTAGTTCAATGTATAATACTTAATACAGTTGTTTTCCTGCATATTTTATTTTTTACCATTGGATTAATTGAAGCTGCTTTATCAATTGTTATTTTATTTGAGCATCGTTTATTTCCAACAAATATTATATTGAAATTTTATAGGGAAATAAGAAAAGAAAATAATTAAGGGAACCTATATAGGTTCCCTTAATTATTTTAGTCTTCATCACTATTAATTGCAATTTTAGCCATTTTCATTATTCCATTAAAACTTCCTGCCACTGCAATAAATCTTCCAGTATGACAAAATACTGCATCTTCAACACCTGTTATCGCTGCAAGTTCTTCATTTTCCTTACCTGCCCAAGCTCTTGGAAGATGTTTTCTAGTGCCATCTTCATCTCTAACAGTTTGCATTGTATATTTACCGTTACTTGGAAAAACTATAAATAAAACTTCTCTTTGCTCATCAATATTTACAAGAGTTTCTTCCCATGGACAGTATTTATCTAGAACTAGTACTTCATAATCCTTCCTATTATTATATGCTGAAATAACTACATCCTTTGCCTTAATTATTGATAACTTACGTCTAATTGTATTATTCAAAATAGGTACACATATTTTAAGAGCTTCATGAAATGCTTCATTCTCCATATCTTCTACATACCAAGGTGGGTTAAATCCAGTTATAATATTTGATATATCCATTGTTGGAATATCTTCTTCTCCTGTTCTTATGCCATTATCTTGAGCGTCAATTCCCTCAATTAAGAGCCAATCAACATAATCAAATATTGATTCAATTTCATCTTCTTTTAGTAATGGATCTTTCATACGTATTACTTCTCTTCCAAATTCATTCCAAATTAAACCACAAGCTGCGTATGGTATTTTATCTTCTCTATATACTTTTTCAACCCCATGGTGGTCAAACTTACCCCCACCAACGTCGTATACAATATCTAATTCGTCTAATATTTTTGTATCTCTAGTTCTAACTACTTCAATTTCAAAAATTTCGTTAAGAATTGCAGTTGCCATTACCTCATCAGCATGAAATCTACCATTATGAGTGCCTAGTCTTTTAAAAGGTTTTTTATTATCTATTTTAATCAGCCCCTTAAGTTATATATTGATAAATATAGTACTGATTTTAATATGACCTATTTTCTATTATTCTACACTAATCAATTAACATAAATTCCCCAACATATTATTCTAAGAAAATAAATAAAACCATCTACCTAAAGGTATATTTATACCTCTGCATAGATGGTTTTATATTATATGTTAAGTATTTTTTATAATTATTATCTTGCTAATAATTGAGCAACTAATTTTTTATTACCTTCTACACAACCACCACAACCAGTACCAACCTTAGTAACAGCTTGCACTTCTTCAAATGACTTTGCTCCATTTTTAATAGCATTCGCTAAATCTTGTACAGTAACTTTAAAACATCCACATACTACTTGATTTTCATCGATCTTTTTTCTTAATAACAATTCATTAACTAAAGCTTCATTGCTTCCTACACACTTACCACAACCAGTACCAACCTTAGTAGCAGCTTGCACTTCTTCAAATGACTTTGCTCCATTTTTGATAGAATTTTTTATATCTTCTTCAGTTACATTAAAACATCCACATACTACTTTATTAGTATCTCCTTTATTTTCACCTGTACCTTTAAATAGCTTTGAAATTATTGATTTTATCATTTTTGTCTCCTCCATTATTTTTATATATTATTTAGGCTTTTAATCTTGTTCATTCATTTCTAAAACTAAGATATGTGACTTTTCTTTTGCTTTAATTAAAATATTTTCTTCAACTATTTCCATTCCATCTCTATCAGCTAACTCAATATCATTAATTAAAGAATTCCCCTCTATTTGAATTAAATATGCCTGTCTTCCTTCCTTTACTGGAAAATCAATATCTTTTCCTTTTTCAAGTTCTAATGAATAAATATCCATATCCTGATTTATCTTTATTGGTGTATTTCCATCTTTACTTGAAACCATATGAAGCCATTTATTATTTCTATCATCCCAATTAAATCTATAGTCTCCATAGCTAGGTTCATATCCTTGTTTATTAGGCATAATCCATATTTGTAAAAGTCTTAACATATCTTTTCCAAAGTTATGTTCACTATGATATACTCCTGTTCCAGCACTCATGTACTGAACATGACCACGAGTTATAGTGTTTTTATTGCCCATGCTATCTCCATGCGTAAGTTGGCCATTAACTACATAGGATATTATCTCCATATCTCTATGAGGGTGAGTATCGAATCCAGTACTAGCTTCAACTAAATCATCATTTATAACTCTCAATACACCAAAGTTCATATTATCTGGATTGTAATATTCAGCAAAAGAAAAGTGGAATTTGCTCTTTAACCATCCAAGATTACTACTACCCATAGTTTTGCTTTCTATCTTTCTTAACATTTTACATCGCTCCTTTTTAAATATCTTTTATAGATTTAACTTTAAATATAAATTAATTACTATGAAAGTTATTTAATATCATTACAAATGTATACTTAGGTTTTTTATTATACTATGTTACTTTTAGTAAGTAACTTTAAATTAATTATTGCATGTAAATTAAAATTAGTCAATAGTTTTTTTAATAAAAATAAAAAGAACTCCCTAAAATTAATAGGAAGTTCTTTATATTATTTTATTTAGCTCCATTTTTCTGCCCATTTTTGAATTTCATCCATAACAGTTTCTAATTCATGTCCTTTTTCTGTAAGTTCATACTCTATACGGACAGGGATTTCTGGATAAACCTTTCTACTAACAATCCCTTCCTTCTCCAATTCCTTAAATCTCTCTGTAAGCATACGAGCACTCATATTCGGAATTGCTTCTGCTATATTAGAAAATCGCTTTTCTCCACCTAATAATGTTCTTATAATTAATCCAGTCCATCTCTTTCCTAATAGTTCAAAAGCATTTTCAAACTTTGGACACATATTATATTTTTCCATATCCAATCACCACCTATTGCTATTATATCATGCTTACTTAATAAAAGTAAGTTACTTATGATATTACACCAATATCAGGATTAATTATCATTGTATATAAAAAAACTGTACACTTTTGAATTTAGGAGTACAGTTTTGCAATTTATAAGATTATTTATTTATATTTTATTTGAAAACATAAGGCACTGAGCAAAAAGTCTTTCGTATCCTTCTGATGCTCCTAGTTCCATATAGTCCATTTTATGAGCTAGATCTTCCATTTGTTGCTTTACATCAACAGACATTAATGCCATGTAAGCTCCTGTTTTAGAAGAATTTCCTACATATACTAACTTATCCTTTATTTCTTCTGGTAAAATCCCCGTTCCTACTAAACTATCAGCAGGTAAATGAGCTCCAAATTGTCCAGCTATCATAACTTTATCAAGCCTACTCATATCAATATTTGCCCCTTTTAGTAAAGCATAAAAACCAGAAAGAATAGCTCCTTTTGCTAATTGTACCTGACGAACATCTCCTTGCGTAATTAATATTTGTTCTGGGCTACTTTGTAAAACAAATTCTCGTTTTTTCCCATCTAATTGTATCATGTTATATCTATAATCAGATTCATCTAGTTTTTCCTTTTTAATGAATCCTCCATCTTTTTTAACAAGTCCTATTCTAATCAACTCTTTAACAGCTGCTAATATGCCACTTCCACATAGACCTATAGGTTCTTCGTCACCTATAACTTTAACTTCAATTCCTTCTTCAGTGATTTTTATATCTTCAATAGCACCATCTGCTGCCCTCATACCATAGCTAATATTCATACCTTCTAAAGCCGGTCCTGCTGCACAAGAACAAGATAGTAGTTTCCCATGATTTGATAAAACTATTTCTCCATTTGTTCCAATATCAATAAATAAGATATTTTCATTAGCTTTATGTAGCTCACAAACATATGCACCTGCTACAATATCAGCACCTATATATGAAGATACTGATGGAAGACAATATAGTCTTGCCCCAGGGGCTGCCTTTAAGCCAATATCTTTTGCTAATATGTTTTTTGATTTAACAAATACTGGTGCATACGGTGACTTTCCTATAGATGTTGCATCAATTCCTAAAAGAAAATGCATCATTGTACAGTTTGCTGCAACGGAAATCTCATAGATATTTTTTCTATCTATTTTAGATTCTTTACACATATCTTCAATCATTTCATCTATAGAATTTACAATTGCATGTTGAAGCTTTTCCCTAGAATCATCTGGATTTTCTAATTGATATGTAATTCTAGTTAAAACATCAAGACCAAAGCTTTTTTGAGCATTAATCATTGAAGCTTTAGATAGTTCTTTCCCAGTTTTCATATCAATTAATGCAGTTACAACCGTTGTAGTTCCAATATCAATAGCAACTCCACAAAGAATATCAGTTGTATCTCCATACTCAATTCCTATTAACTCTTCACCATTAAATACTCCCGTTACCTTTTCATCTTTAATTTCATACTGTTGTAATAACTTCCAATCAAATTTTTCAATACCAAATGTATTACATATAGAATCCTCAAGTGAAATTTGATTTTCTAGCGTAGGTTTTTTTATTTCAAAAACAGCTTTATGAATTGCAGGTTTAAATTGAAAATCAGGCATATATCCAGTTGTAAGTACCTCATGTTTTCTTTCTTTTTGTAATATCTCAATTACAATATCTTCTTGAGGTACTACTAAACATGATAGTCTTATTCCAGAGTTAATCTCTTCTTTTTTTAATAGTTTAACTTCCGTTTCTGATGAAGGTGGTAAATTTCCTTCTAAAAGTTTAATCTTGCATTTTCCGCAAGAACCTCTTCCATTACATGGATTATCAACGAAGCAGTCGTTTTCTAATAGCAGTTGAAGTAAGTTTTTGTGAGGTTCATATTCAAAGATTTTATTTTGTTGTTTAATAGAAATCTTAGGCACTAACTTCATCTTCTCTTTCTATATCTATATTAAGCAATTTTTTTGCTAATTTAACTGCCTCAACTGCATTAGGCGAATACCCGTCTGCTCCAATTTTATCAGCAAATTTCTTTGAAATTGGTCCTCCACCTATAATAACTTTAACTTGTTCTCTTATACCTGCTTCTTTTAACAATTCTACAACTGTTCCCATTCCACCCATTGTTGTTGTCATAAGTGTTGACAAACATACAAGTGAAGCATTAACTTCTTTAGCCTTATCCACAAAGCTTTGTAATGGAACATCTCTACCTAAGTCGTACATCTCAAACCCAGCTGTTTCTAACATTATTTTTACTAGGTTTTTTCCTATATCATGAGTATCTCCTTCTACAACACCAATTACAGCCTTTGGTTTTACTGCATTTGCTTCCTCTGAAGAAAGATGCGGCCTTAAAACATTTAGCCCTTCATACATTGCATCTGAACATAATAATACATCTGTAACAAAATACTCTTCTTCCTCATATAATTGACTTGCTCGGTTCATACCATCTACAAGACCTTCCATTATACCATCAAATGCAGGGTATCCTGCTTCTATATATTCATTACTGCTTTCAATTACATCTTCTTCTTCCATTTCTAATACGCTATCTGATAACCTTTTTAATAGTTCCTCTTTTGATATTGACATTTTGCTTCCCTCCATTTTTTTCATTTAATAAATTTATATTTTATAAGAAGTTTTTCGGATCTAATGGCCATTTTCCATATTTTCTAGCAGAAGCCATAAATTGATCAATATTCTCTAGAGGAACTCCTCCTGAAAGATCACATCCTGATGCCAATATATATCCACAAGGACTGTCATATGCCTTTTGAATACAGCTTTTTACCGCTAAATCTACATCTTCAGTAGTTCCTAAAATCAATGTTTCTACTGGGTCTACATTTCCAAGGATAGGAACTTTATCTCCCACTATTTTTTTTGTACGTTCTAGGTCTACCTTATTATCTATACTAAGCATATCGCAACCTGATGTAACCATGTCTCCAACAATTGCAGTTGTGTCCCCGCATATATGGTAACAAACCATTCCTTTTGCAGCATGTATATCTTCCATCAGTTCTATTGTGTATGGTAATACGAATTCTAAGTATTGTTTTCTATGTAAAATTGTTCCTGATGCAATTGGATCACAGAAAAGAATAAGACAACCAGCTTTTATAAACTCTCTATAAATCATTTTTAATGCATCTGTACAAAATCTCATTAATTGATGTACTCTTTCAGGATTTTTTCTAGTTGCTCTTAATAAGTTTTCAGTTGCATAAATACTTGAAGCAGCTGTAAAAGGTCCAGATATTAAAACACCAGTTGGAACCTCATGTCCTAATTTTTCAACTAAAATCTTCGCAGCATCAACATGCAATTTAAATGCTTTATCATTTTCAAGTGTAAGTTTTGACATATCTAATTTATCTACATCGTTAATATCATCTAATACGTTTTTCATAACTGCTGGTATTGAATCCTCTGGATCACTCATTTCACTTCCTAGAGCTGCTCCTACTCCATGTAGTCCATATTCAACTATAAGCATATCGTTTCCAAATCTTTCATAACAAGCAATTTGTGCGTTTGCTTCATTTAAAGCAGTGCTTCTTTTTTCCTTATGAGTTATCCCTAGTGCTAGCCCAGACATAGAGCAAGTAACTGGTATAGCTAACATTCTGTCCATAGGTTGTCCTGTCATAAATGCACCCAATCTTTCATTTGGTGTCATCTTATCATCTTTGTGCATATAATTCCCTCCATTTATAAATTAATTTTTTATATTAAATCAGTTCAATTGTTTTTATTAACCCATCTTTTAATTCAAATTCCTTATTTTTAACACACATTTGCCCAACAAATTTTGCTTTGCCAATTACTTTTTCACAGGCTTTTGAGTATTTCATAGATTCTCCTAATTCAATATCTTTCCATACTGCCTTATCTGTTCCAAGCAATGCAAATGTAGTTTTTGGACAAAGCAATAAAATTGTTTTATCATTTAATATCTCTTCAACTTTTTTTAACAATGGGTAAGTAAACATTTCTACAACTTGTTCAGAAAGTTTAGGACCTAAAATATTTAATCCTCCAGAAGAATCTCCATAACTAATCATATTTACTCCTACATTTTGGGCTTCTTCTATAAAGCGTAATATTTCATTTTGGAATTTATCAAAAATATCTTTCATATCATCTGGATTTTTTCTAAATATCTTAAAGATATGACGTGGGTCGATTAAAACATTCATAATAGTAAATGGACCTGAAATATATAATGCAACGTTTTCTCCATTTTCACGTAGGTGTTTACATGCTTTTAAAACTTCTGATATACGTCCCTTTGAATAATCTATTTGTGGTAAATCTAATATCTCTTTTGCAGTTGTACAAATATAGTCCTTTGCTCTTGGACCTATATTCTCATCACCATAATTTATAATTCCACCCATTGCTTCCCCTTCAATGGTATGGCAAAATGGTAATTCGCAAAATGTTGCGCTATCGTATTTTTTCAACGCTTTAGATAATAGTGCCATGCTATCCCAGTGTTTATAAGCCTCTGGAAATTTTAAATTCATTTTTTGTGTAATTTCTTTATTTATCCCTGCAGAATTATCATATGTACAATTAAAGTCAATAATTTTATTCATACCGAACCTCCGACTTGTTATATAAACCATTCAGTATTTTTTGAAAAATCTTCAGGTCTTTTATTTTTTTGTTAAAAAATTAATTTAATTTTTACACTTTAGAACTTGTCAATTTTCAAAATATTTAGTCGACAGTTCTCGAATAATTATACCATTTTTAACAATACCAGTATAATTGATATTTCCTATTATCAATCCTCTGTATATAGACTATCGCTATAATAGCAAGGCAATAATTCATTGGCCTAAATTAAAAAAGGCTGTATCTTTTTAGATACAACCATTTGATTTATTTAATACTTTTTTATAAACATACAATAATATATAAGCAAAGACACACATAACCACACAAATTGCAAATGCCCATGATATTGAAATTTCAGCAGTCTTACCTATAATCACATTAGCACCTGAACTTGCTAAACTTCCAAACATTGAAAATATTGATAAAAGAGTCGCCCTATCAGAGGTATTTATACTTTTATTTTCTATGTTTAAAACTATAGGTAAAATTATAGCTGCACTCCCAAATATAAGAACTATTGAAAGTATAGTTAATATGGCATTAGATGTAAACACAAGTATTGTACAACATATAGCAATAATAATATACAAAATTTCAATACTTCTGTTATTACCTAGCTTAGCGCTTACTTTATAAGATTTAACTGAAATTAACTTCGCTATTTGCATAACAACTGCTAATATTCCAAAATATTTAATATCAATTCCACTTCTCAAATACTGTGATTGATTTAAAAATATTCCTACTACTTGAACTACTTCATTTATTAAAGCAAATGAAATCACCAGTATTATAACGCTTTTGTTTTTAAAAGCTGTTAATAAACTTTGCTTAAATTTGGGCTTTTCTTCATAAGCTACACCCACACCTTTTATAAACAAGGTTAATATTGCTGCAACTGCATAAGGTATAATAGTATAAAATGCAGTACTATCCATAGATTGCTTAACAAGTACTCCATACATAAATGAAGCAATTAAATAACCACCAGTTGAAAATGCACTATATATGCCAAATACCTTTTCACTTTCTTCTTTATTTATCGATGAATACATTAGAGCAATATCACACCCTGAAATTCCTGCCAAAGATAATGATAATAATACTCTTTCCAAAAAGAACATCTCAAATGAGTTTGCTTTATAAAAGATTATTTTTGATATAAAAAATACAAAATTTGAAATAACTAGTGTTTTTTTATACCCAAATTTATCTGCAAACCATCCCCATGGTATCTCAAAGATAATCATTAATATCCACGATATAGATTCTATTAAAAACATATCAGACAAAGATAAGTTTCTATTTTGTCTATACAACGTAGCTATAGGCCCATAAAAAACAAACCCTTGTAAGAATACAATAATGTACATCAAATAAACGTTGACCTTTTTATTCATTTTTAATACACCCCCAAAATTACATTACAAAAAAACCTCTTTTTTAAAGGTTGTTTTTAAAATATCTTGTGATTTTGTTGTGTATTAAATAGGTCTATACATTTATTTTCCTCCTTACGGTTTAGTTTATATTAATAATTTATCATATTTTTAACATAAATATGCTTATTTTTACCATACCTAAATACAATTATATTCCGGTTTTATCTTACAAATCTTTTTAGATATATTATTCTTGTAGAATTAAATTCCTTTTATTGTAATTAATTGTTATTTTGTAAACAGCTCTGTTGACACTAGATATCTCAATACCATATAATGTAATTAAGTTATAAAAACATAGTTTTAAGGGGGATATGCTAATGAAAAAGATTTTAGGATTAGGTTTAACAAGTTTAATGACTGTAGCGCTACTTAGTGGTTGTACATCTACTAAAGAAACAGCAGCTCCAGCTACTGAACCAACAAGCGCATTAAAAGATGGTGCTTATCATGCAGAATACGATAGAACTGATGTTAGAGATTGGATAGCATTTGTTGATATCACTGTTAAAGATGGCAAAATAACAGAAGTAAATTATGACTATACAAATGAAGCTAAGGAAATGAGAACAAAAAACCAAGGATATATAGATGGTTTTAGCAAAGCTAATGGATATACACCAAGAGAAGGTTTTGATAAACTTGGAGCTAACTTAATTGAAACTCAAGATGCATCAAAAGTTGACGTTGTGACTGGTGCTACTCATTCATCAAGAAACTTTAATGAACTTGCAGCTGCTGCAATAGAAAAAGCAAAAACTGGTGATACTGCAAAAGCAATAGTACCTCTTTATGAAGATGGTTCATATAAAGTTGAAGCAACTGATTTCGATGATAAAGGTTGGAAACCTTTTGTAGAACTTGAAATAAAAGATCATAAAATTGCAAATATAAATTTTGATTACATAAATAAAGACGGAAAATTAAAAACTGAAGATGCAGCTTATAAAACTAAGATGGATGCAGTTGCAAAAACTTATCCAGAAAAATATACTGCTGAATTAGAAAAACAATTAGTAGAAAAACAATCTATTTCTAAAGTTGACGTTGTAACAGGAGCTACACATTCTGTTGAAAACTTCAAACTACTAGTAGAATATACTTTAGATGATTTAGCAGAAATAGGTAAAACTGGTACTGCTACTATGGATATGAGTGCAGAATAAAAATAATATATAACAACAAAATCCCCGACAGGAATGTCGGGGATTCTTTTATATGATACCTTCTATTTGATAAGTTTTTAGAAGTTTAATTATATAGCTTAGTGTGCAAAACTCCTTATCTAAGTTTTCTTTAATAGCGTTTAATCCATTTATTAAAGTTCCCTCATCAAAGTTTTCAAGTAGTATCATCATGCTTATTGGACTAACAGATCCATTCTTTGTATCTAATACCCTTGCAGCTTTTACATACTCATTAGTCATTGCCTCTTTAGCAGCATTTTCAAGTTCTTCACTAATTTCTAGTTTTGGCATTTCATCAAATATCTTAACATTTGAATTTGATAAATCTAAATTAACTGCTTTATTTATATCTGTGGATACAAATATAACATTTTTGAATTCTGCTCCTTTAAAATCTACGCCTTCTAAATTTGCAGAGTCAAATACTACATTTTCAAATTTAGCTTGTTTAAACTTACTTCTTTTTAAATTTGTAGCAACAAATTCAGCAGATTCAAATGTACATTCATGAAAATCACATGACTTAAATTGTGCACCTCTTAAACTTGCATAATTAAAGTTTGAACCTGAAAAATCGCAGTTATAACAATTACTCCTTCTTAGGTCTTTGTACATAAAATTCTTGTTTGTTTTTTTTATGTTGTTATAGTTAAAATTATCAATTACCTTTTTCTGTATAGCCATAATTACCTCCATCAAAATATGTTCTACTTTAGTTTATTATTTACTTATTTTTATCCTAATAATACTTAAAAAACTCTTATATCAAAAGATATAAGAGTTTGGTTTTATACTTTATTGGTTGCGGAGGCAGGACTTGAACCTACGACCTTTGGGTTATGAGCCCAACGAGCTGCCAACTGCTCCACTCCGCGATATTGTGATTAAATTATAGTAATTTTTGGTTGCGGAGGCAGGACTCGAACCTACGACCTTTGGGTTATGAGCCCAACGAGCTGCCAACTGCTCCACTCCGCGATATTGTGATTAAATTATAGTAATTTTTTGGTTGCGGAGGCAGGACTCGAACCTACGACCTTTGGGTTATGAGCCCAACGAGCTGCCAACTGCTCCACTCCGCGATATTGTGTTGTTTCATTGCCTAAATACTATAATAACACACATATTATAATATAGCAAATTTATTTTATTATAAAATAAAATCATCTACATAAATGTATAACTTATGGTATTTATCAGTGACCATTAATACATCCAATTACATATAATGTAAATAAGACTAGCTCAATATTTTATTAAGGAGAGAATGGTTTATATGTGGAAAGAATGTATTTGTGGAAAGGATTGTAATTCCTATCTCGAGTCTTTCTTCAATTCAATAAGCGAAGGGGTTGCCTTTCATAAGCCAATTACTGATGATAATGGTGATCCTATGGACTATAACTTTTTAGAAGTTAACAATGCTTTTACAGACATCACTGGATTGACTCGACAGGATATCGTAGGAAAAAGATTTTCAGATCTTAGATCTATTTTGAATGAATTTTGGATTGATACTTATGAAAAAATTTTAACATCAGCCATACCGATTAGTTTTGAAACTTATAATAAACAATTGGATAAGCATTTTAGAGTTTATACATTTGGTTTGGCAAATGGCAATTTTACCAGTTTATTTGCTGATATAACCGATTTGAAAAAAACTAATGAACTTATGAAAAAACATAAACTTTTATTTGATAATGCACAAGATATTATTTTCTATGCAGACATTAATGGTAACATAATAGATGCTAATATGAGTGCTATTTTAAAGTATGGATATACTCTCAGCGAATTAACTAAATTAAATGTTCTAGATTTAAGACACAATTTAACTAATCACTTATTCCAAGAACAAATGAATATAGCTGATAAAAATGGTCTTACATTTGAATGCACACATATTAAGAAAGATGGAAGTAGTTTTCCTGTAGAAGTGAGCGTTAAAAGTGTACTAGTTGATGAAGAAAGATTGAGAATTCACATTGTCAGAGATATATCTGAAAGAAAAATAGTAGAAGAGAAAATGTTGTATCTTGCAAATTATGACTCACTTACTGGAATACCAAATAGAAGCTACCTTATGAAACACCTAAATTTAATATTAGAAAGTGCTCGTAGAGGAAATTTCAAATTTGCTTTAATGTTGTTTGATATTGATAAGTTTAAAAGAATTAACGATGTATATGGACATACCTGTGGCGATGTTGTTCTTAAAGAAATTGCCCAAATTGTTCAAAATACTATTAGTGAAGTAGATTTTGTTGCAAGGCTTGGCGGAGATGAATTCGTAATAATTCAACCTTATGTAGATAGTTACGAAGATGCATCTACCCTTGCCAATAAAATTTTAGAAAAACTTAAGACCCCACTAAAGTTAGATGAAATAGAGTTAACTATATCTTTGAGTATAGGTATATCTATTTATCCCAATGATTCAACTGATATAGAAACACTTATAACTTATTCTGATAAAGCTATGTATATTGCAAAACAAACTTATGGAGGATCTTTTGAATTTTACTCAAATATTAAGGATATATATTAATAAAAAGGTTGTATCAATTTTTGATACAACCTTTTTTACTAGTAATTTTTTTTAGGTCTTAAGTCCGATTGACTTAAATGTTTTTTTATAATATATGAAGTTCCATCCTTTTTATACTCAGCTTCATAAGAATATCCGTATTTTTCAATTTCATAATAATCTAATATCTTTACAGAGTCTCCTGCTCTTAAAGATATAGTTTTTGTATTAGTATCACTACCATCAATGTGAGCTTTAAGCCTTCTACTCTTTGCTATATAAGCAGTATCATTTATATCAAATTCTCTTTTTATCATAAACTCTCCTTAAGTATGTGTATTAATATAGTCTATTTTATCCATTATAAACGTTATTAATTCCAAAAGCAACTAATACCAATCCTACAATTATATTTAATATATTAATAAATGATGAATCTAAAAAATTATTAATATAGCTTCCTAAAATTGAAATAAGCGTTAAAAATAATACAGTTGACAACACTGCTCCAAGTCCAAATAAATACATATTCTTTTTATCCATATTTTCTTGGGAGATTTTTGTAGAAAAGACCCCTGCCCAAAACAGTATTGTCAATGGATTTGATATAGTTAATAAAATTGTTTTTAAAAATATATTTTCTGGACTTTGATTCAATACAAAATTCAAGTTTGGGAGAATTGAAATCCCAAAAGACCCTACAATATTACTTAATCCAAAAACAATAAGTACAATAGCCCCAAAATATTTTATTAATCTTTGTGCACTTTCATATTTATTTAGTACAGATCCTATACCAAATATTGCGGCAAGTATATACAAGCAATCAATAATTGTTACCCCTAGCACTCCAGTCTCTGCTGCAAAAAATCCAGATGAAGCCGCAGTCTGAAAAATAAATAAACATATAGGTCCTACTGCAAATTGTAATAATATGCCAAATCTAAATCCTTTCAAAACCATACAGTGGCCTCCTATCTATTAGCAGTTTCTTTTAATGTTGATAAAACAATCAATGTATTAGATTTTCTAACACCTTTAATAGACTTCATTTTGCTACTTAAAAAATCCTCTAACTCTCCTGTATCATTCATAAGAACCTTTAGCATATAGTCATATTCGCCTGCCATATGATGGCATTCAATTACTTCAGAAAATTGAACAATTGTTTCTCTAAAGTTTTGTATATTTGCTGTTTCATCAATATTTACAAATATAATTGCCAGAAGTTTATATCCCATTTTTTCACGATTAACTTTAATAGTATATTGTTCAATAATATTTGATTCTTCTAATTTTCTAATTCTTTCCGAAACAGCAGGTATAGATAAATTCACTTTCTTGCTAATCTCTGAAACAGTGGCTCTTCCGTTTTCTTTCATGAACTCAAGGATATTTGCATCAATTATATCCATGTCTAAATCATCCTCTCTTAATCAATTTAATTTATTATATAAATAATCTTAAAATTAGTAAACCAAATTAAAATATATCAATAATTTTTTAAGAATAATATGTTTTTACTTAAAATTTTATATATTTATGTCATTATACTTAAAGTTTTAAAGATTATTTTAATTCCTTAACTTTTTTATTATAGAAAAAATAAATTGATTTAAAAGCTATGTAGGAATATGATTAGAAATAATATATTTTGATTTATATTGTTTCTTTATACCAAATATAGTAAAATTATGTACAAGATATATGAGTCTATATCTTAATAAATATATTATAAGTGAAAAAGGCAAATCATAGGAAACTATGAGACGCAAAGCCAAGGGCCTGAACCACGACTTGAATTTTACGTGGATGGTAGCCGGTTGCCACAGGGAATATAGTTTTCTTATCTATAAGCCTTATTTAAGGTTTATCTTTTTCCCAATTCCCCTTTTTCGCAAAGAAAGGTAGGGTCATGCCATGAAGAAAAATTTTCTTCGGAGTTTTCTAATTTTAGTAGTAATATTGGCGTTTCAACTAGTATTTCCTTTGGTAAATGCATACGCATTAACTACCAATAATGACATACTGCCTCCAAGTAACCTATCAGCCCCACTCATTACACCGAGTAATGTAAAGCTTTCATGGAATTCTGTATATGGAGCTAATGGTTATAATGTGTATGGAATTATTGACAATCAGCTTAAACTCCTTGGTACAACAACATCAACATCTTATACCTTTAATAGTCTACCAGAAGGTTCGTATAGGTATGTTGTGTCAACTTTAAGTGCTGATGGCGAATCAGGTCCATGTGCTCCTGTTTCAGTTAATATTGTCTATCCAAGCATGGTAGCACCAACAACCTTAACAAATAGGATACAAAATGGTAACGATATCGTACTAAGTTGGTCAACATCTCAGTATGCCGAAACCTATAACCTCTATCGAATTAATTCAGATGGGCAAAAAACATTTGTTACCTCGTCAAAATCATACACTTACTCAATTACTAATACAGATGCTGGAAACTATACCTATGCGGTTTCTGCGGTGAATTCCCTTTATGGCGAATCTCCAATGTCAACTTCTACACAGGTTCAAGTGGTTTTGCCAACTATGACTGCTCCAAGTAACCTCACATACTCATTATCCAATGGAAATGACATCACCTTAAAGTGGAATACTGTTCCATATGCAACAGCCTACAAAGTATATCAGATTATTAATGGTCAAAAAGTTTTAAAAAGTACATTGTCTGGAACGTCTGTTACGTACACCAATAAACAAGCTGGTGATTATATCTATGAGGTTCATTCCTACAGCGATCGTTTTGGTGAATCAGATAATGGAAGTCAAACCTTATTTACTCTAGTTATGCCAACAATGCAATCACCAGGTAATTTAACAAATAGCATTACAAATGGAAATGACATCACATTAAAGTGGAATACTGTTCCTTACGCAACAGCTTACAAAGTATATCAGATTATTGATGGTCAAAAAGTATTAAAAAGCACATTGGCAGGAACATCTGTTACGTACACTAATAAACAAGCTGGTGATTATGTTTATGAGGTTCATTCCTACAGCGATCGTTTTGGTGAATCAGATAATGGAAGTCAAACCTCCTTCACTCTAATACTGCCAACAATGCAGTCGCCAGATAATTTATCATACAATATTACAAATGGAAATGATATAACTCTAAAATGGAACGCTACTCCTTACGCAACATCTTATAAATTATATCAGATTATTAATGGTCAAAAAGTTTTGAAGAGTACATTAACTGGGACTTCTACAACATTGTCCAATATGCCTAGTGGTGATTATGTTTATGAAATTCATTCTTACAGTGACCGCTTTGATGAATCTAATGAAGGAAGTATTATAACATTCTCATTAATTCATCCAGTTATGCAATCACCAACAAACTTGGTGCAGACAATTAAAAATGCTACCGATTTTACTTTAAGCTGGAATGCATCTCCATACGCTACAAGTTATAAAGTTTATCAGATAGTTAATGGGCAAAAAGTTCTAAAGAGTACAGTAACTGGTACAACTGTTTCATATACAAGTATGTCACCTGGTGAATACAATTTTGAAGTTTACTCATATTCTACACGCTTCGGTGAATCAGAAAATGGAAGTAGTATTACAGTTAACCTAAATGGCCAAACAATGCAGGCGCCAACAAATCTAATTTATAGTATTGCAAATGGTAACGACATCACTTTGAGATGGACAGCCGCTCCATATGCAACAAGCTATAAAATCTATCAGATAATTGATGGCCAACAAGTTTTAAAACAAACTGTATTTGGTACTAGCATAACGTTCTCTAATATGGTTGCTGGTGATTATGACTATATTGTTAACTCAGTATCCAACCTTTTAGGAGAATCTTCAAGTGGAGTAGAAACCACTTTTGCTTTAATTCATCCAACGATGGAAGCTCCAAATAACCTAGCATATAAAATTCAAAATGGTAATGATGTCCAATTAACATGGTCAGCAGTGCCATATGCTAACAGTTACAAAATATATGAAGTAGTTAATGGACAGTTAGTATTAAAAACTACTGTAACTTCAACATCTGCAACACTGACTAACGTGCCAGAGGGTGAACATGACTATATTATTAAATCTGTAAGCGCTCGCTTTGGTGAATCACAGGATGGAAGCCAAGTGTCATTTTCACTTATTTTTCCAACAATGCTTGAACCAAGCAACTTTACATATAGTATTGCTAATGGCAATGATATTACCTTAAAGTGGAACTCAGTTAGTTATGCAACATCTTATAAAATTTATCAAATTATAAACGGAGAAAAAATCTTAAAACAAACTGTAACTGGCACTAGCATAACCTTCACTAATATGGCTGAGGGAGATTATACTTACGAAGTTTACTCTTACAGTAGCCGCTTTGGTGAATCACAAGTTGGAAGTAAAACAAACCTTACTTTGATTTTCCCAACTATGCAATCACCTGCTAATTTAACTAATAGCATTTTAAATGGCAATGACATGAACTTAAGATGGGCAGCTGTACCATACGCAACAAACTACAAAATTTATCAAATTGTAGATGGAGAAAAAATATTAAAACAAACCGTTACTGGTACTAGCGTAACCTTCACCAATATGCCTGAGGGAGATTATATTTATGAAGTTCATTCATATAGTAGTCGCTTCGGTGAATCTAGTGAAGGAAGCTCAGTAAGCGTCAAATTAAATTGGCCAGTAGTACAGCCTCCTACTTTAAGTAGAACTGTTTCTAACGTTAATAATATTACCCTATCTTGGCAGTCAGTTAATTGGGCAAACGAGTACCGTGTTTACGAAATAATAAATGGTACAAAACAGTTAATATATAAGGGAACAACCCTAAGCTATAAAGTTTTCAATCTATCAGAAGGTACACATAGTTTTCAAATAACTGCATATAGTAATCGCTTTGGTGAATCAGCTTTATCAAAAGAATTATCTGAGAATATTATATATCCAGTTATGCAATCTCCAGTAGCTAACTTGAAACTTATAGACAAAACAAGTGTACAAATTACTTGGGACTTTATCACTTATGCTAACGGTTATAACGTATACGAGATTATAGATAATACACCTGTTTTACTTGTAGAAAATCTAAATAACTTGTCTTACACAATTACTGATCTTTCATACGCAAACCACCAATATTATGTTACTTCATTCAGTAACTCATTTGGTGAATCTGATCCATCTAATACTGTTGTAGCAAAACTTATTGTTGACACTAAACCCCCAGTTACAAGTGCAAATACACCAACCAACTGGACAAATAGTGATGTAACTGTAAATCTAGCTTCATCAGATGATATAAGTGGTGTTGTTAAAACTTTCTATTCAATTGATGGCTCTAGTTACTTAGAAGGTAGTTCTTTCACAATACAAGATGAAGGAATTCACAAGGTATCTTTTTACTCAATTGATGCTGTTGGAAATATTGAACCTTCTAATACTATTTATGTAAAGATAGATAAGACTGCACCAGTTACTACTTCAAATGCACCTAATAACTGGTCAAATGATGATGTAACTATAAATCTAGCTTCATCAGATGAACTAAGTGGTGTTGTTAAAACCTTCTATTCAATTGATGGCTCTAATTACTTAGAAGGTAGTTCTTTCACAATACAAGATGAAGGGATCCACAAGGTATCATTCTACTCTATTGATACTGCTGGAAATATTGAATCTACTAATACCGTTTATGTAAAGATTGATAAGACTGCACCAACCATAACAATGGAGCTATTCAATGAGTTTAAGCTTGGTACTACACTACAATTAACTTACTTAGCAAATGACGGACTTTCTGGTATCACTATTGAAGATATGGTTGTTTTCGAACCAAATGAAACTACTGGAAAAGTGATTTCTAATGGTACAAACATCCAGTTTGATAAGCCTGGTATTTATACCGTTGTTATCACCGTAACTGATTCTGCTGGTAATATCTCTAAAATCCAAAAACAATTTACTGTTTATATCCCAACTAACATTGAGGTAACATCTAAGGTTATTAAAGGAAATAATGGTGTATTCACTGTTCGTGTTAATCTTCCCTTAGGATATAGTGCTCCTGGTTTCGATCTTAACACAGCAAACATAAATGGTGTTAATGCCCTTACTAGCAACAACGGATACTATGACCAAGCAAAAATTGGTCAATTTAAATTTGAACGCTCTTCTTTTAATTGGACTGCTCCTGAAGTAGTAGTTGAATTCCGCTGTTACATCAACGGCTACCTTGTAGTTGGTCAAACTACTGTTAAAGTTCAAAATTAATCTCTACAAAAACGTATAAATCCCCCTGCTACTTAGTAGGGGGATTTTCATTTCTTTCGGTTGTATAAACCTAATTACGAAATAAATATTTACTCATCTAGTTTTTATTTTATCTTCTTTAATATATTTTGCAATCTTCTTATATGCATCTTCATCACCTTTCACAATTCTAAGCTAATTTAGTGCGTCAAAAAACCCTAGATATTCGTCGAGGGTTTCAATGGTGGAGGTGATTCACAAGAATAATATCCACGATAAATATATTCACATAAAAAAACATTTCTACAAATATATGGGTATGAATTTATAAATAACTCTGTTAATGTAATTAGCTCTACTAAAGAAATATCTATTGTTCTTCACTACTTTCAGATTCTTTATACTGAAAATTACATTCTTCTAACGGAACCAGCTTTGTTTTCTTAACTATCTTATAGCCCAAAAATAGAAATATAAATATAGGAATACATAAATAATTTGTAATAAAATCAAACCAACTAAATGTTTCAGCTTGAAATATCCATACGTTAGAGCCGAATATAACAATTGTACAAAGTATTATAGCCATAATAGGTCCAAATGGATACCATTTTGCTTTATATTTTAAATCTTCTAACTTTTTACCTTGGACAGAATACGCTTTTCTAAATCTATAGTGGCATATTGCTATACCTAACCATGCAAAGAAAGCTGTAATACCAGAGACATTATAAAGTATATAGTATATTTTTCCGTCACCTATTAATGATGCGAAGAAAGCAGAGCAAGCTACGATAGTTGTGATATATAATGCATTTGTAGGAACTCCTCGATTGTTTACTTTTGATAGAAATTTAGGTGCTTTTCCCTCTTTTGATAAAGCATATAGCATACGTGATGCTACATAAAGACCAGAATTACCACAAGAAAGTACAGATGTTAAAATTACCGCGTTCATAATACTAGCTGCAATTGCCAAACCAGATTTTTTGAATACCATAGTGAATGGGCTATATGCAATATTATCTACCCCACTCTTTAAGAGATTTGGATCATTAAAAGGAATTATAAAACCAACTACTATAATTGCACCCATGTAAAATAACAATATACGCCAGAAAACAGTTTTTATTGCTTTTGGAACGTTCTCCTCAGGATTTTCTGCCTCACCTGCTGCAAGACCAACTATTTCTGTACCCGAGAAAGAGAAACCTGCAATTAAAAAGACATTAATAATTGAAAAAATCCCCCCAACAAAAGGTGCCTTATTACCGGTTCCATCAGATAATACCCAATTACTAAATCCGTATGAGTGACCTCCTATAATGCCAAATATCATAAGAACACCTACTATGAGGAAAATAATAATAGTAATAACCTTGATACCAGCAAACCAATATTCACTCTCAGCATAAACCCTTGCAGACAAAATATTTAGGGCGAAAAGTATTCCTAAAAACAGTACGCTCCATAAAGTAGTATTTGTATTGGGAAACCAAAACTTAACAATAAGTGAACCTGCAACTAATTCAGCAGCAACACATATTGCCCAGCAAAACCAATAGTTCCATCCAAGAGTAAAACCTAATGCTGGATCAACAAATCTTGTAGCATAAGTTTCAAAAGATCCAGAGATAGGTAATAATGTTGCCATTTCACCAAGCGATGTCATTAAAAAATAAACTAAAATCCCCATAACAGAGTAAGCCAAAACAGCTCCCCCAGGTCCAGCTGTACTTACTGAACTACCACTAGCAAAGAATAAACCAGTACCGATTGCTCCTCCAATAGCAATCATATTCATGTGTCTTGATTTTAAACTTCGACAAAGTTTATCCGTCTGTTTTGTTTCTACAGTTTTTGTTTCTAAATCTATCTTCATAAAAATCCCCCTTTTCCTGGCTTAACTCTTTTATTTAACCATCTGAACTAGAATGATAATTCAAATTCCACTTCATATCCCCTATTTCCTATATAACTACCTACTGGACATGCATATTCACAATCTCTACAATACTTTATGGCCTTTCCAAAACCCTCTTCAGATTTCTCTGGTATTTCTACAGGAATCATATTGCCTTCATCTTCTTTCATCTGTACGTTACATACTAATCTATTAAAGTTTCCTATTCTCCCTGGAAGTTCACTTCTTCCTACTTCTACCTCTGAATATATTTTTTTAGAAAATGCTCCCTTCGTACAATTCTCCCAACACTTTACTTCGCATTTAGCACATGGATCATATTCTAAAGGTCCAATTGATGGTAAATCTAAATTTAAACCTATTGCTCTTAGTCTTATATGTGGACCGTATTTGGGATTAATTAGCAAATTATTTCTACCAATACACCCTAACCCAGCTACTACTGCTGAATCTTTCAGAAATATTCCTCCTTTTTCTATATGATAGTTAAAAGAATATGTTTCTACCCCTTCTTTCTCCATAATACTTTTGACCTTTTTGCCAATATCAATCAGCTTTCTATTACCAATCGTATTGTAACCTTCAACCCAATAGTCCATTTTAGGATCAGATACAGGATGATGGTATGCTAAAACAACTACACTTTTTATTCCTTTAGGCCATACTACTTCAGGTAAAAAGGTATCGTTTTCTCCACACATATAAGTTCCAACCCCATTATACTTTGGCATTTTAGCTATAACAGTAAATGCAGGTGATTTTTTTAAGTCTTCTACATTTGCAACACCCGCTAAAGTAGCCCCGCTTTCCAATGCAATTTTTACGATTTCATTTAAAGTAAATTCTTTCATAGTTTTATCCCCCTTAAAAATATGTCTATCTGTTAAGTTATATGAACAAAACAAGTGTAAAATGTCCTCGTTGTCATTCTGATAAACTATATAAGTTCGGATTGGATAAGCAGATTTCACAATTTTTATTAATTTCATCTAATATAAAGGTGTCACATGTTACTATAGCTAATAGGACTAATAAATTTGCTCCTTACTTTAAAGCAAAAGCTGATAGCTTTAAGACTAGTTTAAATTTACAATCTGACGATTGGCACGCTGATGAAACAGTCATTTTCATCAATGGTAAACGCTATTATTTATGGTTAGCTATTGAATGAAAGCAACCATGTACCTGTAGCCCCTATGTCTAGCGACATAAGTAATAGCTTAATAGAGTCTTTTAATAAAACATTCAAAGTATGGTATAAAGCTAAAAAAAGGTTTAACTCTTTTGAAAAAGCTTATAATCTAATATCCTTATTTATCTTTCACTACAACTTTATTAGACCTCATGGCTCACTAAGTAAACTAACTCCTGCTGAAGTAGCAGAAGTTCAAAGTGATAATGCAAATAAATTTTCTTGGTTTGTAGCTTCTTAATCTTTATTAATATCTTTGATTAACCTGCAAAAATCCACTTTATTGCAGGTTTGTTTGCGATACAATAAATTAATCAAACTTATATAGTTTTCAAAGAACGAGTAATTCTACGAAATATTAAGCTATTTTTTTATATCAGCTTAACAGATTCAAATAAATTATTTTCTTCATCTATGATATTTTTATAACAAACTAATTTTTATTTTTTTAACTACTCAAAAAAGTAAAAGTCTTCTCCAGAAATATGAAGAAGACTTTTGTACAAATGAAAACTTTAGAATGGTTTTCCATATATACCTTCTCCTATCTCTCAGAATCAAATTCTGCTGGATTTAGCACCATGCATACAAATTAAATACGCTGGTTGCTGAAACGTCATCGGGCCAGTCCCTCGGTTTCTCTAGATAAGAATGGTTATTCAATTTTATTATATTCATCTAATGAAATTTATTATACATTCCCCCAACCGCCATGTCAACGAAAATTAGGAAAATTATTCCATTTATGATTTATGGTATTTAGTAAAATTATAAATTATTTACATAACTTAATGTAGATTTAATTATATCTTAACTTTTTAACAGTATAATGAAACCATAAGGGGGTGCAGATAAATGAAAAATTTAAATATTTGTATTGATATTGATGGAACTATAACTGATGCTTATTACTGGCTTGATCTTTGTAATGAATACTTTAGTACTAATATTACTGAAGAAGATGTGACAGAGTATTATATACACAAGGTGTTAGGTGTTAAGGATACAGAATATTATGCATTCTATGAGAAATATAAATTTAAGCTACACGCAGACCCGCAGCTTAGATTGTCTGCTAGATCCGTTATAAGAAAACTCAGCTTAAATCATAATATCTATTTTGTCACTGCAAGAGAGAAAAACCTTGAAATGCTTACTCATGCATACTTAAGAAGAAATGGAATTCCTTATGATGATTTATTTGTTTTAGGCAGCCATTACAAAGTCGATACAGCAAATGAATTAAACTGCAGTCTGTTTATTGAAGACAATTATGATAATGCAATTCAGCTTTCAAATGCAGGTTTAAAGGTTTTTCTTTTAGATACAAACTATAATAGAAAACCCTTAAATGAAAATATTAAAAGGGTTTACAACTGGATTGAGATATATAGAGTTATAAATGAACTATCCTTAGAAAGCACAGCAATGTAATTAAAAGTATATTACTTATTTCCTTGCATTGCATACCCACATATTAAAAACACCCGTATCTAATTGATGCGGGTGTTCGCGGATATTACTTATATACATATGTACATCTCAGCTTCAATAATTATGACCTATTTACTTTTCATTAGTTTTAAAAATCTTACCTGCAACAACTAAAGCACTACATGCTTTAGGGAATCCCACGTAAGCAGCGCACTGAAGAATAATCTCTAATATTTCTTCTTCTTTTAGTCCAAGATTTAATGCTGCTTTTATATGAAAATCTAGTTGTTCAAATGCTCCTTGAGTAATAAGAGCAGTTATAGTTACAATTTCTCTTAATTTTAAATCTAGATTTGGTCTTGCATATATTTGTCCAAATCCAAAATCAACCATTTTCTCTGCAAAATCTGGAAAAATACCTTCTAAATATTTTATCGTCTGCATTCCATTTTCATCTGTCATTAGTTTTAGTATATCTATTCCATTTTCATAATTTTTTTTCATAATATTATCCCCTTTTCATTGTTGGTGGTATTTCTAATGGGTCAACCATAACTTCTATAATAATTGGTTCATTATGTGATTTTGAAATCTCTAGAGCCTTTTTTAAGTCAAGCTGACTATGGCATTTTAATGATCGTATTCCCATAGATTGTCCGAACTTTTCTATATCTAATGGTATACTATATTTTGTACCTACAGCCTTTCCTATATTATAATACATGCCTTTATCAACCATATCTAATCTTCCATTATTGAATATTATAAACGTAACTGGAATATTATAATTTGCTGCTGTAGACATTTCAGTGCCCTGCATAAAGGTACATCCATCACCTGTTAAACAAATAATCCTAGAATTAGCACTAGCTAATTGTGCACCAATAGAATAACCTATACCATGTCCCATAGCTCCAAATACATCATCAAAGAAGAATGTGCCAGGTTTTCTAATTTTAAAATCCTTTATTGCATAAAATGTATGACTTCCATCATCACCAAATATAATTGAATCATCTGGTGTCTCTTGTCTTATTATTTCTACTGCTTTTACAGCTGATATATATGAATCATCATTATCCTCTATACTATCATAGTTTTCTTTTACTAACTCAAATTCATTTTTTACCCTATTTGAAACTTTGTCTAATAATACTTGAATATTCATTTTTATATCCCCAATAATAGGTAGTGTTGGAACTAAGAGTGATTTTTTGATAAAAGTTGGGTCATAATCTAAATGAATAACTTCCTTAGGATAGTTTTCAGGTGATATACCAACTAAAGACATATCTGATAATTTGCTACCAATAACAATCATCAAATCTACGTCTTTTTCAATATATTCACTTGCTTTTTCTGTACCACCTAACCCTAATGCTCCAATGGATAATGGATGATTCTCTATAAATGTCCCTTTTCCCCCTGGCGTAGTCATTACTGGTATGTTCCACAACTCTGCTAATTTTTTTACTTCTTCATAGGCTTCACTTGAATGAATACCCTTGCCTGCTAAAATCACAGTTTTTTTAGCCTTATCAAGTTTGTTAATAAATTCATCTAGACTAGAAGAAACTAATCCACACATATTATTTGGTATATCAAGTTCAAATTCTTCAATTTGCTCATTAAGTACATCAAATGGTATGGATAGATGAACTGGCCCCTTAACTCCAGAATGGGCTTTTTCTAATGCATGTTGTAAAAATCTCTGAAATTGATCACTTCTTTCAACTCTAGCGCTAAACTTAGTTACTGGTTCGAACATTTTAACTAAATCAGTACCAAACATTGTAGAATCCTGGCCTAAAGCCTTTCCTGTATCACAAATAGGCTGTTGGCCAGTAATAAATAGTACTGGAAGATGAGAAGCCTTTGCTTGACCAGCGGCAGTTAATAAATTCGTTCCTCCAGGACCTGCAGTTGCAATAGCCACACCTAATTTTTTGTTCATCATTGCATAACCAGCAGCACAATACCCACTGCCGCCTTCATGTTTATTTAATATAAAATTAACCCCTTGTTTGTCTAATTCCAAAAGTAATGGTACAATAGGCTTTCCTGGTATGCCAAAGACATGACTAACTTCCCATCTCTTAAAATGTGAAGCTAAAATAGATGCTATACTTTTCAATTTTTTTCTCCCCTTATGTCAATTAATATATATATATTTGAATTCATTTTGTAAATGATGAAATTCCTTCTCGAAAAGTTCTGGTGGTATAGGTCTACTAAAAAAATAACCTTGTACAAAATCACAATTGTACGATTGTAAAAATCTCAACTGTTTTTTATCTTCAACACCTTCAGCTACAACTTTTAAGCCAAGATTGTGTGCCATAGAAATAATAGTGGCAACTATATTTGCATCGCTTTTACCGCCTATAATATCCCTGATAAATGATCTATCTATTTTTAGATAGTTAATAGAGAATTTTTTTAAGTAATTTAATGAACTGTATCCAGTCCCAAAATCATCAATACTAATTTTAACCCCTAGATCTTTTAATTCTCTTAATACTTTTATTGCGTAATCTACCTCCATTGTCATGCTTTCAGTAATCTCTAACTCTAGGTACTGTGGATCAAGCCCAGTTTCGGATAAGACTTTTTTAATAACCTCAGTTAGATCTCTTTTTAGAAACTGTTGTGCAGATAAGTTCACACTTACTTTCATTGGAGGTAAATTAGTATTTTGCCACTTTTTCATTTGAGAGCATGCTTCTCTTAATACCCATTCACCAATTTTAGAAATTAATCCTGTTTCCTCAGCTATAGGAATAAATTTATTTGGAGAAATCATTCCTTTTTCTTCATGTATCCATCTAATTAGAGCCTCAACACCAACTATATTGCCATTCTTTATATCAACTTGTGGTTGATAATATAAAATAAACTCGTTGTTTTCTAATGCTTTTTCTATGTCCATTTTTAGAATTATCTTATCTTTGTAAGACCCTTCAAGGAGTGGATCATAGATAACATAACAATTTCTTCCATTAGCTTTTGCTTTATACATAGCATTATCAGCATAAATTAAGCAATTTTCAAAATCTACAGGATTTTCATGATACAACAAAATACCCATACTTGTTGTTATATGAAATTGTTGACTATCAACTTCGATTGTTCTATTGAAAGCATTTATAATTCTTTGCGCAAGTTCACTTGCTTGTTCTTTGGTTTTGATGTTGAAACATACTAGTACAAATTCGTCTCCGCCCATTCGACAGACATAATCATTTTTATTTAAGCATTCTTTTATTATATTTGCAGACTCTTTTATTAGTAAATCACCCTTTGAGTGACCAAATGTATCATTAATCATCTTTAGCTTATCTAAATCTAGAAATATCAGTGACATATCTTCTGATTTACTAGAATAAGAGTTGATGTAGTTATTTAATATCTCTTTAAAGTACCTTCTATTTGGTAGCCCCGTCAACTCATCATGATATGCCAAATAATTATATTTTTCTTCTGCCAAATATCTTTCTGTAATGTCCCTAAACTGACCAAAAGCACCTATCAAATTCATATTTTCATCATTAATAGATTGCATGTCAACAAGGCAAACATACTCTTCACCCTTGTTGTTTTTAAATTTCATCTCAACATTTTCATAACATTTGTAATTGCATATAACATCTTTAAAAAACTTACCTGTTATTGGAGAATCATAAATGCTTTTTCCTATAATTTCTTCAGATTTAAATCCTGATATTTTCTCAGCAAATTCATTATACTCTACTACTACTCCACTTTCATCTGTTACAATAATTGCATTTCTAGTTTTAGTTAGCATTATTTGGTTCATTATATTGAGTTTATGATTTTGTTTTCTTAATAATAATTCACGTTCTATAGCATCGACAACAGTGGTTAATGTCATTAAGAAAAACGGATTATGAAGTATAACAGCTGTCATAATACATATACTACCTAGCAGGTTATTATCATCTGTATAATGAAATGGCACTCCATAACAAGCACTATCATGCAAAAATGTATGATAATGATTGCTTCCTATTAACTGTATTGGATGATTTTGTTTAAGTGTCAAGCTAACTACATTTGTACCCATATCATCTTCACTAAATTGAATGCCTGGCTTAATTCCAAGTTGAGCTATTGTTGATCTTATGGTTTCGTCTCCGAGAGTATCTAGTAGATATCCATTTTCATCTGAAATAACTATTAATATAGGAGTACCTTCTAGTGATTTAATTATTTTCTTACTAAAAAATTTTACAACATCTAAAATTTCTTTATAGGCTTCTTTCTTTTCTGACAACCTTAATTCCGACATAATATTCTTCGGCAATCTTGGTTCATCCGGTTTCATACCTAGTTCAATACATCTTTTTTTAGAATCAATAATGTAATATGGTTCTTTGTGATAATCTTGATGTAACATATATTAAATCCTCCTGGAGCAATGAAAATAACTGAGTATCTTTTAGGTGTTATACTATAATCATTTAAATAGAATTTTTTACATATTTGTCGATATTTCCTTTGTTTTGTCGTAATTATTTAGATTGTAGCATACCTTTTCCTTAGATACAATATTATTATATTACTTAGTATATTGGCTTATTAAAATATAAGAATTATTAATCTTTTCAATTAAATATAGATTTTACCATTTTAACAAACTATATTCTTGAACTATCATTCTTTATCTTACCTTAAATTATTATCGCCATTTTGAGGAATATCTGAACAATAAAATAGGTTGCATCCATTTGGATACAACCTACTTGGTATTAAGTCTTAATGCGAAAACTTATTTAATTTCACTGTGAATTTCTGTATTTTAGATTTAAACATGTTAAGTAACATTTATTTTTGTTGTATATTCTACAATAAACTGATTCACTTGACTGTTCATCTTCTTATTTCAATTGTGTTACATATGAAGTTGTCGAAATATGGCTTAACGATGTCATATTCCTGCTGGCTGTCGATGGTCCATCCTAGAACCGGTACATCAAGCTTCTTCAGACTTTCAAGGGTACCAGTTCCAACATTTTCGGTCTCGTAGGCAATGAAATTCGGTCTGCCTTCGAAATTAAAGAGAAGGTTTGATAGCAGGAATGACTTATACCATGGAAGGCGAGTGGTGCCCTGATATTCGGTCTCATAGTCGGTTACGATGAAGCTGCCTGAAAGCTGTCCGCGCAGCACTCCAGGTGCGTTGTCCCTGAACCATTTTAATGAGAACGGATTGAAGGATTGGATTGCGAACTCCCCTTTGTAGGCCCTGAGTTGGTCATATACCGCACTCTCGAGAACACCGACGTCCCCCTCGTTCTTGATTTCTATGAGCAGTGGCACGCGGCCGCCAACAAAGGCAAGCACTTCGCTGAACAGTGGGACTGTCTCGACAGTGTTTTCAAAGGTATATTTTGAGAGTTCTTCGTAGGTTATATCCTTAAGCCAGATGTCGTTCCCAAAGATTCTCTTGAGCTTTTTGTCATGGAATACAACCACCTGGCCATCTTTTGTCAAGGAAACATCCAGCTCGATAGGACAACCCTTTTCAATTGCTTTAGCGAATGAGGATATTGAGTTCTCAGGATAAGTCTGGTTGTCGTGTATGCCCCTGTGAGCTATTAGATTACTCTCCAGCCAGGCTGTCCTTTCGGCATCCACCGGATCAGTAGTTCTTGCATAACTCACAAGGCTGCTGCTAGTAATAATCAGTACCATCACAACGATTACTGTTATGATAAGATTCTTCTTTTTAATTATCTTCACCCCTCTATTTTAAATCGGTGTGTCCAATAGCATATTAATACAACCATATTTAATTCAAGCTATTTATGCTTTATTTCTTCACTTTATAGTGAAATCCTTCTATTTTTATCATTTAGTTTGTTTTGTTAAATAAAAAGGCGGCAATAAAACTTCTGCATGCCTTAAAATGAAATTAATGCCATAAAATTAGTAATGGCCCTATAAAATTTACAGCCATGACCAATCCCGCATTTGCATCTGAACATTATGGAAATTTTATACTCTACAAAATTTTATCCGAAAACTCAATCAATTTATAGAGCAGCATATATTTAAAATAAGATTTTAATTATGTTAATTCGCAACATACGCCAAGTCTTTACTAAATCTTATTTAGCGAGGCTACTAAAAGCCAAATAGAAAAATAACATTACATATAGGTTTTTGATTATTCTTTAACTTTTTTACTTAATATTTGCTTTAAGTCCTGATATTTCTATCTCAAATATAAAAGGAGAGGAGTCCTGCTCTGAAGACTCCTCCCCTAAAAATGACTTTATATACTTTTAAGCTTTTCGTTAACTTGTAGCTTCCAATTTTCTTTTCAATTATTTCCATACGAGCATGTATAGAACCAAAAACTCTAAAAACCGCTGCTACTTATGGTACGGTTCTCCGTATCTTACTCTACGGAGCGTTTTTTTGTTAGTTTATTTTTCTGGCATATATACTCTAAGGTCCGCTGTACCAAGTTTTGTTTCTCTTAAATCTACTTTTCTACCTGCAAAAATCCCTTGTGTGAATCGTATACCTTTTGAATCATTTTTGTTTTCTGCATCCCAAAATCTGTTAGCTTCTTCTTTATCTCCTATCATTTGCTCTAAGCTTTCTTCAACTCCTTTATCACCTGATGAGCGAAAGAACAATTGTGTATCTACACCTTCAAAATACATATATCTTCCACTATAATTATTGAAAAATGTTTCGGTATTTTTAAATCTTACCACATCATAGTTGCCTTCTGTAGTTTCTTCGTGCCTTACTTCTGTACCTTCCATCTTTGAAATTACTTCATATGCTATATCCCCTCTTGGCTCAGTAGCTGATAGTTTCTTTCCACCATTTTTTACTCTATCTAAAATAACCACTGCTTCTGCTCTTGTCATATTGCCTTTCGGATCGATGTTGTTGTTTTCATCCCCTCCTATAAATTCTCTTTCTAAGCAATATTCAACATATGATTCAGACCAATTTGATACATTTTGAGAATCCTTGTAATTTGGTATTTTATCTATATTGTCATCTTTCATGTCTTCTATATTAGAAATTATTTTGGCAGATTCTTCTCTTTTCATACTATTATTTGGTCTAAATGTATTGTCCTCGTAACCTTTTACATAATGTCTATCATTAGCTATTAATATATCCTTGTAGAACCATTGTCCAGTTTTTACGTCTTTGTATTTAAGGGTTGTATTTTCGTTTATTAAATCATAGTCAAATACTTTGTTTACTAATTTTACAAACTCTGCTCTTGTTATTTCTTTGTTAGGTTTAAAAGTTCCATCTTCATAACCTGATATATATCCTGCATTTACAAATTTTTGTATTTGAGTTTCTGCCCAGTGACCTTGTATATCACTTAAATTTACTGTTAATTGTTGTACTTTTACATTGTTTGTCGTATTTTCTTGTGTAGTGTCATTTGCATAACTTGGTGCATATATAGACACCGTAATTAACCCTGCTAATACTAAACTTGTTATTTTTTTATTCATTTTTAATCCCCTCCTATTTATATGGTACCATAATAAATCTATTTTGTTTGTGGAAAAAAGTAAAATATTACCAATTTATTAATTAGTGATATTTTAAATACGTGATTCTTACTTATGGTATGGTTCGTTCATATCTATTCTAAATAAAAAAATATTGACTCTTTAGTCAATATCTTTTTCGTGGGTTTCAATGGTGGAGGCGAATCGCGGAAATAATACCCACGATTTTCATCCTAAAATTTTTTTGTTATTTTTCTATTTCTATTAACGTACGACTGTCAACTATCATATTTATCAATTTACCATTGAAAGTCTTTTGTTCTACACCACCCTTTGGATTTACTATAACTCTATCATATACCCAAGTCCATGCAGCACTTCCGGCATAATGATTTATAATAGTTTGAAGATTTTGAAGTCCCTCTGGATTCATAAATACTTCATAACGCACAGATATCTCAATCACATCACCATTATCATGAAATATTAAATAATTTTGATTAGGATCATAATACTCAAAATTATTTCCTACAGTTTTTCTAACATTTCCCACTATCTTATCAACTACAGGGCCTGATTGCGGTATTACAAAAGGTGCCGTTCTTGGTGGTAGAGGTATATTTGATACTACACGATTAATTGTTACTACTGCTTCCGCCCTTGTTATTTTATCTTTTGGTCTAAATGTGTCATCGCTATATCCACCTATATATCCTTTTTCTATTAGTCCTTCTACTGAGCTTATAGCCCAACTTGATATTTGACCACCATCATAATAGGTATATATCTTATCGTAACTTGCATCTGTACCCTTTTTATAATTTGATATCATTACAGCGGCTTCTTCTCTTGTTATTGGATCGTTTGGTTTAAATTCTGTTGCTGTTTTACCATTACATACTCCATTAGTTACTGCTTTATCTATTTCATTTTTTGCCCAATGGGTTTTTGTATCATTAAATACTTTTCCACTTGTTGTTTTTAACTCAAATGCCTTATTAAATATTGTTATGAATTCAGCTCTTGTTATTGAGTTATTAGGTTTAAATGTTCCATCACTGTATCCACCTATGTACCCTTTTTCTATGAATTGTTGTATTTGGTTTTTCGCCCAGTGATTGCTCCAATCATTTGTAGCTGCATATGAAGTTAATTCATAATTACCATTTTTAATTCCTATGGCCGTAAAACATAATACCGTTACTAACATTCCAACTATAATTTTACTTATCTTTATAAGCATTTCCAGTAGTTCCTCCTGTATAAAATTTTTAAATAATTCCTTCTTTATTTTAGCAAAATATGGTTACATTGTATATTTGTATTAAATATTTTGAATAGTACAAGTTCCTTAGATATAAAAAAAGGTATTGACTATTTAGTCAATACCTAATTCGTGGGTTTTAATGGTGGAAACGAGGGGAGTCTATTATATAGTATTTATATATTTATAAATATCATTACAACCTAGTTATATGCTAGTATTTTTATAATTTTATTTCATTTTCTTTTACATTTTTTTATATTACAGTTTTGTAGTTGGGGTGTAATTGGGGGTATATTAAATATCCTTTAACTCTTTAAAATAGTAAAAAATTCTCAGTATTTAATTTAAGGTTCATAATATTTATTGTTGACTTCGGATGTGGTAAAGGGCGACTTATTTTTTACACAAATCACTTTTATAAGTCAGAGGCTACAGGAATAGAAATGAATAATGAATTCTATGAAGAAGCTATTAATAATAAAGTAAGTTATTTAAATAAACATAAAAAAATATAGATTTAGCAAGCCAACCTTCTACTGCAATGCCCCTTTTTTGTAGAATTTGTTAAAATGAAATTTAAATTTTCTCTAAATTATGTAAATTTTCCAATGTAAGTCTTTATTCCAACAATAAGGTACCATAATCCTTTAATTTTTCCGCTATTAGTTCCTGATAATCTATAAAAAGGTAACGTTACTTTTTCCATTCCATAATAATATTCAATACTTACATCTATTAAGCCAATTATTCTAAAAGAATCAATAGCGTATAGATTAGTTCTAAAGCTATCTAGATATATTTTTAATATCCTATTTGTATTTGCCACAATATGCCTCCTTAATTTAATCTATTTCCCTATTAAAATATAAACCATGCTATTTTGAGGCTAACCTCGAAACGGCATGGTTTATTAATGTTAAAATCAACTTATATTTTTGATTTTTTCAAGATCACTTTTTATTTCTTCAATATTTTTATAACTATCATCTATTCCCATTAGTTTTTTGAGAAATTTTTTTTCTTCTTCCTTTAAATCAAGTTCTTCATACCAAGGTCTTTCTGATTCATCAGTTTCTTTGTAAGATGAATAATATAAGTGGATTAGAAAATCTCCTATATACCAATAATCCATCTCTTTTACATATCTTTCATTATCTATATATCTAGCCAAACCAAAATCAATTAAAGCCAGTTCTTTGTTTTCCTTTAATATTACATTAGGTAGCCTGATATCTCTGTGGATTATATTATTTTTGTGCAACAAATCCACAATTTCTAAAAGTTGGCTCCCAACTTTATAAATCTCCTCTTTACTAAATTCATATCCATCTTCACCTAATACGTCTTCAAAATCTCTGCCTTCTATATATTCTAATATATATCCTTGTCTATATTTATCTTTAAACTTTGCTATAAATTTTGGAAACTTAGGATCATTTAAGCTTTTTAGTATTTGCTCCTCATAAAATAATTTTTCTCTAGTTTCTTTAATCATATTTTTCTTTAATTGTTTTATTATACATTTTTCTGATTTATCATTTGTTCCCAAATACGCGATACCATATCGCCCTTCTCCTATTATTCTTATTACTGAATATCCTTTTACTTTTTCTTTAATTCTATAATATTTGTCCATATTATTAATCTCTTTGCCTATTTATTTTTTTAAGAAATACTATCCACTCTAACTATGTGATTTGCTATGTGGTCTACTGTATTTCTTACTTGATTTACTATAAGATTTTTACATGATTTTTTATATGGCTTGTCTGATTTGTAATATGATTTACTGTATTACTTACTACATGATTTACTACATGACTTACTTTTTTCGCCATGTGATTTACTACATGACTTACTTTTTTTGCCATGTGACTTACTACATGACTTACCCCATGATTTACTACACGACTTACTTTTTTCGCCATGTGACTTACTACATGATTTACTACATGACTTTCCTGATTGTCCATGTTTTTTATAATTATTGTGACCTTTATGTGATTCACTACATGATTCACTACATGATTTACTACATGATTCACTACATGATTCACTACATGATTTACTACATGATTCACTACATGATTTACTACATGACTTTCCACTTTTTTTGTGATGCTTGTGACCTTTCTGTGCTCCTGTTCTAAAATTTTCCATACTTACACCCCTCATATTATTTAATAACTACAATATAAATTAATTTATATTGCAGTTATTAAATAATATGATTTGAATCTCTATATTGTTACAATCTTTTTAATAACAAAAAAAGATATTATCATAATTTTATGATAATATCTTTTCGTGGTTTAATGGTGGAAACGAGGGGAGTCGAACCCCTGTCCGAAAAGCTTTCCCAAATAACGTCTACGAGTGTATCTACTAATTTTAATTTCGCATAACATAACGCCTAGTAGCAAGCTTTATGTTATCCTAGCCTTAATTATTCTATCTTTAGTCAAGGCATCCTGAAGATAGTTTCCCGTTTAGTCGACGCCCTATTCTATCCCACGGGCTGGATAGGTAGAACGAGCAGCACTATTAGGCTGCTATTGCTAAATTATCGTTTGCGTTTGTTTTTGTTCCCCAGTTTTTACGTGACCCAGAGTAACACGACTCGCAGCTATAAGGTACAACTCCCCGTCGAAACCTTTACGCTCCCATATTATAATTAAGTTTTTAATGTGCATCGTCTATGATGTATATATTACAGTATATTGAAATGATTATCAACTGAAAACAACTTACTATTTTGTATATTTATGGCATTTGATTAATATACATTAATAATATAAAATCATATATAATAGGAATATATTGTACATGATTTTATCTAATATTTTATAAGAGGAGAAGTTGTCTATATGTGGAAAGATTGTATTTGTGGGAAGGATTGTAACAACTATCTCGATTCTTTCTTTAATTCAATAAACGAAGGGGTTGCCTTTCATGAGCTAATTTTTGACGACAACAGTGACCTTATTGACTATAAATTTTTAGAAATTAACAATGCTTTTGCAGATATTACTGGACTTATTAAAGAATCTATTGTTGGAAAAACAGCATCAAATATTTTCCCTCATTTGAGTAAGTTCTGGATTGATATATATAAGAATATTTCAGTATCAGAAATACCTACTGATTTTGAGAGTTATAATGAGCAACTTGATAAGTATTTTAAGGTTCGTGTATTTAGCCCAATAAAAAATAAATTTGTTGTTTTTTTAACTGACATAACTAATTTGAAGAAAGCTAATGAGATAACAAAAAAACATCAACTTTTATTTGATAATGCACACGATATTATTTTCTATGCAGATACCAACGGTAATATAATTGATGCTAATATAAGCGCTGTCTTAAAATACGGATATTCTTTAAGCGAACTAACTAAATTGAATGTTAAAGATGTACGAGACCCCTCATCTCAGGACTTGTTTGAAAAACAAATGAAGGAAGCGGATAAAAATGGTCTTACCTTCGAATCTGAACATGTCAAAAAAGATGGAAGTTGTTTTCCTGTTGAAGTTAGTGTTAAAAGCGTAATAATAGATGAAGATAGATTACGAATTCACATTGTTAGAGATATATCTGAAAGAAAAATAGAAGAAGAAAAAATAATATATCTTGCAAACTATGACTCACTAACTGATATACCAAACAGAAATCACCTTATGAATCATCTTAATTTAATATTAAAACATGCTAATAGAAGAAATTTTAAGTTTGCGATAATGCTATTTGATATTGATAACTTTAAGAAAATTAACGATACATATGGACATAGCGTTGGAGATATTGCACTTAAAAACGCTGCCCAAATCGTTGAAAATACCATTAGACAGGCAGATTTTATTGCAAGACTTGGCGGAGATGAATTTGTAATAGTCCAGCCTTATATAAGTAGTCATGAAAATTGCACTGTACTTATAAGAAGAATTATGGAACAACTTAAGGCACCATTAAAATTAGATGATATAGAAATAAATATAAATTTAAGTATTGGTGTATCCATTTATCCAGATGATTCAACTAATATAGAAACTCTTATGGATTTTGCCGATAAAGCTATGTATGCTACAAAACAAGTTCCTGGAGGTTCTTTTGAGTTTTATTCAAATATTAGAGAGAATTGATTTATAAATACAAAAGGTTTTATATTAATAAAAAAAGGTTGTATCCATTTGGACACAACCTTTTTGAAATATACTTTTAAAAGTTTTAAGATTTAGCTACTTATATTCTTTACTTAAAACCTCTATCTTCATGTGTATTATGATCAAATAAAGGTATAAATCCAAATTCTCTTAATAAAGCTTCTTCTGTTATAAGCCAAGTTTCACCGAATTTTTTTACATCTATATTATCAACAAACTTTCCACCTATATTTTGGCTTAAATCACCTTGATCTATATTATACATACTAGATACAGTTGATAACGTATATAACCCTTTAAAAGAACTCATAATTTTCACCCCTTTATTTTTTAATTGGCTCTATTATTTTCTATTATTCTCTCTATATATAATTCTTTTATACATTATTAATATATTTTTACTTATTCCAAAATTTGTTGCATTCTTCTTTAACATCTTCACTTTTTCTCACTCTAATATTTGGGAACCATTCATAAGGAAATAAACTTTGATATCTTCTTTGTGAATACCTATTATCTAATAATAATATTATTCCTTTGTCTTCATCACTTCTTATACATCGTCCTGCTGCTTGAAGTACCTTTATCATACCAGGATATACATAAGCATAATCAAATCCCTTATTTTCTTCATTTAAATAATTTTTTATTATATCCCTGTCTATTCCTATTTGTGGCATACCTACCCCAACAATTATAACCCCTATAAGCTTGTCATTTGTCAAATCTATTCCCTCAGAAAAATGTCCTCCAAGTACACAAAATCCCAAATGAGTCTCTTTGTTTTCTTCATCGAACATAGACAAAAACTCTTCTTTAGCTTCTTCACTCATATTACTTTCTTGTATCACTAAATTTATATCTGGGTAAGTTTCTCTCATCTTTTCAAATACAAGTTCCATATACTTGTAAGATGGGAAGAAAACCATATAATTCCCTTTTTTAGATTGTACACAATTTTCTATATATTTTACTATTTCATCACTAGTTTCACTTCTTTTTGAATAAGTTGTAGCTATGTTGTCTCCTATCATAAGTAACCTGTTTTTTATATCAAAAGGACTTCTTAAACTAACAATGTAATCAGTATCTCCCGAACCATACATATCCTTGAAATAATCCATTGGAATAAGAGTTGCAGAAAATATTATAGTAGACTTTGCTTTTTTCATTTTATCTACTATAACTTTAGATGGATTTACACAATAAAGTTTTATACTTAATCCTCCAAAATCATCTTCATAAAGTGTTACATAATTTTCATCATAAAACTCTGATATGGATAAAAAGCTATTAATATCAAAATACAAATCCATTAACTCATCATTTTCTTCATTGCTATTACTTAAATATTCATCTGCAGTTTTTAAAAAAGCATCTAATAAATTATATAATTCTATTGGTTGTTCATCTTCTAATAAATATTTTTCATCTAATAAATTTAATACTTTTAATTTTTCTTTAAAATACAAATTCACTTCATTTATAGCTTTAGCAAGTCTTTTATCTTTTTTTCCTAAAAGTTTTTTTATTTTTATTAACTTTTCTTGAATTATAGTAGAAGAATACATTTCTCTTGCTCTATCTACAAGATTATGAGCTTCATCTATTAAAAAAGTATAATCAGTGATTTTTACATCAAAGAATCTTCTTAGATAAACCCTTGGATCAAAAACATAATTATAATCACATATTATTACATCAGATGATAAAGTAAGATCTAGTGATAATTCAAATGGACAAAGATTATATTCTTCGCTAATTTTATCTATATTTTCTCTACTATAGTCGTCATATTTTATTAAAATTTCCTTTAGAGCATCATTTATCCTATCGTAATATCCGTCAGCATAATGGCAATAATCTGGATTACAATTAGCTTCATCCATCTTACAAATCTTTTCTTTTGCTGTAATAGTTACAGATTTTATATCTAAATTTTGTTTTCTCATTAAAGAAATACTGCTTTGTGCTACTTCCCTAGTTATTGTTTTGGCTGTAAGATAAAATATTTTTGAAGTATGTTCTTCTCCCATTGCCTTAATAGATGGAAATAATGTCGATATAGTTTTTCCTGTACCAGTTGGAGCTTGAGCAAAACATTTTTTATTGTCAGTTATACTTTTGTATACCCTTACTGCTAACTCTCTTTGACCTGGTCTATAATTTTCAAAAGGAAATGTTAAGTTTTTTATAGATCCATTTCTTTTATTTATCCAATTTTTTTCTATTTGAGCCCAATGTTTATATTCATCAATAAGCCAATAGAAAAATTCTTTTAATTCTTCAAATTTATATGTTTTTCTTAATATTCTAGTTGCCTTAGTCTCTATATTATAATAAGTTATTTGTATATCTATATCTTCTAAATAATTTTGAAAACAATAAATGTACCCGTAACACTTTGCTTGTGCCCAGTGTAATGGGTTAAAATCTTCATCTATTAAAAGAAGATCTTTTGTTGTAGTCTTTATTTCATCTATTATTGTTTTTTCATTTTCAACTAATATTCCATCTGCTCTTCCTTCAACGTTAATATCTATATCTTCATATGTGAAACTGTGTTTTAAATGAACTTCTGCAGTATAATTTTCTCCATATGAGTTTTGAACTTTTTGATGACCTTTTATTCCTTCAATAGCTTTAACTGATCCTACATATCTATTATCAATACTTCCACTTTTCATTATAAATTCAACTAAACTTCTTATAGATATTTTAATTTCTTTTTTCATGTTAGTTACCTCGCACTTCTTAACAGTAAATATATTTTATCATATATGGTAATCCAACAAACATAGAATACTTTAAAATCTATATTATAGCTGCTTCCTTTATTTATAATTTTGTAATATTAATAATAACCCTGGGAATTATAAGTATATAGTAATAAAAATTCGACAGTAAATATAGGAGGAGAAGTTTTATGAAATTTAAAGTTTTTTGCATAGCACTATTATTTGTATTTATATTCACTTTAGGCTTTTATAACAATAAAGCATCAGCTGCTAAAGTACAATCTGATACATCAAATTCCATAAAAATTGTCTCATCAGATACTGATCTTAACGTAGGAGATTTTGGTCATGTAACTATACAAGCAAAACCGAAAACATCATATACAATACGTACTTTATATAAACTTGGAGATAACACTTATAATGTCCAACAAATGCGAGTTACAGATGCTAATGGTAAAGCTACCTTTAATTGGTTCGTAGAAAATGGAACTACACCAGAAACAAATTC
This sequence comes from Sporacetigenium sp. TC11, assembly GCF_058146105.1. Classification (NCBI taxonomy): domain Bacteria; kingdom Bacillati; phylum Bacillota; class Clostridia; order Peptostreptococcales; family Tepidibacteraceae; genus Sporacetigenium; species Sporacetigenium sp. TC11. The sequence continues at coordinate 159,802 of NZ_JBYVNY010000002.1, read as the reverse complement.
AGCAACAATAACTGGTGGTGGACAACAAATAGATATTACTCACGTAGTTACGCAATAAATAAGTTAAAGAAAGGGGTATGCACAAATTGCATACCCCCTTTTAACTTATTTATTATAATTTATAATTTTGTAAATATATTTTCATGCCTATTCCAGAATATATTGAATTTTCCTTTAATTAACTATTTAAAATTATGTATAATGGGTATGTATATATAAATTTAATATTTTACTAATGAGGGGGTTGATCCTATGTGGAAAAAATGTATTTGTGGCGACAATTGTAATAATTATCTTAATTCTTTTTTTAATTCAGTAAGTGAAGGTTTTGCCTTCCATGAGTTAATTTATGATGAAAATGACAACCCTATTGACTATAAATTTTTAGAAATTAACAATGCTTTTACATATATTACCGGATTAAAACGTGAAGATATTATTGGAAAAACAATTTTAGATATTATACCTAGTTTGGAACAATTTTGGATTGATATTTATAAAAAAATTTCAACTTCTACTATGCCTGCTAATTTTGAGACATATCATGAAATACTAGATAAATATTTTAGAGTTTCTGTCTTTAGCCCGGTAAAAGGCCAGTTTATTATTTTATTAACAGATATAACTGATTTAAAGAAAATTAATGAAATAATGAAAAAACATCAACTTTTATTTGATAATGCACAAGATATTATTTTCTATGCAGATGTTGATGGTAATATAATAGATGCTAATATGAATTCCATTCTGAAATATGGATATTCTCTAAGTGAGATAACTAAGTTAAATGTTCAAGATCTAAGACATAACTCAACTAATCACCTATTTAAGAAGCAAATGAAAGAAGCTGACACAAATGGAATTACATTTGAAGTTCAGCATATTAAGAAAGACGGTACCATTTTTCCTGTTGAAGTTAGTGTTAAAGGTACAATAGTAGATAAAAACATATTAAGAATTCACATTGTTAGGGATATATCTGAAAGAAAAATGGTAGAAGAAAAAATACTTTATCTTGCAAACTATGACTCACTTACTGGGATACCAAATAGAAGTTATCTTATGAATCGCCTAAATTTAATTTTAGAAGATGCTAGTAAGGAAAATTTCAAGTTTGCTTTAATGTTGTTTGATATAGACAAGTTTAAGAGAATTAATGATGTATATGGGCATGACTATGGTGATATTGTTCTTAGAGAAACTGCACAAACTGTTAAAAATACTATTAGTTACGGTGATTTTGTTGCAAGACTTGGTGGAGATGAATTTGTAATAATTCAGCCTTACATAGATAATAATGAAGATTGTTCTATTCTTTCAAAGAAAATTTTAGAAAGTCTTAATACCCCATTAACTATAGATAAAGCAGAGTTAAATATAGATGTAAGCATAGGTATATCTATTTATCCAGATGATTCAAATGATGTAGAAAACCTTATGCGTTTTGCGGATAAAGCTATGTATGCTTCAAAACAAGTTTTGGGAAGTTCTTTTGAGTTTTATTCAAACATTAAGAATTTATAGTTAAAAAAGGTTGTATCATCTTAGATACAACCTTCATTTATCCTTAATAATTAATATCTTGTGGAATAACTATCGCACAAACTATATACGCTAATAGTCCACTTCCACCCACCAGTAAAAACAATACCCAAGCTAGACGCACAAAAGTAGGATCAACATTAAAATATTCAGCGATTCCACCACATACTCCTGAAATCATCTTATTAGAATTCGATTTATATAATTTTTTATTCATACTGTCCTCCTCATATTTCACAATATAATCCTTAATATATTCTTTTCAATAGTAACACATTTATTAGAAATCTACATAAAAACTAGAAAAGTTAATTCTAATATATACTATTTCAGAAACTAACATAAAGCAACCCTTATCTTTAAATAAAAAGAATAAATTCCCTCGGAATTTTAACTAAACATGTTATTATTGAGTTTTTAATGTGTATTAGCTATAATGTATATTACAATAAATTACAATATACTACATTTTTTGCAATATATTTTAATAATTATAATTGAAAGCATATTGCTATTTTATATTTATAGAATATATTATCTAATATTCGATTAGAAGGAGAATTTATCTATATGTGGAAAGAATATATTTGTGGAAAGGATTGTAATAGCTATCTTGGGTCGTTCTTTAATTCCATAAATGAAGGAATTTCCTTTCATGAGTTAATTTATGATGAAAATGGTAATCCAATTGATTATAAGTTTTTAGAAATTAATAATGCTTTTACAAACATTACCGGATTGGTTCGAGATGATATTATTGGAAAAAAGGTATCAGATCTTGAATCTAGTTTAAACAAGTTTTGGATTAATATTTATAAAATTATTTCAACATTAGGAATACCTAGTAATTTTAAAATTTATAACGACCATCTAGATAAGCATTTTAAGATTTCTGTATTTAGCCCGGTAAAAAATCAATTTACTGTTTTTTTCACTGATATAACTGATTGTAAAAAAGCCAATGAAATAACAAAAAAACATCAACTTTTATTTGATAATGCACAAGATATTATTTTATATTCAAATAGTCAAGGAAATATTATAGATGCTAATATGAGTGCTCTCTTTAAATATGGGTATTCTATAAGTGAACTAACTAAGTTAAACGTTCAAAACTTAAGACATCATTCAACTAAAAACTTGTTTCAGGAACAAATGGAAAAAGCTGATAAAAGTGGTATTACATTTGAATGTGAACATGTAAAAAAAGATGGAACTAGTTTTCCTGTTGAAGTTAGTGTTAAAAGCACACTAATAGATGAAAATAGATTAAGAATTCATATTGTTAGAGATATATCTGAAAGAAAAATGGAAGAAGGAAAAATACGATATCTTGCAAACTATGATTCACTAACTGATATACCAAATAGAAATCACCTTATGAATCATCTAAATTTAACATTAAAACATGCCAGTAGAAGAAATTTTAAATTTGCAGTAATGTTATTTGATATAGATAAATTTAAGACCATTAACGATACATATGGGCATACTGTTGGAGATATTATTCTTAAGGAAACTGCTCAAACTGTTGAAAACACCATTAGACAGGCTGATTTCATTGCAAGGCTTGGTGGCGATGAGTTTGTAATAGTTCAACCTTATATAAGCAATCATGAAAGTTGCTCTGTTCTTATAAAAAGAATTATAGAAAATCTTAAAACACCATTGAAGGTAGATCAAACAGAGCTAAATATAGATATAAGCATAGGTGTGTCTATTTACCCAGATGATGCAACTGATATAGAAAGCCTTATGGATTTTGCAGATAAAGCTATGTATGCTTCAAAACAAGTTTCTGGAACTTCTTTTGAATTTTATTCAAATATTAAGAATTCACAATAATTTATTATTAGCTAAAAAGGTTGTATCATCTTAGATACAACCTTTTTTAATTACAAGGATATTATAATTTATCTTATTAATCTCTATAATTTGTAAGAGTGTTAAGAGTAGCTTCCAAAGCATTATCTACTGCATGTAAAGCAGTTTGTATTTTTTGTCTATTTTCTGATTTTTCTACTGAATTTAAAGCTTTGTCTAAACAATTTTTAGAATTTTGAAGTTGACCACAAACCATATCAATATACTCTTTTGCATTTTTATTTTGGTTGTTTTGATTATTTTTCATATTTAAGTTCATATCCATATCTATACCTCCGTAATTTTTTTATGCTAATAGCACAGTTTTATTATCCACCATTAAGGCAAAAAAATTCTTAGTATATTAAATTTTATAAACTTATTGTTAAAAGTATTCTTTTTTGCATTTCTTATTTGGTATACTATTGCAAAACAATTATTAAGAGAAAATACAAATTTATATAATCAGCATAATTATTACTCCCATTGGCATTATTGATAAGTTGGAAATCAACTTAATTAATAAAACTCTTAAACAACATAATATTTAAGATAGTCAAAGTGATCCCAATGGAAATAAGTAATACGTTATCAATTAATGAGTTTTTATGATTTCCCATAACCTTCCTTGAAGAAGTTAAGTATATCTGCAAAAATACAGTTATAGGCAATTGATTTCATACATATACTCCCTTCCATATCATTTAAGTTCTCATTCTTTATTGATTATAGATATGTTGACCATTTACATTGTCTTTCTGTATAATAGTACATTAAATACCTAGTTAAATTGTTATGCAATCGGCTTTTTTACATGTATCTTTGAAGAATACTATTTAATACATAATACTTATATTTAAGGAGAAGAATCTAATGCTTAATAGATTTTTAGATAAACTTAAAAATAGGAGAAGTAAAGTTTGTGAGTATATTAATTTTAATATTATTGGTATAGCTAATTTTATTGTCTCACAAATGTTTTATATAGGATTACACATTATTGTTAAAATAAATTATATTTCAGCTTATACCCTTACAACATTTTTAAGTATTACTGCATCATACTTTCTAAATACAAAGATAACTTTTAAACAACAAAATTATTCAACTAAAAGATTTTCAATGTCCATATTAGTTTATTTATTTGAATATGTAATTAACATGGGTATAATATTTTTACTAGTTGAGTTTTTAGGCATAAGTAAAATAATATCTCCATTTATTGCACAATCACTTTCAACAATACCTGTTTTCTTTATGATGAGATCTGTTCTAAGCTAATGACTATAAACATTGACTTTAAACAATGAAAAGCCTACAATATATATGAATAAAAAAATAATTTATTCATATATATTTATCATGGAGGTTGTTATGCCAAAAGGTTTTAGTGAAGATGAAAAAGTTTTAATAAGACAATCTATTATAAATAGTGGTAAAAATCTCTTTAGTTCCTATGGATTAAAAAAGACTGGAATTAAAGATATCACAAATGCAGTTGGAATAGCACAAGGGTCTTTCTATATATTTTTTAGTTCAAAAGAAGAATTATATTTTGAAATTTTGGAGCTAGAAGAAAAAAATATAAAAGAAATTCTTATAGATGAAATACGTCCACTTGAGAGTAAACCAGAAAAGTACATTGAAAAATTTCTGACACGTTCTTTTGAATTAGTAAAAGATAATCCTTTTATATTACAGGTATATAAAGATAACTCTCTAGAAATTATTTTAAGGAAATTACCAAAAGAAAAACTTAAAAGCCACATGCGTCAGGACTCTAATATTCTGACACACATAATAAAAATATGGGAATCAAAGGGTATTGCCATAAAAGAAAGTCCTGAGACTATTTCAGGGTTAATACGTTCTCTTTTTATATTGTCTACCCATAAAGAAGAAATTGGCGAAGATGTTTATGATAATACTATGAAGTTACTAATTAAATTAATCAGTAATGGTCTTATACATAAGGAGATGTAAATATGACTGATGTTATTAATACTATAAATCTTTCAAAATCTTATGGTAAATTTGATGCAGTAAAAAATGTAACAATCTCCGTTAAAAAGGGAGAAATATATGGTTTTCTAGGATTAAACGGAGCTGGTAAGACTACTACAATTCGTATGATACTTGGGATGATTAAACCTACCTCTGGTACTGTATTTTTAAATGGTCAAAAAGTTGAGCCTAAAAATCATAACCTATTTAGCAATATAGGATATATTGTAGAAATACCCTATTCATATCCAGAGCTTTCAGTAAAAGAAAATCTTGAAATTATAAGAAAACTTCGTGGAATATCAGATAATAACTCTGTATCAAATATTATAACTAAGCTAAACTTAAATTCATATGAAAATATAAAGGCAAAGCACCTTTCAATGGGGAATGCTCAGAGACTTGGTATTGCAAAAGCTTTGTTACATAATCCTCAAATCCTAATTTTAGATGAACCATCAAATGGCCTAGATCCTTCAGGAATTGTTGAAATAAGAGACCTTTTACATGATTTAGCTAATAACCATGGGGTAACTATATTTATTTCAAGCCATATTCTTGGAGAAATTTCAAAACTTTCATCTCGTATAGGTATTATTCATGAAGGTTCCCTTATTCAAGAAGAGACATCAGCTAAGTTAGAATTACTAAGACAAAAAAATCTCATTGTAAATACACTTGATAATTTAAAAGCTACTTCTATACTCTCTCAATATGGATATAATCCACAGATTACTAATGATGGAATTATATCTATAAATAGTAATGATATTATTATATCTCCTGAAGAGGTTGCCCGTATTTTAGTCAATAACAGCATTTCTCTTACTATGCTAAAAACGGAAGAAGAAGATTTAGAATCATACTTTCTAAAAACTATTAGTCAATCAGGAGGTAGGTAAAATGAATTATATGACTATTTCTTTATCAGCTGAGATTTTGAAATTACTACGTTCTAAGATACTTTGGATAACAATAGTAGTTTTTTCCATTCTCCCTTTTGTCGGTGGTTTTTTTATGATCATACTCAAAGACCCTGAATTTGCTCGTAATTCAGGAATGATTGGTGCAAAGGCTCAGCTTGCCGGAAGTGCTGATTGGCCTTCATATTTTGGCTTTCTTTCACAGGCTATTTCTGTAGGGGGCTTATTATTATTTGGATTTATAACAAGTTGGACATTTGGAAGAGAATACTCAGATAGAACACTAAAAGACTTGTTAGCTCTACCTATTTCACGTATTAATATTGTTATATCAAAATTCTTATTAGTATTTTTATGGTGTATTTGCCTTTCAATACTTGTATTTGTTCTTGGATTAATAGTTGGGGATTTCGTAGTACTCCCTGGTTGGTCCAAAGAAGTTCTTTTAAATGGATTTAATATGTTTTTCATATGTTCAATATTGACAATAATTCTAAGTACACCCGTTGCCTTTTTTGCATGCATTGGTCGAGGATACTTATCACCTTTGGGATTTGTAATTTTCACACTTGTTATTTCACAAATTATAGCAGCCATTGGCTATGGTCAATTTTTACCTTGGGCTGTACCTGCTTTATATAGTAACGTTGCAGGTGATTTAAGTGCTAATCTAGGACCTATAAGTTATATCCTCGTTTTAGTCACATCAATTATTGGATTAATCAGTACTTCTTTGTGGTGGAGATTTGCAGATCACTAAAAAAGGTTGTATCCTTTTGGATACAACCTTTAAATTTATACAGCTTTTAAAGCATTAGTTTTATCTTCTTTATCTTCAGACATCATCTCTATAATCTTTTTATTAATAGCTAATATTATAACTGTTCCAACAACTAAAATTACTGGTATAGCTATGAAAACTTGCATTAATCCCATTTGCTCTATTACAGCTTGTACATACCCAGCTGATTTGTTTGCAACAAATGTGGCTGCTGCCCAAACACCCATAAGTAACGATAGGTATTTTGCTGGAGCAACCTTACTTACTAATGAGTTTCCAAGTGGTGAGAAACACATCTCTCCTATTGTTTGGAATACAACAAAGAATACCAACCATAAAACACTTGCTTTTACAGTTGCATCAGCACCTATTCCTCTTGTCATTTCAGCCCCAATTACAAATAAAAATGCTAATGCTAAGAATCCATATCCTAAAGCTATTTTTTGAGGCATACTTAAATCGCCTTTTTCTCTCTTAGATAATCTTGTCCATATTGCCGCCATAACTGGACCTAAAGCAACACATAATATACCATTTAATGTAGTTTCAATCCACATTACGGGTATTTCAAAACTACCAACTGAAAGATCAACATAATCTTTCATATATAGTGTTAAAGATGATCCTGCTTGGTTATAGAATACCCAGAAGAATATAGAGAAGAATGATAGTATGAATATAACCTTGACTCTCTCTTTTTCCTTCTTAGTTAATGGTCTATCAGCATTTTTTCCATCTTTAATATCACCTGATTTATCAAGCATTTTTTGAGGATATTTTCCTGCTTCCCCTAAAAACTTCATCATAGAAGCAAACATAATTCCACCAAATAAATTCATTGCTGCTGCTAATAAGAAACATTGTCTAAATCCATATTGTATAAGTTCACCATCTTGCATAACAGCAAAAGTTTTAGTATATAGTATACCTACAATTAATGACCCTGTAAATGCACCTAGGTTAACAAAAGTATATAGTATAGAATAAGCTGCATCTTTTCTAGTATTGTCATCATAAAGCTCTCCAACTAATGCATTTAAGTTACCTTTAAAGAATCCTGTACCTATAGATATTAAAATTATCATTGCATGAATCCATATTATACTTGTGGCAAAGAATCCTAATGCATATCCAGCTGCCATAATGACTGTACCAATAATTACACAATACCTAGCCCCTATCCATCTATCACAAATCATTCCTCCAAATATCGGTGCTAAGTACGTAAATGCTGTTAGGTTAGCTGCTATAGCTGCTGCATCAATATAATCAATTCCTAATCCACCCATAGCTATTGTTTCTGCTAAAAATAATAGTAACAACGTTTTTGATCCGTAGTATGCGAACCTTTCAAACGTAAATGTTAATCCACAAATATACAGCCCTCTAGGATGCTTTGTAGTTGTTGCTTGTGGCCCCATTTTGTGTCCTCCTCTTATAAAATTATTACTCTTGATATTTTATTACCACTTCTGTCAATTGCATATTATAATTTATCATTTTTTATTACTGTTTTCAATATATTTTTTGTCATTTTTTAATATTCTTTGTCGAAATGATATAATTTAATTTGATTTTTCATTTTTTAGATAATTGTGCCTTCTTTTTACTCGATTTTTTGTGTATTTACTCCAATTTACTGCGTTAATAAAGCTGCACCTAAAATTAGATGCAGCTTTTAATATGCTAAAAATTATTCTTGTTTTCCTTAATAATATATACTTATTAAGCTTGTGAAATTATTGTATATATACTTCTAGGTCCTTGTACAATGCCATAAGCTGTTAAAAGTCTAGGTTCGTTATCCAACGTCAGCAAATAATAGTCTTTATATGTTGTAAAGCTTGCTTTATCAGGTCTTATTGGAACTAAATTAAATTGTTCATTAGGGCCTATAATAGTGCCTCTCGCATCTACTCTGTGTCCTCCTCCATATATAGCACTAATATAATTTCCGTTAGTAGTTCTTATAGCAACTCTATTTCTTTCTACTCCCTGTGGAATTAACAAAAAAGTCTCGTTTGGACCTATTTGTGTTGCATTTGCAATTATATTTCCTCCACCACCATTTACAGCTGATAAAAAAAATCCATTTTCTGTCTTTATTGCCACTTTCTGTGGTCTACCTTCTTTTAACCCAATTAATATTTGGGCTATAGGTAATTCAACTTGTTCCTTTAATATAGGTGATACGGGCGCTCCGTTTGGTTGTTGTTGTCTATTATACATATATATTCCCCTTTACAAAGTAAGTATTAATATATTATATGTATAATAAATAAAATTGTAAGTTTCTTTTAACAATATATTTATTGAGCTTGTGCAATTATTGTATAAATAGTTCTAGGCCCTTGTACAACGCCATAACCGGTTAAAAGTCTAGGTTCAGTATCATATGTTAGCAAATAAAAGCCTCTTTCTGTGGTGAAGCTACCTTGATCAGGTCTTATTGCAATTAAATTGAATAGCTCATTAGGACCTATGGTAGTGCTCCTTGCATCTACTGTGGCTCCTCCTCCATTTATAGCACTTATATAATTTTTATTAACAGTCCTTATTGCAACCTTATCTCTGTTTTGACCTTGTGGAATTAATAAAAAAATCTCGTTTGGACCTATTTGTGCTGCATTAGCAACTACAGACCCTCCACCACCATTTACAGCGGATAAAAAAAATCCATCTTTTGTCTTTAGTGCTATTTTTACAGTCTTCCCTTCTCTTAATGCAATTACTACCTGAGTTATAGGAAATGAAACTTGCTCCTCTAATATAGGTGGCACAGGTGCCCCGTTTTGTTGTTGTCTATTATACATATATATTCTCCTTTACAAAATAAGTATTAATATAATATATGTATAATAAAGAAATTTGTAAGTTTAATTTTTATTTTTCATATTCTTCTATCTTTTCTTTGCTTCCAAAATAATTAGTTCCCCAAACCCCCGATAATATCTTAATTTATACACAATCTATGATTTAATTAGTTCCATTTTTATGTTTGCAAAGTGTTCCTTTGGCAGATGTTTAAGAGTTAAAGATTCTAGTATACTTTTACCATAATAGTTTATCTTATATGTAAGAAGATTATTTCTTCTTTGAAAATATGTAGACTCAACTGTTATATATTCAACTTTATCCATTTTTATAATAATAATTTTTTTCTTAAATATTCCTAAAGTTGCTATAAACTTTTCTCCACAATACCATATAGAAGTGTTTTTATACTCTAAGTGACAAATAAAAAATACTAATGGTATACAAACTATTGATATATATCCATAATCAAAAATTATACTTAAAGTAATTACTAAAACAGATGTGATAATCATAGGTAACATAAAAAATATTCTTCTTCCTTCTTTATTAACAGATTGTAACTCCAGATCCATATTGTAATCAGGCAAAAGTTTTTCAATTACTTCCCTTGCCTTATTTATTGAACATAATGGATACAATATAGCTTCTTCTCTATATTCATTTCCATAACCTACAGTGCTTACTTCTAATGAATAAAGACCTAGCAATTGCCTTATTAAATTTTGCTTTAAAGTTACACTGTTAATTTTATCTATAGGAAGTGAATATTTTTTCTTAGATAACTCACCGTATTTAATGTTAATACTATTCTCTTCTTTGTATATAGTGAAATTGCTAAATTTTAAAATATAATAAAGTACAGATAATAATTTAGTTACTATATATACAATTACTATGGCTATTAAAATACTCAATATTAAGTTTTTTATATTATCTGTCTGAAATATTTTAGTTCCTACACTATTTTCTATACTGGTTCCTATTTTATTGTAAAAATCATTTTTTATTTTAAAAGCTTCTAATAGTTGATTTAGGAGTACATTTATTGTAGCGATTGTACCTAAAATAATTGTTGTATTTCTTGTAATAGCATAAATTATTACTTCTTTTGTACTTGATTTTATATAATCATTTTTCTTTCCTTCAGTTTTTGTTTTCCCCAAAATACTTATAATTTCATTTGCCTTTTGCATAGAAACCACTATGCTGATTTCCGTTTGTGCGTAATTTACCGCTCCACTGTCTAATTTCAGTTTTGCTATATTAAACAATTGATATATTACATTTTGAGATATATCTACAGTACTTACTTTTGATATAGATATTACAGTTGTATTCTTATTAAAAATTCCTGTTGTATACCTAATTTCATGCTCATCAATCTTGTAATAGTCATTATACCAACTTATAAAATTAAATCCTAAAAATAATAGTATCAATCCCAATATAATTATATATGGATTTATAGGTATATCGCTAAGTAATAGTAATATATATATGAACACACCTTTATTTCCCATAAAATTACTTAAAATGATTATTTTATGATTCCTATTTTTCATTATTATCACCTAAATTATCTGTATCATTTTTTATTTTAAATTGTACTATATTCTTTAAATAACTGCTTAACATCTCTGCTTCTTCCTTATCCAGATTAGGTATTTCAAATGATCCACCCGCAGTAGCTATATGTAGATCTGCAAGGCCTAATAGTCTATCTATAGGACCTTGAATTATAGCAATATGTTGAATCCTTATAGTAGGAGTTACTACGCTAATAACTTTATAAATACCTTGAGTACATTCAACCTTATCTTCATCTATTTCATAACTCCATTGTTTGTATTCAAGAATTGGATAAACTACTGTATTAATTAGCTGAAACAATACAATAACGCCAAGTACTAAATCTAATATAAGTCTACCTTCTACCCAACCTGAAAATATAAGTCTAACTGCTATTGATACTGCAATTATTATGACTAAATATATAGCCCTTGGTATAAACCAAGATATTTTTGCTTTTGAACTTAGTTTATTTTTCATAATGTGATTCACCTTGCCCCTAAGTAGTATGTAAAAAGCCTGAGTAATTAATACTCAGACTCACTTATTTCCTTATAGAAGTTGGTTAATGTTACGCTATAATATGGCGTAATCCATAAGAATCCTATACCTAATGTTATAATGCCAAGTAAAATCCACCCTATAAAGCTAAGGCCTAACATAAAATATCTAAACTTATGTCCCTTCATTAATCTAGCACTTTCTTTCATAGCCTCTATTGCAGATATATCTTCATTGTCTGCTAATAAATAATTTACCTGTGAAAACATTAGACCTAATATTATTCCAGGAATTATAAGAAGAATCAGTCCTGCCGCTATAGCTAAAGTAGTTAATAAATAAGCTACAAAGGCTTTACCAAACTTTTTAAATCCCCAAAATACATTGCTTATTTCATCTTCATTTCTAATGAAATTTAACCAAAGATAACTAATACCTACAAGTATAGGCCCAGATACTACATTACTCACAATATCATATACAGCTTCAGAATTACTATATGATACTGATTCACTGTAATACCAGCTTGCAATCAAATCAGGAACTACTATTACAGCTAATACTACAGAATATAATATAGCTCTTCCCCATCTTCCTTTTAGTTGCTGCCTTGCTAATGATTTCAATTCCTTGTTTGTCATACTCAATACCCCATTTTATAAAATATTATAATATCTATCTATATATATCATATTTATCCAATAATTAACAGTATTAATTTGAATTTCGAACTAAATTAATATATTATTCATCAAATTTATTATTGTTCACATTCTTCTATTTTTTCTTTACTTCCAAAATAATTAGTTCCCCAAACTCCAGATAAAATCATAATTCCTCCAACAATTTGGTACCAATAAAATGGTTCATTTGCTATTATAACTCCAGCAACTATAGATACAACACTTGAAAGATTTGAAAAAACAGCAGCTCTAGAAGCTTCAATTTTTGATAAAGTGTAATTTACTAAAAAGAATGCTATAATCGAAGATAATATTCCTAAGTAAAATAATGCTCCAACTACTTTATTATTTGATAAAGGAACAAAATAATCATATATATTTCCATTAATAATATGTTCTATTATAGACATTGAATTAAATATTATTGCTCCAATCCACATCATTGCAAAAGTAATTTCTACAGAAGTAAAGTTCGTTGAGTATTTCCTAGATAATATATTAAAAATAGATGCACATAATACAGCTAGTAAAAGTATAATTATTCCAATAAAATTCGATCCTATTCCACTACTCTTCATTGCAACGATAAAAACAACACCTAAAACTGAAAATCCAACAAATAATGCCTGTATCTTAGTTGGAAATTCCTTTAAAAACATTGCTGCAAGTATTGTTACTAAAACCGGAACTAAAGCTAGCATCATTCCAGATTCTGAAGTAGTTGTTAACTTTACACCGTAAGTTTCAAATATAAAATAAGCTACGGGTTGTGTCAGCGCAATTGCTAGTAAATTCTTAAGTTGTTTTCCTTTATAATCAACCTTAATTACCTTAGTTATTTTCAAAATTAATAATACAATTGCCGCCATACCAAATCTAAAACCTAATAAATGAAATGGAGCAACTTCATTTAAAGCTTCCTTTGTAAATAAAAATGAAAACCCAAATATTAAGGCCATTCCAATACCTGATAGATAAGGTAGGTATCTCTCTTTTTCTGTCATCTTTTTTTCCTCCCATAATTTTTAAAACACTAAATCATTATACAACAATTACATAAAAAATGTTCTCTCAAATATTTAATCTGAGAGAACATTACATATATTTAATTTTTATAATTTATTTTCATTACACTTTTTGCAGATTCCTCTAAAAATAATATTGCTAGATGTTATTTTAATATCTAGTTCTTCTGATAACTTACTTGGTATATTCTCTATTATTTTAGATTCTATATCATATATATCATTGCAATTTGTACATAAAAGGTGGCAATGATCGCTTGTCAATACATCAAATCTATCAGGTTGACCTGGTATACTCACCTTTGTTATAAACCCATGGTCTACTAACTGAGATAAATTTCTATATACTGTTCCCAAGCTTAAATTAGGATTTTCCTTTTTAAGATGTTCATATATAAAATCAGCTGTAGGGTGTACTTTATTTTCTAATACTGTATCTAATATTAATTTTCTTTGCTTTGAAAATTTCATATTTATCCCTCTTTTTTATTTTCATATGATTTATTATATAGCTTATATACTAATAATTGTAACCCATATATAGACTATTATAAGTTACAATTATCAATATATAAAAAGCCTTATTTAGTAAGGCTTTTTAATGTTTATTAATTAAAATTTATCAGATCTTATTTCAAAGTATGCCTTTGGATGAGCACATACTGGGCACATTTCTAATGCTTTTTCACCCGTATGTATATGTCCACAGTTCATACATCTCCATTCTACTGCTTCTTCTTTTACAAATACTTTTTCTTCTTGTACTGATTTAAGAAGTTCTAAGTATCTTTCTTCATGTTCTTTTTCTATTTTCCCAACTGCTCTAAGTAAGAAAGCTATATCTTTGAATCCTTCAGCTTCAGCATCTTTTGCGAAGTTTTCATACATATCAGTCCACTCTTCGTGTTCACCAGCTGCAGCATCTTTTAAGTTTTGTAGAGTTGATGGTACTCCACCGTCGTGTAATAATTTAAACCACATTTTAGCATGTGCCATTTCATTGTGAGCAGTTTCTTCAAATACTGCTGCTATTTTGTTGTATCCTTCTTTTTTTGCTTGTGATGCGTAGTATGTATATTTATTTCTTGCTTGAGATTCTCCTGCAAATGCAGCCATTAAGTTTTGTTCAGTTTTAGTTCCTTTTAAACTCATTTTATTACCCCCAATTCTCGTTTTGATAATAGTAACTATTACTATTATTAGTTTATCATATAATTATTTGCCATGCAAGAAAATTGTGTTAATTTGTCTAAGAATATAAAAATTTACTTTGTAGATTAGTACTTACTATTTATTTTCTTTTGCCAACTCCTTGTATTCAGATAAGGTATATTCATCTGTTTTTACCACCACCCAATGATTACCTTTATGTTTTAGAAACACTTTTATTAAATATTCCCCACCAGATTCTTCGAATCATATCTTCTCTTATATTAATTTTTTCTGTTAACTGTGTGATTTTATCACATCCTAATAAAGATAATGAAACGATAACTGCTAAACATCCAAAAATAAATTTCTTCATATTTCACCCCTTTCTAACAACTTACTCATACTTTTCATATCTTTGCCATATATGTAGAATCAAACCTAATACTAAAGTACTTATAATTGCAAGTAAAATCATTACAATCCTAACAAAATAGCTAAGGTAAAAAATATGATAATTACTATAAAGCAATTTTTTTCGTTATTTTCACCTCATTAATCCCTTCTGCTATAGTTCTTTAATGTACATAGTAATATTAGTTTATATTTTCAACTTTGTTTCCTTTTTGATCAAAGTACTCAAAATCATACTCATAACTTCCATCTGTTGATCTCTCTATATCAAAAACAGCTAGACTCGGTTTATTTAGTTTCAAGTATTTCTCATAAACGTTTCCATTTACACTCATTTTAACTTTTGTTACTTTATCATTTTCAGCATTAGATATAATTACAAATCTAATCTCTTTTTCTAAAGGTATAGCGGAAATTCGAATACAATCATTTCTTTTTTTCTCTATATATCGCCACTCATAGTTACCATTTTTATTTTTATGAAATTCTGCAAATCCAATATTATCTGGATATAAAAATCCAACTATTCTCATATCTTTTACATCCACTATATCAATAATTTCTATAAGTTCTTCATTTTCATATCCTTCTATAGAATTTATAACTTCTTTTATTGAATCTGGATCATTTCCGTATACCTTTTTATTTGATAGTATAAAGAATATTACTAGAATAAAAATGCATACTATTCCTACTACTGTCATAGTCTTATTTTGATTCATATTATTTCCCCCTTACTATTTACTTTAAAAATACTATAGATTTATATTGCTTTTCTTCTTTACCTAAAAAGCTTACCTTTAGATCATTAATATCTTTATTTTAATATATATCAGTTTTATTAAAATACTGTCAGCTTCACTATTTCTTCCAAATACCAATACACTTTTTTTGTTACTATTAGAATCCTCCAAAATTTCAGTAGAATTCTTTAAAATTATTTCTATGGTGTTTTTATAATTTTTTAGGAAATTCATATTTTCCTCACTAAAATCATTAAATTTTTAATATTCAAGTACTTTATTTAATTATACACTATATATTTGTTGGATTATGTAAAACTTGTTAAAATACAAACAATATATTTTATAACTTATATTTCTATTGAATTGCATTTATAATTTAGGCTATGTTTTAACTCAGTGTTGAAATTTTAAAAAGTGAGTGGATAGGTTTAAATGTATTATAAGTAATGTTATATTTAGTATATAATCAAACCATAATTTATCACACAGTTGTATAAAACTATGAATTAGATTATATATACTTAGGGGGAAATATGAAGAAAAATACTAAAATTATAATAATCCTATTAACAGTATCAATAGGGTTAATAGGGTTTATGATGGATAGGAATAAAGGCAAAGAATTTACTGGAGGTTTGATATCATCTCATTGGTTAAACGAAAACAACGAGAATCCGTATGGAGTTGATATTGACTTAGAAAGTGGTTTCTCAAGAGATGAAATTGAGTATCTTGGAGATATAATAACAAAAGGCAGAAAAAATGAATTAAATATCACTAATGCAAAAAAAATAGGTAATCCTAATAATTATCTAACTGTATATATATTAGATAAGAGTACTGAACTAGCCGATGAACCATTAAATTTTAATCTATGGCTATATGAGGATACAGGTTATATTCAATTTATAAAAGATGAAGATATAAATAATACTCGGTTAGAAAATTTAAATGGTATAAGTAAATTAGAGAATGAAGAATATAAATTTTTAACAAAAACACTTCTGAAATATAATTCTTCTGATGATATATTTAAAAAATAATTATGTATATATAAGTGCATAGTATTTATATATCACGCAATAAGTAGGGAGAATTTTCAGCACTATATTAGAATATAGCCTAAAATCAAAGAATGGTTCTTTGTAAAGTTTTTATAATAAATAATGAAATTAAACTTACAAAGGTAACTATGATCAGTTTTGATGTAAAGACTACCCTTTTGGAAAAATAAATACAACAAATTGCATACATGAAAAATTCCCTTAGATAATAAATCTAAGGGAATTTTTCATGTATCTATTTCATTATTTTACAGATATTATTTGTAAATTCTAACGGATCACCTATTGTAAGTCCTTCAATAAGTAATGCTTGATTGTATAATAAATCTGTATATAACTTAAACTTGTCTTTATCATTATCAAAACTTTCTTTTAGTGACTTGAACACATCATGGTTTATATTTATTTCTAATACCTTATCAGCTTTTATATTTTCGTTGTTAGGCATAGCGTTTAGGATCTTTTCCATTTCAATTGTAAGTTCACCTTCATTTGATAAACATACTGGGTGGTTCTTAAGTCGCTTTGAAGCTCTAACATCTTTAACTTGGCCAGATAAAACCTCTTTCATATTTTCAAATAAGTCTTTGTTTTCTTTTTCATCAGATTCTGACTTTTTCTCTTCTTCATTTTCTATACCTAGATCACCACTAGATACAGATTTAAATTCCTTTTCTTTATAGTTCATCATAACTCTTATAGCAAACTCATCTACATCATCTGTAAAGTATAATATTTCATATCCTTTATCTAGTACGCCTTCTGTTTGTGGCATTTTCTCAATTCTTTCAACTGATTCTCCAGAAGCATAATAAATATATTTTTGTTCTTCTGGCATTCTAGAAATATATTCGTCTAGAGTAACCACTTTTTTCTCTTTTGATGAGTAGAACATTAATAAATCTTGTAAGTCATCTTTATTAATTCCAAAATCATTATATACACCAAATTTCAATTGTCTTCCAAATGAATTGTAGAAAGTTTCATAGCTATCTCTTTCATTTTTTAACATGTTTTCTAATTCTTTTTTGATTTTATTTTTTATATTCTTAGCAATAAGCTTTAATTGTCTATCGTGTTGTAGTATCTCTCTAGATATGTTAAGAGATAAATCTTCTGAATCTACTATACCTTTAACAAATCCAAAATAGTCAGGAAGTAAATCTCCACACTTGTCCATTATTAAAACGCCATTTGAATATAACTCTAATCCTTTTTCATAATCCTTTGTATAGAAATCATATGGCATTTTTTCTGGAATATATAAAATTGCATTATAACTTACTGCACCATCAACACTTAAGTGTATATGTTTTAGAGGCTTATCAAATCCATAGTGTTTTTCGAAATAGAAGTTATCATAGTCTTCTTGACTAAGTTCTTTTTTATTCTTTCTCCATATAGGAACCATACTGTTTATAGTTTCTTCTTCTATATAACTTTCATACTCACTTTCACTACCTTCTTTAAGTCTACTTCTACTTATATCCATTTTAATTGGATATCTTATAAAATCAGAGTATTTCTTAATTATTGATTTTAATCTATATTCATCTAAGTAATCATCAAAATTTTCGTCTTCATTGTTTGCTTTTATGTTAAGTATAATCTCTGTACCAACTGTATCTTTTGTCCATGGCTCTATAGTATACTCATCTACCCCTTGTGACTCCCACTTATAAGCTTCATCACTACCAAAAGACTTAGTTATAACAGTAACCTTGTCAGATACTAAGAATGCAGAATAAAACCCTACACCAAACTGACCAATTATATCGTACCCGTCTCTTAATTCATTTTCTTTTTTGAATTGTAGTGATCCACTTTTTGCTATAACTCCAAGATTTTCATCAAGTTCTTCTTTTGTCATACCAATACCAGTGTCTATTATTTTTAATGTTCTATTTTCTTTATTTGGAATTACCTTAATATAATAGTTTTCTTTTTCAAAGTTTATAGATTCATCTACCAATGCTTTGTAGTAGATTTTGTCCATTGCATCACTTGCATTAGAGATAAGTTCTCTTAAAAATATTTCCCTGTTTGTATAAATTGAGTTAACCACAATATCTAGCAGCCTTTTAGACTCCGCTTTAAACTGTTTTGTTTCCAAGTTAAACCTCTCCCTTCACAATAAATCATATAATTTTTATTATGTATATAACATAATTGTTAGCACTCTTTGTAACCGAGTGCTAACACATATATTTTATATATCATGTTTTTACATATTATGTCAATACATTTTTAAAAAATCTATAAGCCATATTTAGAAATTTTAAGACTCTTTAGTTAGATTTTTGTCTATCTATTATATCGTCTATTATTACTACAAGGCTTAATACAAATGCTTCATCCTCAAAATCAATATCTACAGTATAATTATCTGTAAATGCAAATAATTCCCTTGTTGCTTTTGCTATTATTCTATCGTCTTTAACTATTGTATAGTTGTAGTGAAATATATCTCCTTGGATTCTTATGTCTCCATATTTACTATCTACTTTTAACTTATCGTTAAAGAAAGTTAGTTTTTGACTTACCTGTGCTATTGTATTTCCATTTTCAAAAACCTCGTAGTTTGCCATAAAAGACAATAGCTTTTGTTTTACTGAGTATATAATATTATTGTTTCTTGAGATGTCAAATTGCAAACCTAGTGTAAGGAATTTATTATCTACAAAGAAGCATTCTTCTTCAAATTCATTTTTTATCCAAAAGTCTTCTTTTAATTTAAAAAACTTTGATCTCATATAGTATCTCATTACTATTACCCCCTAATGTTTTTATTGTAGCTATTTTTAAATATTATCTATAATAGATTTAGTTATAATGTTAGTGCTTTAGTTGCAATATAAGACTTAATCACATTAAAAATATCTTAGACCAATCTTCATATAACCTATTTATATAATTATAATAACTAGAATTTATTATATAGAACTCCTTTATCTTTAACTTCAACAGATATTCCTAAGTCAGAAAAAATTCTAGCTATATCTCTCATACTTTGTTTTCCGATAACAACAAATTTCATTGGTTTAACTTGATTTGTTTCAATAACAATAGTCCCTTCATTGGTATATAGGGGGTGAAATGATACACGCTTCATAAAAATTTTTACTTTCTTTATATCACATTTATCAAATACAAAATTCGCTTTGCCCTTATTTAAAAAAGTAGTAATATCAAATTCACAATCGTTATAGTATGCTTCTAATTCATAACGTTTTTTAATTTTATTCTTAACCCATTCTGAAAAGAATCGCTTTATTAACCACTCTATTAAATCACCTAATAATGAATTACCAAGGTAATTGTAAAAAAACATATCTGTAGATTCTTCATCAAAAATTTCGCCTGCTAGTTTTGCTCCATATATAGCATCATTTTTTGCATATATTTTATATAGTCCATTCATTTTAAGTTTGTCTATTCTAAATAAATAGCAATTTGGAATAGAACACTTATAATCTTTTTCAATCAATCTTATCCCCGTCCTTATAATACCTTTTTCCCTATCTGATATTCAATGAATTACTCATTGATAGTTTATAAATATTATGTCTGATTTAAAATATTAGTTTATATTAAATCAGATATAATAAATCAGTCTAAAATTCTCTCCATTCTTCAGTTATATCTTCATCTGTTTCTAATCCAGCTATTTTAGCAGCTTTAATAATAAATTCACATAAATCTTCTCTTTCCATAGTCTCTATATAATAATCATATTTCTCATTGAAATCATTGAATTTAATTACAACTTTTTTGACACAGTCCATAATGTCTTTTTCGTTAGCATTATCACCTAAAGAGATTAGTTCATCTATAAAATCATCTAAGGCTTCTTCGCTTTCAGTAATATTTTCTTCTGTAAATAGCTCATAGTCTTCTTCTATGTCATCTTTCCAAATTTCTGTTGGTTTCTTGTTTCTTAGTTCTTTTAATGTCATGCTATTATCCTCCTATTTTTATTTATGGTTAGATTTATTTTCTAGATATTTTTTATTAGCCTTATATTATACTACTTCGTAATATATAAAGAATACGCATCAACTTTAATTACAAATAATTGACTTATTATGTTATCATAACTCTAATATTACATCAAAAATAGCATAAATATTATTTTCTATCTGACTCCTAGTATATACAGGAATTACAAATGTTTCTTGAGTTTTATCTAGAATTTCAGAAGAGTTTTTTGAAATTATCGTTAAAGCGTCTCTATAGTTTTTTAGGAACTTTGTATCTTCATTATTAAAATCTTTAATGTCTTTATCAATAAGAGTATTTATATAGTCTTTCTTATCTATAATTTGACCTGATGCATCTGCTGCCAAATCATTGATTTTTGTATTTGAAATAGAATATCTATCCAGATGAAAAAACCAAGAACCTACTAAATAAATATTATTTTGCTCTTCTCTCAATATATTGTTTTTTTCTTCGTTACTTACTTTTTTTAGAATTATATTCTGAATAGATTCTTCTTGTATATTTAAGGTGGTTAAAATTATAGTCTCATCTCTAAATAAATCCATTTGCAATGTAGCATATTTATAATTACCTAGTATTGAATATGATAAAACTACACTTATAATAACTCCTATTAGCGTTAATATTTTCTTTTGATTCATTTCAATCCCCCTTCTTAATAATATTTAGCACATGATATTGTACTACTGTGCAATAATATATATTTAGATTATATGCTAAGTATATTAGTATGTACAACACTATAAATCTAACTATTCACTTTTAGACCTTATCCTTATCTAAGTTATCAGTTCTAGAGTAGTTAACTACTCTGTTATATATAGCAACTCAGCTAAGTGCGTACTATTTGCACTCTTAGCGGTATCCCTTAAAATAAAAAGAAAGGTATCATGTCTGCAAGAGATGATACCTTTCTTAAGTATGTTTTTATTGAAATTCGCTTAGAGAGACTAGGCTCTTAGTACTTATGAGTGAAGTTTGTGGCCGATTGCTCTTTATCGCGCGCTGCGTAATGAATATGTACGTTAACTCTATAAACTATTTATTCTAAGTAAACTAGCTTATTATAGTATGTATAAGTATTGGTTCCAGGTGCTCTTTCTGGACTATAAGCGAAGGAGTACTATTATATATAAGCGTATTACAAAAATACCATTTAGAATAATTCAAAAGTTACATATTTATGATTTTAAAATTAGGCTATGTCTTTTATACAAACTTCTATGGACTTGGCATATTTTCTCATATCATTTACTTCTTTAAAAAAGTGTTATTTTATAACATTTTCAATAGATGACCTAATTTCTTTTATATAATTATCATCTACAGTTTTTCCAGCTAATTTATTTTTAAGTTCAGTTTCTAAATATATTAAATCCCCCATAGCTATATCATACTCCATTAAAGCTTCTTCTTTATCCAGCTCAGATTGTGCTTCATTTCTTCTTCTATTCCAATCAGCTGTGAATTTTCCAAATTCTAATTCATTATAATTAGAAGATTGAGTATTGTATTCATTTATTAACTCATTGTAAAACTTTGCTACAACCTTTTTGTGCTTATCATTAAGAGATGTTTTTTTCTTTAAATCAGCACCGCCACTCAATGTTATAGTTGTAGTTTTAGATACAAAAGATGAATCATTATCTTTTTCTACATAATCTCCTTCCATATACTCTCCGTTAATTCCCACAACTTCTTGAACTTTTTTAGATTGAAGTTGTGGCATTGACATACTTATTGACAGTTCATATTCTCCATTTCTAAGTGCCTTGCCACTATTTGAAAACCATTCTGTTTGGGCTATTCCATTAACAACTATAGCTTTGGTTTGTCCTTGATAATCTCCATTTTTAAGTTCTTTAAGTCCTATTAATAGTTCTGCTGTATCTGGCAGATTAGTTTTTATATTAAATCTAACTTTACCGTCTTTACTTTCCATTTCCTCTTTTATTTCTACATTTAGTATTTTGTGGTTTTCCTCTTTAACAGATTTTTCTTCGTTTGGTTGCTCTATAACTGGCTTGTCTGTATTTGATGTTTCCTTTACTACGTTTTCAGTTGGAGTATATATTGCTATTGCAAAAAATAATGAAAATACAGATAAAACTGCACCTCCTACTATTTTCCCAACTTTCTTTGACTTAACTCCTTTTACTAACAATCTACAACTTAAAACTAAAAGTGTTATTGGGAATAATAGTATTGCTAATAATACAACTCCTATCTTTTTTACCTTACTTAAATCTTTAAAACTTTTCATTTGTTTTTCTCCCTTGTTTTGCATTACATTTATTTAATTTCTAGTTTAATTTTACTAAGGCTTCCTTTTTGACTTGGATATTCTCCATACAATTCAGTCAATAAACCGTTTAATTCTTTTATAAATTCTTTTTCGTTTTCACATTCTGATACATTTATATAGTTCCCATTACTTTCATATATTCCGTATATTAAAATATCTTCTTTTGAATTTATGGATATATTGTAAAATCTCTCAAACTCTTTGATAAATTCACTTTCTACTATGTTTTCATCTTCTCCCATTAAATTATTAATAATATCTTCAAATCTTTCTATGATGAAATCTTCAAAGTAAAAAAGCCCTAATCTTCTTAAATTGTTAGTGTCAAAAAAAAGTTCTTCTATACTACCATCTACAATTTTTTCATATTCTCCTGTTGTGTTAATTAAACTCAAAACATTTACATTAATTTCTTTAACCTTAAAATTCATGTCTATACCTCCATTTTTTTCGTCGTGTTTTGTATAGTCAAATTTTTTTTATATTGACCTAATTTTTTATCAAAATATTGCTTAAACTCGTCATAAGGTATCCAAATTTCTTTTTCTTCTATTTTGGGCATACCATATCCCTCATTTACTCTTTTTCTGATTTACTAGACTACGACTAGTTTCGTTGTAAAAATTGAAACCATCTCTATTTTTAATTATAACACTCCTATATACATTTTTTATATTTATAAGTACTTATAAATGAAGCTTGTGGCCCATTGATCTTTATCGGGCGCTGGAACATGAATATGTACGTTAACTCTATAAACTATTTATTCTAAGCAACCTAGCTTATTATAGTATGTATGAACGTTAGTTCCAATATATAAATTTTTGTAAAATCAAATCTTATACTGTTTTAGTTTCGTACTTACCATTTTCATAAGCTTCTCTATACTTATCAAAGGTGCTCTTTCTACCTGGTTTTCTTTTAATATCCCTTTTTTCTTCACTCTCAGTTACAGGTATAAATCCAAATTCTCTAACTAAAGCTTCTTCTCTTATAAGCCAAGTCTTACCAAACTTTTTTACATCTACATTCTCAATAAATCTCTTGCCTATATTCTGTCTAAAAGTAGATTGATCCATTTTATACATACTAGCTACATCTGCAAAAGTGTATAAACCTTCAAAAGAACTCATAAAATCACTCCTTTAATTTTCATTTATATCGTGATTATTTCCTTATATCGTTATTTTATACATCTATATATTAATTTTTCATTCTAAGGATTTAGGGCTATGCCCTATATGATTTTCTAAGATAATTCAACAACTTTATTTAACTTGTTTTTTCAACTTGATTTCTGTCTCCTTTATCTCATCTATTCTATAATTAATTTAATTCAATGAAAGGAGGTAGATGAAATGGCTGTAGAAATAAACAATCTTTCGTCATTAAAGATAAAGTTATCTTTAGGACTTGATGAACATGGTAAGGCTGTGGTTAGATCTAAGACATTTGGTGCCTTAAAGCACGATGTAATAGCTGATGATGTTTTAGCTGTTGCAAATGTATTTGTTGGTCTTCAACCACATGATTTAATGGATGTTGAAAAGATAGATAACATATCTATATCTGAGTAGTAATTTTAAAATTTTGAGATAGGAGGTGATTTTTATGGTTAAAACTAGATTAGTTATGACTTTTGTTGATGCCTTAGGGCAGAATATATCTATGTCTTTAGATGATCCTAGAGCTGATATAACTCAAGGTGAAATAACTGCAGCTATGAACTTAATAGTTGCAAAGAATGTATTTAAGCCCAAATATGCTGATTTAGTAGGGATTGTTGAAGCTAAGATAATAGCTACTGATACTACTGAATTTGAATTAGCATAGTAAGATAAAAGCTCTTTTATAAGGGCTTTTTTAGTACAATAAAAGGAGGTAAATAAAATGGACTACATAAGAACTCTTATAGCTGATGTGGGCTTTCCTATTGCTGTATCAATGTATCTTTTGGTACGAATAGAACAAAAGCTTCAGGTGCTATCTGATAGTATTAATGCTTTGTCTAATAATATTTCATCTTTAAAATAATAGGCTATGTTTTAATATAGTGTTGAAATTAAATATATATTGGAAAAGAGGAGAATTAATTCTCCTCTTTTTCAATATATAAACATGCGAATTAAAATTACTTTGGCATATATTCATAATCTTATTTTTAAATAGTAGTGCGTAGATAAAGGTATGTGATAAAGGAAACAACGCCTAAAATAATTCTTAATATGCTACCTTTCTTGCTTACTGCTGTTTCGATAAATAATACAGCCGCCAATAAAATCCATATCCTCTCAATTAAAAATAACCCTACAAGTGTCAGAATTGAAAATCCAAATATGGGAAGCATCAAAATTAATGATACTATAAAAAATGCACCTAAATAGAATAGTCTTGTCTTAAGTGAATATTGTTTATAATATGAAAATGCTAAGAAGCATATAACAATTAATAAGGCTATCCATTGAATAATCATCTACAAATCCTCCATTCTGTTGAAACAATCGTATGGTTAAATTGTCATAGTTTACAATTGTGCATTACCTTATATTTTAATTATACTACATATAACAAAAGGCTTATCGTTTGGATAAGTACTTGTTTCATAATATATAAATACTACGCCATAGTTGTATATTTATATATCTTCTATTATGTCTTCTATATTTGCTAACACTTCACAATCACAGCAACCACCATTTTCATTCATCCAATCTAATGCTTTTTCTACAGGTAAGTTATTATCATTTAGAAATTTTATAGTGTGCTTTAAAGTATCATCACATCCATCTATTTCTAACTGTTCATCTACATAATCAAATAATTTTTCAAATCTAGTAGTATTAAATGGAATTGAATTTACTAAAGTATTTTTCTGTTCTTGAGCATACTTTTTCAAAAGTTCTTTTTTCTTATTTTTATCCATGCTATTTTCCTCCAATTAAGAATTTAATACACCAACTAATCTAATGTGTGATGATAATTCACATTATTTTACAGCTATGCAATAATGCCTAGTTAAAC
Organism: Sporacetigenium sp. TC11; assembly: GCF_058146105.1. NCBI lineage: Bacteria > Bacillati > Bacillota > Clostridia > Peptostreptococcales > Tepidibacteraceae > Sporacetigenium > Sporacetigenium sp. TC11. The sequence goes on along the minus strand of NZ_JBYVNY010000002.1, from coordinate 133,393 downwards.
TATATACTAAATATATCATTATATCTAACTCTACTAAATCTATTTATCCGTTTTTAAATTTCAACATTGATTTAAAACATAACCTAAAACTTGATGATTTAATACAATGGGCTGGTACTTTGTACGATTATCCTTTAAATATTGAACAACTGAAAATTACTTCTTAAGCAAAGTAAAAAATGAGAATTTTCAAAAGATAAATGGCAAATAACTAAAGAGCTTACAAATTAGTAAGCCCTTTAATTTATATATTCATTTACAAAATTAGCTATATCTAATATTGTTTTGTCTACACTCTCTTTATCTCTTATATTTTCTAATAATTTAAAGCTGAAATTCTTTTCTAAAGTTAGATCTTTTATAGGTCCTCCTAATATTAATCTATCTTCTATTTCTAAGCTAATATTTTTATAATCTTTGATTTTTTTTAATAACATATTATTAAAATTAGAATATATAGCTTCAGCTTGTCCTTTAGCTTCTGCACTCCAAAGCAAACTATCTTCTATATATACTCCTCCATCATCGAAATAGCCTACAAACTTAAGATCTTTAACATCGAATGTTCCTTCTTCCGCCACTGTATATAATCTATTGAAGGTTATTTTTTCTAAAAGATGTCTATCATTTATATCTATAATATAGTTTTTTATATCATTTTTTAACATTGAACTTAACTTTTTATGTATCTCTTGATATCTATATATTCCTAATACATCTAATGTCTCTTCTTTTATATCTTGAAGCTCTTTGTTATATTCCTTTAATAAATTATAATTTTTTGAGTATGCAGCTTTAATCTCTTCTAATTGCTTTTTATAAAACCTACACTCATCTTCCACATGTGAAACATGTTTATATTGCCTATAGTATTTATACATATGCTCTTCTAAGTCTTTAGATATTTCTATATCTATATCTAATATATCTTGTCTATTTATAATTCTATTTCTTCCATACTCATCAAATATCAATATAGTATCTTTTCTATCTTCAAGTACTATACCCGTACATATGTTATCTATGTATTCTAATAATATTATTTTTTTCTCCAGATTTTCACGAATTTGTTTTTCCTTATTTAAATACAATATATCTTCATTTACATCTATATTAATAGTCATATTTCCCCTCCGATTTAAGTAGACTTGTGTTATTTAAGTTGTTTACCTACTATATCGTCTATTATAATTACCAAAGTCAATATAAATGCTTCATCTTCAAAGTTTATGTTTACAGCATACTCCTCTTTAAATTCAACTAATCTCCTTGTCACTCTCCCTATTACCTTGTCGTCTTTTACTATTGAATAGTTAAAGTGAAACATATCGCCTGTGATTTTAATATCTCCGTATTTACCATCTATTTTTAGCTTGTCCTTAGACAAAGTTAGTTTTTGACTTACTTGTGATATTGTGTTCCCATTTTCAAATATTTCGTAGCTTCCCATAAATGACAATACTTTTTGTTTTACTGAGTATAGAGCGTTATTATTTTTTAGAATTTCAAATTGTAATCCCATAGAAAGGCGTTTAATATCTACAAAGAAGCATTCTTTTTCTTTTTCATTTTTTATCCAAAAATCTTCTTTTAATTTATAAAATTTTGACTTCATATAGTATTTCATTATTATTTCCCCCTGTATTTTTTCATCTATTTTAATTATACGTTCTATTAGAGTTAAATCAATAAAATTAATATTTTTTCTTATATTTCTTCTTTTTAAATAACATGAGGAAATTGCACTTTGTTTACATAATTCTATTTTAGGTAAACTTAAGAACTTTTCAAAATAAAAAACCAGCTTCTAAAAACTGGTTTTTACATACTTAAATCATTTTTAATTCTATTTAGAATTATATCTAATTGGAATAAACGCCCTACATTTTCTCCAACAGTTCTACTATCTCCTGTTGTTATTGCTAGATATAATGTATCATATGCATCTTTATATGCAGATATTGTTTGTGTTAATTCTTTATGCATCTCCTTGTATTTCTCTGGGACTTTATCTTCAGGATATTGGAAACTACTTATTATTCTATTTCTTGCTTGTATAGCTTGCCTATTATTATCTAGATATTTTGTTTCAATACTAAATATTAAAGGATTTTCGTTTTGTACTCTAACAAACTCATCAATCCATGATATTACATACTGTTTATATTCTTCCTCATTTCTATTGTCTATAGAATCTACACTTTTTAAATTAAAAGCTGGTCTATCTATAGACATCAACATATTTTGTAACCATAATGCATGACGTTGTTCATCAATGGCAGCATTCGTAAAATTCCTCACAATATAGTTACTGTTTGCCCTAGATGCAATATACTGGTAAAAAGCCGCGGCCTCTAATTCATAAAAAATGGCTGCTTTAATACCTTCTTCGAATTCAGTAGGTAATTCAATATACGGGATTTGAGGGTGTTCTCCACCTAGTCTCCGTAAAATTGGTCTAAACCATCGATAATGTTTTGCTTCATCTAACTGAATTTTCAAGATGATTTGTCGATCTTGCTCATTCATAGCTAGTTGTGCTAATCTTTCATAAAAATAGTAAGCATGTGCCTCTGCAACTATAGCTCTTGAAATATAATCTATTAAGAGAGTATCGCTATTTAAATCATTAACCATTTGTCTTTCACCATAATCTTGTTGACTATGATAATAAGGTTTGTAATCCATGTAAATTCACCTCATCTTAATACAGTTTATTCCCATTTTATCAATTTGGTGAGCTTTTAAATTTAGATTTACAAAAGAATATTAGATTTAATTGCTCATTCTCTTTTGTTTTATAACTACAAGGGTCACTGAGAGGGTCGCCAAAGCAAATCCAATAACTATTAGCATATTTAAAAATATTGGTGTAAGATTTTCCATATTAAGGTTAACCAGATAAGCTATACTATTGTTAGCTTTTACATACCAATAAGTTGGCGTAAAGCTTGCAATCTTTAATACTGTCTTTCCTAACAAGAACTGAGGTACAAACACGCCTCCTATGAAACAAGTTCCTAAAGAAACACCATTTGCAGCTGCAGACATGACATTTCTGTTTTTTACAACATTTCCTATTAAAAAGCTTATGCTAAGTGCTGCAAGGGTAAATACAAAGGAGTTTAATAAAAATAGTAAGCCCTTGGCGGTAAACATATAACTTTTATACATAATAAAACTGGTTAAAGTCATTGCAAACCAGGCAAATATTGCAAAGCTAAGATTTCCAAGTATCATTTGGAAGTTCATGCTTTTAAGTTTTACTGGTGAACAAAGATTTCTCTTTTTTAAATCTGTATTATTAAAGACAATCATAACAGAGCAAACACCTAAAATTAATATTGCAAACAATGCATAAGCCATAAAATTAAAGTACAATGCAGCCTTTTCATTTTTAGAAGTTTCCTCTAAAGAATTTATCAGCTTGACTTCAGTTTTTTGTGACAAATCATTTTCAATATAGCTTAAAAGATCTTCATCCGATAAATCCTTAATATTACTAGTATATGTTTTTGCAGTGTTTAAATATTTATTTATTATACTATCAAGGTATATTCCACTAGTTGATCCCGGTACTGTGGTCTTTTCAATATTTATTGGTTTCCCACTTAAAAGCCCTTCTGTAAAGCCCTTAGGAACTCTTACTATATATTCTACTTCTCTAAAAAACAAAGCATCTTGAAGCTCTTTTTTATCATCTGGTATATTTATTATGTTGGCATTTCTGCTTAGATAATTTTTTAGATCTTCAACAATCTTTGAATTAGTATCATTATTTATAAATACCATATTAACTTTTGTTTCTGTAAAGTTTGTATTTACAGGTTTGTTGTTAGTATTTGCAAGACCTACTGCTAATAATATAAATACTACAACATAAATCATTAATTGGGATATGTTTTTTAAAATTACTTTAAAAAATGCTTTATAAACTTGCATATTTCTCCCTCCTTAATACAAAGTAGGTAATTATGCTAAAAACTACAGACAAACCACAAAGCATAGCAATATCTGTGAAAAATTGAGTGTGAGTATCATAATAATATAGTGAATAAAAGCTATCTGCTATCAAATTTACTGGGTTAAGATATCCTAAAATAGGTGCATTTTGGTTAACGATGTATTTCATTTTATCGTACATCATCCCTGATAAAAATGACATTGTATTAATAAATATAACTAGAATTGCTATTTTAAGTCCTTCACCTTTTTTGATTACTGAGGCAATTAAGGTACCAAAGGTAACTCCTGTAATTGTTCCTATTAAACAAGTTAGCGCTATATAACTCATTTGATTCCCAAAGTCTATTTTTAGTATAAAAACCAAATAACATATTAAAACAAACATTTGAATTAGCTGAACTGTAGTTGCTGCAACCATAGAAGCTATAAATATTTTTAGCTTATGGGTAGGAGCCATGTTAACTCTTGCACCCTGTGGAGATAAATCAGATTGTAGAGCTGTTACTTCTTTTACTCCAAGAAAACTTCCGTATAGACAAGCCATGGCAATTAAGGTATAAAAGTAGTTTACAATAGTATTAGGATCTGATTTACTTAGGGAAACTTCTTTAAGGTAATCAGTTCTATTTGAAATACTGTCTAAAAGCCCATTTTGAACTGCCTCAGGGTTTTTGCTAATAATTGTTCCCACTGTAGATGTGGTCTGTTTAAAGTCGTCTATGAAACTTTTTATTATAGTTTGATTTATACCCGATTGCTTCACAACAAGATTTATCTTATTGTCAAAATAAATGTAACCTTCAATTTTGCTATCTTTTAGAAGATCTTCCACTTCTTTTCTTGATGTATATTCTATATCAAATAGATTACTTTCACTTTTATTAGAACTTTTAACAGATTCAATTACTTTAATAAAATCTGTATTTTTCTTATACTCATCATCTTTTACTATTCCAATTTTAATTTCAGAAAACTTTTCTGCACTTGAAATATTAGATAAAGCCATATTGAATAATGTAGCCAAAAGTATTGGAAACATAAGAGTCCAAAACATATTCTGTTTATCTCTTACAATGCATTTAAGCCTGTATAAATAGTTATGAAAAAACATAATTTACCCCCTAATCTCTAAGCTCTTTACCTGTTATTTCTAAGAATACATCATTCAATGTAGGTGGCTCAGAATAAATCTTTCCAATAGGTACATCCTTTGACTTTAGATAATCTAACAAAGCAACAAGGTTATTTTTACCGTTACTTGATTTTGCAACAAGTAAATTCCCTTCATATTGTGCAGAAACTATATTTGGAAGATTTCTAACACCCTCTAATATGCTATTATCTATTTTAAATATTTCAACAGTAAGTTTTTCACCTGAATTTATCATTCCTTTTAGTTCGTCATTAGTTCCAGTTGCTATTATTTTCCCTTTATCCATAATTGCTATTTTCGTACAAATTTGTTCAACCTCTTCCATATAGTGAGAAGTATAAACAATTGTGGTTCCTTCTTTATTAAGTTTTTGTATTCCCTCTAATATATTGTTTCTGCTCTGAGGGTCAACTGCAACTGTTGGTTCATCTAGTATAACTAGCTTTGGCTTATGAGCAATCCCACAGGCAATATTTAATCTGCGAAGTAAACCTCCACTTAACTTTTTTGGATAAAACTTTCTAAAATCATTCAGGCCAACAAAGTCTATAGCTTCTTCTACAAGCTCTTTGCGTCTTTTTTTGTCTGTAATGTACAGTCCACAAAAATAATCAATGTTTTCATAAACATTTAGTTCTTCGAATACTGCGACATTTTGCATTATTATACCTATATTACGTTTAATATCATAAGCATCTGGTGACATTGGTTTGTCATATATTTCTATATTACCCTTATCGTATTTAAGAAGAGATAAAATACAGTTAATTGCAGTAGTTTTTCCAGAACCATTAGGTCCTAGAAGACCAAATATCTCTCCTTCATTTACTTCTAGATTTAGATGATCTAGTGCAATTAAATCACCATATCTTTTTACTAGATTTTTAACATTTATTATCATAGAGCTACCTCCAATTATTTATCAAGTTTTTCTTTCTATATATTAATAATATTCTATTTATCCTTAATTTGTAAGTGAGCATACTCCAAGTTTGATATGACAAATGTAACAATAATCTTGAAGTGTTTTTGCATTGCAATAGCACCATGAGAAAACTCCCAACATATACTTATAAAGAATACCCTAAGAAGGAGTGTAGAAATCATTGAAAAAAGTTAATGTTAGTTTACAACCCATTGTTAATAATATAAATTTACCTACTGTTTTAAAAACAACTATACTTCCAGGTGACTCAGTAGAAAGTTTGTTTATTGCAACCCAAGTAGGTGAAATTTTTTATATAAGAAATAAAACTTTAAAAACTTTTTTAGATATTCGCCAGAGAATCATAAAATTAGGTACTTCTAATGGAGGTTATGATGAACGTGGACTGCTTGGTTTAGCCTTTCATCCTAAGTTTTATTACAATGGTCTTTTTTATCTTCATTATTCATTAGCTGAAACACAAGGTCCAGGAGCTCTTTCAGGACCTTTTAAGCCTGACCCATGTGATCTTAAAACCTTAAACCTAAAATGGATTAATAGGGAAAATCAATATGATCATATTGATACAGTTGAAGAATGGATTTTGCAATCAAATGGCCAACCTAAAAAACGTCGTACATTACTAAACTTAAGAAGACCATTTGCTAATCATAATGGTGTTAACAGCCTAAACTTTTCACCAGAAACAGGAAGACTTGTACTAACAACTGGAGATGGAGGCTCAGGCTATGATCCATTTAATTTAAGTCAGGATATTATGGAAGTTGCCGGTAAAATAATTGAAATTGATGTATCATTTAATACACTTATTGATAATCCACCCGTAGTAACACGATTTAGTGAACTTCCTACCCCTATTCAAAGAACGCTTACAGTAATAGCAAAAGGAGTTAGAAATATTCCTGGCATTTCATTTCAAAGATATTATAATAGATACATTAAGTATGTAGGTAACGTTGGTCAGGATTTGGTAGAATCAATTTTTTCATTTATTCACTATAAGCCAATAACAGTAACTGAGATTATTAAAGCTTCTTTACAAAACCTTGAACCAGACCAGGAAGGATTTATTAATTTTGGTTGGAGAGGATGGGAAGGTTCTTTTCCTACTACTATTATAAGTAGTTGTTCTACAGATTCTAATTTAGAGGAGAAAACAATTGCATATTACAATGAAGCAATACAAACTTCTGTTAGTCGTATACAGCCATTAACTTGTTATTATCATAGAGATGTACGACCTGATAAATTTACTGGTTCAGCAATTACAGGAGTTCAGCCATATATAGGAAATAGAATCCCTGATTTAACGGGATTCGTTGTGTTTACCGATTTTGCCATGGAGGAAGAATCTCCAACAAAAGGGGTTTTAGCTTATACTAAAGTAAGAACAGATTGCAAACTAAATGACTTTGGTGTTATTGAAACGGATTATAATTTTGGGTCTCAATCATCTTTTTATGTTAGTTTGGGATCAAATCTTGCTCAAACAAAACTATATTTAGGGGTTTATGGCTCTAGGAATGTAACTGATTTTAACCAAGGTACTGTTTTTGAAATTGTTTAATGATTTTAAAATTAAAAATAACTTCCTGAAGGTATATTTTGAAAATATACCTTCAGCACTTATATAGAATTATATATAAGTCATTATTCTATATTATTAATATCATCTTATGGGAGGTTGTTTAATTGAAAAAAATGAATATAAGTAGATTTATTTCTGTTGGAGGCATATTAACAACAATAGCTGTACTATTCCAATCAGCACCTTTATTTTTGCCAGTAATTGGGTTGGCTTTAAGTCCATTAAGTACTCTCCCTATTGCAATGGCTGCTGTTTATAATGTTTCTCTTGGTTTTACAGTATTTCTTTCATCTGTATTAATTCTAACTATGTTTAGTGTTCAGGAAACAATAATTCTGTTTTTTACAACAGGGCTATTAGGTATCGTTATGGGGGCATTTCTTTATAGGAAGGGAATAATAATTTCTATATTATTTTCAAGCATAGCACTATCTCTTGGGATGATATTTTTAACTTATGTAATAAGAATTTCGTCCTTTGTAGATTTTACTAGTTCATTATCTAATTTTTTAACATTTATAATTTTTTTCATATTTTCATTTGTTTACTCCAGTATCTGGAATATTTGTTTTAGAAAATTCATGAGTTATCTAATAAAAATAATTGATTAGATAGCCATTATATATTATACTAAAGCGAAATAATATTGACTATAAAGGTTTGGTAGATAAAATGAAAAAATTAATTGATAAGCTCGTTATTTTAATTATTTCCTTAGCTTTGTATATACCTGATGCAAATAACATATACATGATTGTACCTATATTAATATCTATAGCTTTAAGTGCAATTTTAAGCTACTTAGAAAATGAACGTATTACAACAATAGTATTTATCATTTATTTAATTGTTTGTTTTTTTATGCCTAATTTCTTGTTCTTTATTCCACTTATTTGTTATGATGCAGTACTTCTTAAATCCAAAGGAATATGGATTTTATCGTTCCTACCATTGATAACAAATTCTACTGTGGCACTTTTCATGCCAAAGTGGTTAATTGCAGCCTTTATTCTAACTTCCTATGCTTTAAAATGCCGTACTATTTCTCTTATAACCATTGAAAAAGAATATTATAAGCTTCGTGATAATACCAAAGAAATATCAATACAGCTTGAAAAACAGAATAAAGAACTTTTGGAAAAACAGGATTATGAAATAAACCTTGCAACTTTAACTGAAAGAAATAGAATAGCAAGGGATATTCACGATAATGTTGGGCATTTACTTTCAAGATCTATACTTCAAATTGGGGCACTCCTTGTCATAAATAAAGATGAGCAATCAAAAGAAAGCTTGATAATTATAAAAGATACTCTATCTGAGGCAATGGATAGCATACGTGACAGCGTACATAATTTACATGAAAAATCAGTTGATCTTCAAACTGAAATACAAAAATTAGTTGATAACTTTAAATTTTGCTCTATTAAATTTAATTGCCATATTGAAACAAACATAGAAAAAAATATTAAACATTGCTTTATAACAGTGACAAAAGAAGCTTTGTCAAATATTATAAAGCATTCAAATGCAACTGAAGTCTCAATTACAATTCGTGAACATCCTGCCCTTTACCAATTAGTTATACAGGACAATGGTTCATCTTTCAGCTACAATAGTGAAAATGGAATTGGAATAAAAAACATTAATGATAGAGTTGTATCTGTAGGTGGCAACATTAATATTAGTAATGAAAAAGGGTTTAGAATTTTTATATCAATACCGAAAAAATAAGTATTTTGAAAGGATATGTAAATATGAGGGTATTAATAATCGATGATGATAAATTAGTATGTGTAGCTCTCAAAACTATATTAGAATCTGAAGAAGATATATCTGTAGTTGGTACCGGCCATAACGGAAATGACGCTATCAAACTCTATAACGATTTAGAACCTGATATTTTATTAATGGATATAAGAATGGAAAAAATGACAGGACTAGATGCTGGAGAACATATTTTAAAAACGTGTAAAAGTGCAAAAATTCTATTTCTAACTACTTTTTCTGACGATGAATATATAGTAAAAGCTCTAAAAATAGGAGCTAAGGGCTATATTATAAAACAGAACTTTGAATGTATTGTGCCTTCATTGAAGGCTGTATATATGGGACAAAGCGTCTTTGGTGATGACATCGTCTCAAAAATTCCAACCTTAATTAATAAAAGCAATAAAGCTGACTTTTCAGGTTTTGGAATTACAGAAAAGGAACTAGATATTATAAAAGCTGTAGCTGAAGGACTTAGCAATAAAGAAATAGCCAATAGTCTTTATTTAAGCGAAGGTACTGTTAGAAACAGCCTAACAACAATTTTAGGGAAGTTGAATCTCAGAGATAGAACACAACTTGTTGTATTCTATTATAATAATAAATAAAAAGACCCACCATTGTGTAAGTCATGGTGGGTGCTGTTAATATGATTAATTATTTCTTTTCAGCAACTTAATAGCATCTTCTTCTGAAAGAGGTTTGCTAAATAAGTAACCTTGCATGATATCACACTGGTTTTCTATTAAGAAGTCCTTCTGTTCCTGAATTTCAACACCTTCTGCTACTACATTAAGTCCGAGTTTATGGCTCATAGAAATAATGTCTCCTGCTATTAGCTCTTTATATTCTTTAGTAGATATTTTACTTATAAAATATTTATCAATTTTTACAGTATCGATATTTAGCTCCCCTAATCTTGAAAAAGATGAATATCCTGTTCCAAAATCATCTAGAGATATTGTTATTTTATTTTCTCTTAAGTTTTTCAGTTTTTCATTGATAATATCGTAATTATTCAAAAGTACAGATTCAGTTATTTCTAATTCAAGATTTGACTCTTTAATATTAGTTTCTTTGATAATATTAGCAACTGTATCTGTAAAGTCTTTACTACTAAGTTGAATTCCCGATATATTTACAGCTACTTTAACCTCACTATATCCTCGGTTTATTATAGTATTTATAAAACCACAAGCTCTTTTTAATATAAAATTGCCAAGAGGAATTATCAATTGCTTCCTTTCTGCCACATCGATGAACTCTATTGGTGATACGAATCCAAGATTTTCAGTTTTCATTCGAGCCAAAGCTTCAAAAGCAACAATTTTATTATTTTTTAAATCAACTAATGGATGATATTGTAAATAAAGTTTTTCTGTATTTTCTTCAGATAAGGCAGTCCTTAGATCTTTTTCAATTAAGTCCTCCCTTTGAATTTTATTTTCCATAAGTTCATTGAAAAAAATGTAGTTTACAGAATCATTATTTTTAATATAATCTAGTGAAATTAAAGTATTCTTCAGTATTTTATCAAAATTATCGTGCTTATTATCGATTTCAACTATACCTATTTGTTCGCTTAAATGCTGTTCTCCATCTTTTACTCTAAAAGGATTATTAAATATTTCGCTAATTCTATTTATAATCGAAATCAATTCTTTTCTATCATTATAATTTTTTACGTATAAGACAAATCTGCTAGCTGAAAATCTAAAAAGTTTTTTATTATCATCTTCAAATACCTTGATTTCTCTACTTAATTTTTTTAAAAGTTCATCCCCATATTCAAGGCCATATGTCATATTGACAACTCTAAAATCTCTAAAATTTATTAATAATACAGCTTTGTTTTTACTTTTATTTTTCTCGATTTCTTCAGTTAAAAAATCTTTTAGATATTGGCTATTTGGTAACCCAGTTAATGTGTCATAATATGCCATTTGAATTAATATTTTATCTTTTTTATATATAAAATACATTGTATAAATTAGTGAAATATATATAATCAACAAAGTTGATATCCCTGTTATTGCAACATTTCTTACAATTACCTCTGTAGATTTTAATGATTTTTCAATAGCTAACGTTCCTATTTTTTCTCTTTCAACATATACAGGTACAAAAACTTTGTATTTATTTTCTCCGTTAACATTTTCTATATAACTATAATGTCTATCCCCAATAATTGCAGCCTTAGCCTCTTGGTCATTAATTTCTTTACCAATACTTTTACTATCAGTACTTCCACTAACCTTAAAATCATTATCTATAAAGCAAATTTTATTTACATCTCCAACATCTTTCATTTCATTGAGTAGTCGTTGGGTTTCAAAACTACCAAGAAAACTATGAATTTTCTGTGCTGTTACACCTATTTGAACAAAGCCTCCATTAGAATCTTTGAAATAGGCATATTTGTAATACATTTTTGTTTCTGTGTCTTGCCTTATAGCCTCAACAAGACTTATTTCGTTACTAATCATAAAATTATAAACAGGGTGTCCTTCATATGCCTTCCATCCAACAAATTTACCTGTATTTGAATAAATTATTCTTCCTTGAGAGTTATAATAAAAAATTACATCCATTTCTAATTTTTCTGCTAGTACTTTAAGCTCTTCGTTGCTACTGTAGTTATTATGCGACGCTATGGTTTTACTAGCTTCAAAAAGCTTTTCTTCAAGTAATTCATTTACAACTCTGGCTGCCTTTGCTGATTTAGATAAGTGATATGAATAGTTTTTAGCTATATCAGTTGAATTCTCTTTTATTTGATTATAATAGTGATCTTCTACATTTTTTATTATAGTGTAACTGATAATAAAAAATATTAAGGTTGTAATCATAAATGGTACTATAAAAATTTTTATGTCCGATTTTTTAAATCTGTTCCTATGCTCCAACCCTTGAACCCCCAAACCCTTATTCTTTCTTATAATTTATTATACATTAATATTATCGGTCAATTACTTGAATATATTAACAATTGTTAAAATATAGTCAATTAATAATATAAATAGCCGACTAAGGTTTAATATCTCACCTTAGTCGGCTATTTATATATTAGGTACCGCAAAATGTTCTATAAGAACAACTTGATTGTGGGGGCAGTTTGGTGTAATCATCTTGTTCAGGTAAATGAGCATATGGTTTTGAAAGAACATTGAGAAGTTTATCCATTACACTATAGTCTCCTCTTTGTGCAGCCTCTAATGCCTCTTCCACTCTATGATTTCTAGGGATTACAGATGGATTTGAACTTCTCATCAATTCATGAGATGATTCTTTTGTTTCTACCTGTCTATCTATTCTAGCTTGCCACATTTCATACCACTTAGTAAACTCTTCTTTACCAAACATAACATTATCTTCTAGCTTATTAAAAGTTAGTGCACGGAATGTATTTGTATAGTCGGCACCATACTTTTGCATAATGCTTAAAAGGTCGTCAATAAGGGATTCATCATCTGGCTCATCGTTAAATATTCCTAGCTTTGATCTCATTCCAGCTAACCAATTAGAGTAATACAAGTCAGTGAAATCTGAAACTGCATTTTGTGCTATCTCAACAGCCTTGTCCTCATCCTCATGTAGTAGTGGAATTAGGGTTTCAGCAAATCTAGTTAGATTCCACCCTCCAATATTTGGCTGATTTCCATATGCATATCGTCCACGACGGTCAATAGAACTAAATACCGTTGCTGGGTCATATGTATCCATGAAGGCACAAGGACCATAATCAATACTTTCCCCACTAATAGTCATATTGTCGGTGTTCATCACTCCGTGGATAAATCCAACTAATTGCCATTTAGCAATGAGGGATGCTTGACGCTTGATTACTTCTTTAAGTAGTGAAAGGTATCTATTTTCATCAGCTTCAACTTCTGGATAATGTCTTTTAATTGTATAATTAGCAAGAGCTTTGAGTTCTTCTACAGTTCCCCATGCTGAAACAAATTGAAAAGTACCTACACGGATATGACTATCAGCCACACGTGTTAATATTGCGCCAAGTAAATTAGTTTCACGTTGTACTAACTCACCAGTTGTTACAACGGCTAGACTTCGAGTTGTAGGAATCGTAAGGGCATGCATTGCTTCGCTTATTATGTATTCACGTAGCATAGGTCCAAGTGCTGCTCTACCATCGCCTCCACGGGAATATGGAGTTCTTCCTGGGCCCTTAAGCTGAATATCAAATCTTTCACCTGATGGAGTAATCTGTTCTCCAAGTAGTATAGCTCGGCCGTCACCTAACATCGTAAAATGCCCAAATTGATGCCCTGCATAAGCTTGAGCAATAGGCAAAGCACCTTTTGGAATTTTATTCCCAGCAAATACTTCTACATTTTCACTTTTTTTTAGTTCATTGGGGTTTAATCCCAGTGATTTTGCCAAGGAATCATTGAGAATAATCAACCTAGGCGAGAGTACAGGCGTTGGGTTAGTAATACTAAAAAATGACTTGGGTAAGCGAGCATAACTATTGTCGAAGTTCCATCCTGTTTTTACTGTTTCATTTTTCTCTGCCATCTTATCTCCTCTCTTTATTCTTTAGTTTTGTATTTTAAGTTTTTTCTTAGTATCTGCTTATGAAAATTTATTATACTATTTCAACACAAGGATAAGTTCCTTTAAATAACAAAACTTTACAAGTCTTGCCCACAAAAATAATCTAATTTTTTTATTCTATTTTCTATGAAATTAAACATTTCTTCATCTGCTCCAGCAATGATGGTATCATATATATCAAAATCAAATTCACCGCGACCTGTAGTTGCTGCCTCTATGTTTTTGGAGATATTATATTTATTACATACGTCAGATATTATATTATATACTTCTAGTACATAATCTGTAGTGTGTTTTGAACTTGATCTTATTAAATATGGTATCTTTTGTTCCTTTATTTCTTCATCTAATTCTATTTTATTAAATGTTTATCTGTATGAATTGAGATTCGAATTCATCATATGATATTTTTCCTAATGCCAAATCCATACTTTTTATATATATCTTTTCTGCTTTGGTATGTGTTCTAGAATAACTAAGATTTATCAACTCATTTTCATTAATTAATGGCTTCAATACATGTTGATTATTAGAAAAGGCTTCAAAATATCGCAAACCAAATTTTCTTTGAGAAATTGCATCAATATGAATAACATCAAGATTAGAAGTTAAACCTGAGGCTGTGACAAAGTAACAATTATCTTGTTCAAAAGCAAATTTTTGTAACTCTTCATTAATAAAGTTATATTCAGTACAGTGTTTTCCAAATCCCTCTTTGCCTAAAAAATCTCCTAAACCACCAATAACGAGAGGAATATCTGGAGCATTCAACTCCTTTCTAAGAGCCTCAATAATTAAAAGTAATTTTTTGTAATAGACTTTGTAGTTACCATTAAAACTATCACTTTCTCCTTGATACCATAGGATTCCTGTTAATTCACTACTTTGCATAGCAAATTTAGCTTCAGTTATTGCATGTCTAAAAAGTGCTTGATTTACAGCCCATTCATCCAGTGAGCTTCCACCTTCAGCACAAGAAATTAAGCCAATAATATCTTCTTGATTTTGACGACACCATGAATCTGCAAATGAACCGGCCAGACTTATTCCCGAAACAGGTCGGTCCTAATTGATGAACTCAGCCATCGTTTGCCATCTACCATTACGCAACATTTGTATTCTTTCATTATAAATCGGGGGTACTTCATGAATAAATCCTCTTCCAGCCATATTCGACTGTCCTAACATTAAAAACGATTTAACCATTTTTTTCATCCTTTCTTGCTTCAGTAGATTTTCCTAGATATTAAAACCTACTAAATTTAACGTTAGTCTAATTAGACTAATGCCATTTAAATATTATAGTCTAATTAGACTAATCGTCAACTATATTTTTTCAGTAGTCTCCACTATCTTTGCATATTTATGCATTATCTTTCTGTTATACCATTTCAATATACTTGTATCTAAAAAAACCGTGCTGGATACCAGCACGGTTATTATGTTTATAATTGTATTAACAAAATCTTTACTCAGGTTTAATACCGTTTAAGAATAGACACATAAAGTATTCATCCGAATAAGATCCATCTGCATATTTCAGTGCATGTTTCTTTGTACCATAAATCTCAAAACCTAAATTTTGATACATTGAAATAGCACGATTATTTTGAGTGACAACTTCAAGTTCAAGTTGTTCAACACCTTTTTCTTTGCACCATTTAATACATTCCTGCATCAATTTCTTACCAATACCCATGTTCCAATAATCCCTTCTTACAACAATACCCATTGCTGCTCTATGAAGAAACCTCTTATTATTTATAACTATTCCAACTGAACAATTTGCTATAATTCTACCATCTATTTCCGCAATTAGAAAAAGGTTATTCTCATCACTTATACTATTTCTAATAAATTCTCTTTCTTGTTCCAGGGTGAAATTAAATTCACCAGGTTCACGTGCTAAGAATTTTGTTTCACTATCAACAGCTTGCATTAAATTGATTAAATCTTGTTCATCACCTATTTCTGGAATACGCACAATAAGTTTTTGACCATTCTTTAATGTATACTCATTTCTATAAAGTTTCATAGAATCCCCCTTATTTAAAATAAATTAATGTACTAAGTACATATACCTACTAACATATCACTAACAGATTATTTCGTATAACTACAGTATTCCCGACAGCAATTAGTTATTTTATATTATACTGATTGTAAAAATTTATAAAAAATCGTTTTACATTTTTATTTATTCTCTCTTTTCATTAATATGCAAATCATAGGCTATTTAATAAAGTTTCTTTTCATTACAAAATGTTTGAATCTAGAAAACATTGCTTTTATTTGTTTTTCCGTTGTACCTATGTATCTATGCTAGTATTTTCTACCTTTAGTTCATTTAATTTAAATATCCTTACAAAACTATAGCCCCTATTGGATAATAGTACCATATTGCACTATCATCCAATAGAGGCTATATAATATTATTATAGATAAATATTAACAAACTATAAATATTTCTATTAAAAATCAAAATCCCCTCAGACAAAAAGTCTGAGGGAACATAAAAAACACTCAACGTGTGTTTTGATAGAAAAATGATACTAATATGTAATAATTTTCATTTTCGTAAAAATATGCCCCCTTAAAGCAAGGGGGTCGTATAATTTCTAGACTTGTACCTTTACGTAAAACAATGTGTTGCTAACGGTAATTTTAAAAATTTTGTTTGCCCTATTGATATCTCAGCTACTAAGTATTACATATTTTATTAGTTATATATATCTGAAAACTCAATGTTAATTCTCTGAACCCTGTCCATATTGTTATTATCAAGTTTATCCATCTCCATAGAATCATTTTCTGCAACTAGAAATACAGGAAGTTCTATAGTAATTTCCGTACCTTGTCCATTCTCGCTTTGAGCGTAAATGTTTCCTTCAAGTCCTTCTACTAGCGCCTTCACAAGTGATAGCCCTATACCACTACCTTCACACGCCCTATGCAAAGATGTATCAACCTGTCTAAAACGATCAAAAATAATATCTATTTTATCATGTGGAATTCCTATACCAGTATCTTTTACTGAAATGGCTATTTTATCTTTTTTATCAAAAATACTTACAAAAATACTTCCTCCTGAAGGAGTAAATTTAATTGAATTAGACAAAAGATTGAGTATAATTCTTTCAATACTATCTGGATCACATCCTATTACCTTTTCTTCCACATCTGTATCAAATATAACATTAATACCTCTAGACTCTGCATAATTTGCTACAGATAGAGTTATGTCTTCTATTACAGATACTATGTTATGATTTCTAAAATTAAATTTTAAAAATCCTGAATCGATACGTGTAATATCAATAAGATTATTTATCAATCTTAGGAGTCTATAACTATTCTGCTTCATCAATGGCATATACTTTAATACATTGTCATATATTTCACAACGAACTGTAGGAGCATGCTTTCTTTCAATCAACTGAATAGAGGATAAAATTATATTTAAAGGTGTTTTTAGTTCATGAGATAGATTAGAGAAAAATTGTGTCTTAAGATTATCATATTCTTCTATATTGGCTGCCATTTGATCAAAAGCTTGAGCTGCTAATGCAATTTCATCTTTTCCAGTAATATTTGTGCGAACGTTTAAATTACCTTTTGACATCTCCATCGCAGATGACTTAAGTATAGATATTGGATGAAGTATTTGTCTTCCTATAAAAATGCTTGCTAATATCCCTGCTGCAACTAGAAATAATAGCATAATTATATCACTTTTCATATCACTAAGAGTTCTAACTAAAACTTCATCATATGAATTGTTAGCAAAGGCAACCCACCCTAGCTTATTTATAGGTACATTTACCCCTATCATATTTTCTCCAGTAATAGGGGATTTGATTTTTCTTATTTTTACAATCTCACCCTTTAACACAGTATTTAAAATAGGAACTTCTTTAACACTAATATTCTTACTAGCTATATTAGAAATTCCATATCTATATATGAAAACCCCCTGACTATCAACCAAACCGAAGGAACTATAACCTATTCCTCTGTTTGCAGGTAAAACTTTATTCAGGTCCTCTATATTTATAGTAGCCATGATTATCCCTTTTAGTACATTATCTTTTCTTATACCTCTTGCAACTACAAAAACTGGTTTACCATCCACACGAGAAATTACCATATCCGAAAGTACCTTATTCTCACCATTTTTAATTTTATTAAGATAATCTCGCCCAGCAAGTGAAACGCCAAGGGCCTTCGGATTAGAACTTGCAGTAATTTTCAGTGTAGATATGTCTATCCATGAGTATTGTTTTATAGTTGCCTGATTTTCCGATATAGATCTCATATAATTTCCTATTTCTTCACTATTTACAATATTGTTATTAGAAATTGTGAGTCCCATAGAAAGTTCATTATCCCATATCCCATCAACATAATTTGTGAAAGTTGAACTTACAGCTTGGGCAAAATCCTCATTAGATTTTAATTCTTGATCTATGCTTTTTTCAAATTCACTATGCATATTAAAAACCTGAAAAATGATATTCGGAATGAATATTACTAAAATCATAAAATGCAGCTTTTTCTTAATGCTTAAATTCCCCATTTTTATCTCCCATCAATTTATATTCATCTTCTTTATAAGATAAAAATATTGTGATAACCACAAACAACATACATAATAATACTCTTATATCCATAATAAATGCGACTAATTTTGAGATATTGTTAAATGCGATTTACTTTTATATCTTTTTCATCAATAATATTTATAATGCTACCGATCTTTATTATAATCCTTTAGATATATACATAATATTAATGTAAAAAAGCAAACTTATTTTATGTGAATTTTCTTATAATAATATTAATTATAGCAAATATATAATTATTTTTCATACTTTCTACAAAAGTAGTTTATATTCGACAAGATGAATTTTATAAACCCCCATAACAAAAATTCCCCTAAAACCTATAAAGTTTTAAGGAACATAAAACACACTTCAATTTTTACTTAAAATCCTTCAAAACGTTGATATAAAGCTCTTTCTTCTTAAGCTTCACTATAGTCTCAACGTGCGTGAGAACGTAATTTCTATACAATATAACAGAACTATTATTTATTTTAGTCAATAGATATATTACCCCACTTATATTATTGTATTGAAATATCTCACCCCTCTGAAAGCCTAAAATCATCAAAAACATAGTCTATAATCTTTAAAACTAAAATTGCATAAAATAAAAAATCCCTTAAAAACCCAATAAATTGGGCATTTTCAAGGACTTTATATTTTACTTTTTAATCAATTTCATCACATTTTCAATATGTCACGAGACCTCAATTTTGAGTCGGATTCTTACTTATTAGAGCTAAAGTTTAAAAATTTGATTCTGTCTATTAACTAGTTTCAAATCTTTTTTTTGACTTGTAAACTTAATCTTGTACTTCATACTTCAAATGTCTTTTTCAATTCATTCACGTTTAAATAGTTCTCTACAGCATCATCATAAGCAGCACATCTACCTTTTTCTATCGCAGTAGCAAAAACAGTATTTGGGGTATCAATGTTTATGTCAAATGATATTTTGTTCTCAATGATCTACAAAGTGCATTGGTATAAATAATTTAGGAGATAAGTTTTCAATGAAATATTCTCCACCTAAATAATAACTTTCCTCAAGTCTATAAGTTTATATATTATTTATTATATCCTCTATAGTTTTCAGCCTCGTTTTTTCTAAGCTTTTTAAAAACTCTATATAATGATTTTGCCATTCATGATCTATACTGATTTTGTGCAATAACATTTTTTCTAAATATAGCTTGTCCATCCTATATTCACCATGAAATACGTACTTACCTAACATAGATAATTCTATATCACCTAATGATTTAAATAACTCTATAAATTCTTCTTCAAATAAGCAATTGCTTTTTAACATATCCATAAAATCTTTTGTAGAATTTAGATGTTCCCTAATTAGATCTATTTTTTTAGATATATATTCAGATTCTGTTATTTCTTCAATAACTAATTTAAATTCTTCATCAGATAACTTATTCTCTTCATCTATTATAAAATTACTCTTACCTACTTCTTTTATTTCAGTTACCACTAATATATTTCTAAGATTATTTATCTCAAGTGCTGATATAGTTGTAGCTATTATACTGTTCTTATATTTTTCTATATAATCTATTTCATATTTATCTTCTATTTTCATATCATATATTAGCTTATCTACACATGAATTTATTAACCTTTCTACATCTTCCTTATTTAAATTATTAAGGTTCTCTTCTAGGTAATTATATTGAAATTCACTAATGTCCAATCTTCCACTAGGATTTCTTGCCATAATAGAAAATATAGCATTAGTTATAGTTAGTTCAAAAATATTTATAAGCAAGTCCCTATAGTTTGTATCATACATATTTCCATAAAAATCTAGTATACTCTCTACATCTTCATCTCCAAAATAACTACAAATCTTATTTTCTATATATATATTCCAAAGATAATTTTTGATATAACATAGGCCTTGAATATCCCAATCATCAAAAGCTAAAGGATAATCTATACTTCCAGGTATTTCATGAGGTTCAAATTCAATATTATAGTTTCTAAAGAAATCACCTATCCCATTAATTAAAGTATCATTATAAGCTATTAGTTGGGTTTTTAATTTGTTATCTACTATAACATTATAAAGATCCTTAGTTCTATCAAACTCTTCCTGTAAAATACTTTGTCCCTTTAAATACATTTCTTCAACATCTTCATTTTTTATTGCTTCAATGCCGTCTCCTAATTTTTCAAAACTATCTATATACGCATCTATTGTATACCAAATTGCAATAATAAGTTTTTCAGCAGTTTCAATAGTTACAGAACTACTTTGCCCTCTAGTATACTTCATGATAACATCTTTTAAAATTTCTGATATTTTAATTTGAATATTGTAAGTAGTACGTTCATCTAAAATTTTCGCTCTTACACATTCCTTAATAATTGAGATAGTATATTGGCTCTTAATGAGATTGCTAGGATCAAATTCAGTGTTTTTAAATTGTAAATTCATTATCTATCTCTATCCTTTCCCCATTTATAATCTTGTGCAAATTTCTCAACCTTATTTTGTACGTTATCGATTCTACCACTACATTCATTATAAAATTCATCTATTATTTCTAATATCTCTATATCGCTTATTTCATCTAAAGTTTCATTTTTCAAATAATAAAAAATGTCCTGCAAATCATTTATTAACTCCACATAATCATCCTTGTCAGTATATTGAGATATATACAAATTCTCTATAAGCTGCTTTGTTACGTTTATATTTAGATCTATTCTTCCATAGCTTTGTAATGTATGCTTTCGTGATTTTATTATCTCTTCAACATCATCTTTGCTTAAACTTAATCCATACTGTTCTGATTCACTATTCATTTGTAGAATTTCATTTTTTTGTATAGTATTTAAGCTTGAATTTAATGAACTTAATATAATTGATGAAGCCATTTTTATCATCCCCTTTTTGAAAATATATATTGACTTTGTATTAGTTTTGTGTTATTATTATATTGATAGGTATTTATACTAGATTTCTTGCATAACCTTAATTGTATTACGATTATATATATTTGTCAACACACCAAAGGCATACCAATATGCTTTTTTTTATTGCACAAAAAAAGTTACTTTAGTATTAAGAACTTCTTAATACTAAAGCAACTCTTGACTATAAACTTTACTTTTTGATATTCATCAACTACTTTGATACAGGTGTCATTATATTAAATCTTTGATTTATAGTATCTTGTAGATCTAAAAATATATTCCACTTATTGATATCTCCCTCTACTATTATCTTTGAACTATCTATCTTTTTATTAGTTGTTGCTAAATCATACAATATCTCTTTTGGCATAGTAACAGTAACAGCTACATCTTCATCTAACTCATTATTTAAATATCTAAATATTCCTCGCTTGACCTCTGTTGAAGCTACTTCTTCTCTATCTGGAATAACAAAATTAATTTTATAATCAAAATCACCAGCTTTTAATCCTTCTATTCGTATACTAAGTAAATAGATAACATCTTCAATGGATAAATTGTTTAATACATCCTCAGAAATAAACGAACCACTAATTGGAATAACTCCATATCGTAGTTCCTGAGCACCCATTAAATATTCATTTCTCCAAGGCCCTGATTCAGCAATATATCCTAATTGCTCTAAGGCATCAGCACAAAGCAACTTTGCATCTTTATTATTTGGGTTTGCATATATAACTTGTTTAGTAACCTCTGCAACCCATTGATATTCTCCGTCCATGAACGACTTTCTAGCCTTTTCTAAAACACTATACTCTCCACCCATATATTCTACGTATTTTTTTGCTGATTCTTCTGGTAGTAATTTATTTAGATCAACAGGATTTCCATTGTACCAGCCAAGATACCTTTGATAAACTGCCTTTGCATTATGGATGACAGTTCCATAAAATTCACTATTGTACCATTCATCCGAAAGACTATTAGGAAGTTTAACCATCCTTCCAACCTCTTCTATTGTATGTCCTTTATTTATTAGCCTTAAAGTTTGATCATTTATGTATTGATATAAATCTCTTTGTTTCTCCAGATAGTCAATACATGATTCATTTCCGAAACGAGGCCAATTATGAACTCCAAACACTGAAGTTAGAGTATCCCCCCATAAATCAATTGCGCTCTGTATACCTCTTGCCCAGGCAACTGCGTCTCTAACTTTAGCACCTCTTAAAGTTAATAAATTATGAAGAGTTGCATTACAATCCTCCGCAATACATAGAGATTGTTCACTTGGTATATATACAAACATTTCTGACGGTGCTTCAGTATTTAGAACTAATTTAAACTCCATTTCAACACCATCAACTACTTTTTCTGTATATTCCTCATTAATTTCATTAATGTTTCTTGTGAAAGTTACCGTTCCAGTTGATGTGCCTTTTCCAATTCCGTTATCTATCTTACCTTTCTCGTCTTTAGGTAACTCTACGCCATACATATAAATACCACGTCGAGACATTGCAACGCCAACAGTTACATTCTCCTCTAAAGCGGAATTTATAAAATTTTGAGGTGCATAAATCTCAATATCTTCTTTAGCAAAATTATCTACAACACCTAATATTCCTCCATAGTGGTCTTCATGAGAATGGGTAATAATAACTGCACTTACAGGAATATCTCCAAAATAATTATTAGCAAAACTTAGAGCCGCCTCCGCCGTTTCTTTTGAACTCAAACAATCAATTACAATCCAACCAGTATTTCCTTTAATCAAAGTCATATTGGCAAAATCAAAACCTCTAACCTGATATATATTGTCAGTAACCTTAAACAGTCCTGTATTTAAATTTAAGTTACCTTGTACCCACAGTTTTGGATTAACCGTAGAAGGTATATAGTTGTTAAATAAAAAAGAATATCTACTTAAATCCCATGCAGGAATATAAGAACCCTCTTTTCTAATTACGGGCAATCCTCCATTAACAATCATTCCTTCTTTTGCCAAGTTGTTTTCGTTTTCTATTTTACTCCAATTCATTTTTTTGTATGTTTCTTGATTTATTAACCCTGTTCTACGTGTTGCATTTTTTCTTAAATCCACAGCTACTTTTTCTTGGTCCTTTTTATAATTAAAATTCATAATATACCCCCCGATAATGTAACCTCCTATATTTTCTATATATAATAATTTATGCCGTTTACTAAATATAAATTATTATTTAGTAGAAAATAAAAAACCGCAAACTAAGATACTAACTTCACCTTAATCAGCGGTTATATTCTATGATATATGATTTACGCTATCTTACCCTTATAAGTAAGAACTAGGTATATAAATCTACGAAATCCGTCTCCTAAATAACTACTTTTACCTCTGTTCCGTCTCCAGCTTTTACATCCACCATTGTCAAACCTTTATAGTCCTTTAAAACATCAATACCTTTTCTAAGCTCCTTAAAATCAATACTATCAACATATTGTCTTTGCTCTTCAGGGATATACCTTTTAGCAAATGATACTCCAAAACCTCCAAAACCAAGAACTGCCTTCACAATACTTATTGGCGCCAGTATTTTAAAACTTCTCCCACTGTCAAGCTTTACATAAATCTTCAACTTTATTCTTCCTTTCATTTAATAGATATGCTACGATTAACAGTTTATTATTCTATAGTAACTTCTACTATGTCTCCATTGCTACTTTTTACATCCACTATTTTTCCCTCAAGTCCTGAGTCAATTGCATCCATAATCATTCTTATATCTATTCCCTCTTGATCTGAAATTCCTGGTATCTTAATATTATTAACAGCATTTCCTATTGCCTTCAAAAACTTGATAGGGACATTTACATTTACAGTATCGTCTGTAGACGATAATACTCTAACTCTAAGCATTTTCTCTGAATTTCCTGATACAGGTAACTGGTGTGATTCAGTAGACTTGTTAATAGCTTCAATAAGTTCTACAGCCTTATCAGAATCAATTTTTCCGTCTTCAACCATTTTAAAAATTCTTCTAATTTCTTCTTTCATTTTTTAACCATCCTTCCTTATTTTAATTTTCTTTCATCATTTTTATCGCTTGATCGACTGAAATTTCTCCTTTTTCAAGAAGATCAAGCGTCTCCTTATTATCAGGTGTAGGCTTTTTTACCAAGGTATAACCAAGAGCAGAAATAACTTCATCAAGCTTAGCCCTTACAGTTGGATAGGATATACCCAACTCTTTTTCAACATCTTTAATATTTCCTCTACACTTTAAGAATACTTCCATAAAGTTAAGATGGTCTTCTTCCAGGTATTCAAACTTAGAAAGTTCAAATTCATTTTCGATTACAGTGCTGCATTTATTACATTTAAGTTTAACAACCCTTAGATTATCATTGCAGACTGGACATTTGCTTATTAATCTATATGCCATAAATTTCATCCCCTTTGCTATATTTTTATAATAACATCAATTTTCAGATTAATCAATGCGTAAGTTAAATATTTTAATTTATATATTTAAATATTTTAAAATTATTAATTATTATATTAAACATTTCAATTTGTATTTTAAATATATAAAAAAATTCATAACTTGTTTTAAAAGTTCATAACTTGTTATATAGATGATTTTGAAAGGGGCATAACTATGTATAATTTTGCAAAATGTATGGATAACGTATCAGCTGGTGCAGTTAAAGAAATCCTAAAATTGATGGGAGATCCTGAAATTATATCCTTTGGAGGAGGAAGTCCTGCAAAAGAATCTTTTCCAATTGACATAATTAGAGGTATCGTAGACAAAGCCTTGAAAGACAACGGAAATCAGGTACTCCAATATGGTGTAACAGAAGGTTGGAAACCATTAAGAGAAGCTTATTTGGAACATATTGCCTACCCAAAAGGCGTAAAAGCTTCATTAGAGAATGTAATTACTACTACTGGTGCCACTCAGGGTATTCAATTATCTGCAGATGTATTTTTAGATCCTGGCGATGTTGTATTAGTAGAAGCTCCTACTTTTTTAGGTACTTTGATGGTATTTAATAAGTATTTTGTAAAATGCGTAGCTGTTGAAACAGATGAGCATGGAATGATTATGGAGGATTTGGAATCAAAGATGAAAAAATATAATCCTAAAATGCTTTATTCTATTCCAACATTTCAAAATCCAACTGGCAAGACATTGCCGCTACAACGACGTAAAAAAATAGCAGAACTTGCTTCTACATATAATGTTATTGTAATGGAAGATGACCCTTATTGTGATTTGAGATATAGGGGTGAAGCTTTGCCACCTATTAAATCTTTTGATCAAACTGGACATGTGATTTTTTTAAATAGTTTTTCTAAGATTATCTCTCCTGGTCTTCGCGTTGGTACAGTTATTGCAGAACCAGAAATTATTGAAAAAATCACTGTTGCAAAACAATGTTCAGATACCCATACAACAAATTTAACACAGGCGATTTGTGCTGAATTTTTAAATCGTGGTCTACTTCCAGGACATCTCAATGCTATTACACCGATGTACGCTAAGCGATTAGATACAATGCTAGAGGGTATTAAAAAATATTTCCCAACTGGCACTAAATATACTCAACCTGAAGGAGGTCTCTTCATATGGGCAGAACTTCCTGGTGAGCCTGATCTTCAAGCACTGTTACAAAAAGCAACGCAAGAATATAAAGTTGCCTTTGTTCCAGGAAAGCCATTTTTTATCAATCCAGAAGATGGTAAAAATTCACTGCGTTTAAACTTCTCTTCCAATACTCCTGAAAATATAGAAGAGGGTATGAAGCGTTTAGGTGAAGTATTTTCATATATCTAAAACTCAAAAATCCACGATACTAGGTATCGTGGCTTTTAAAATTCTAATGATTTATTTATAGATAGTTTCTAAACATCTCTAGTTTTTTCCGTACCTAAAATAGCCATAGCTTCTTTGTAGTTTGGATATACTTTTCCTACTAAACGCCAAAATGAGCGGTCATGATTCATGTGCATCAAATGACAAAGCTCATGTACAACTACATAGTCAATGGCATCTAATGGAAATAAGATTAATTGCCAATGGAAAGTTAGGTCTCTCTTTGAACTACAACTTCCCCATTTGTTTTTATGGCTTTCTATTGAGAAAGATTTGTATTTTACTTTAAAGTTTGGCTGGTATAATTTCAATCTTTCTTCAATTAATTTTCTACTTGCTTTTTTATAAAAAGATTGTAGAGCACCTACAATATCAGTGTCATCCTCTTGTGGGCTGGTACATACAAATGATTTACCATCCCATTCTATAATAATCTTTTTTATCGATGGATCTACTTTTGTATATAAAGGATAAGTTTTCCCTAGATAGTAACATTTGAATTTGGGCTGTTGTTCCATATGGGTAACTCCTTGCATTTACTTAATTATTAGTTTGGTCTTTCACTATTACTTTCCTTTTTCTTCTTTTTAGAATAATAGCGAGTTCTATCACTTTTTCCTGTATTATTCTTTGACGAATCTTTTACCTTGCCTCTTCTATTATTAGGCGCAGCAGTTCTTGGAGTCGAAGGTCTTTTAGTACGTACTTCTTTTAATTCAAGAGGCATCTCTACTAATGGGAACGGGTTCTCTTCAACTACAGGTACTGATTTTGATATTAGTTTTTCAATTTCATGTAATAAAGGCTTTTGTTCTTGATCGCAAAAAGAAATAGCAACCCCTCCATGTCCTGCTCTTCCAGTACGGCCTATTCTGTGAACATAGGTTTCTGGAACTTCTGGTAAATCAAAATTAATTACATGGGATAATTCATCTATATCTATTCCACGAGCTGCAATATCTGTTGCAACCAATATTCTTATTTTTCCTTCTTTAAAATTATTTAAAGCTAACTGTCTTGCATTTTGAGATTTATTTCCATGAATGGCTTGGGCTTTAAGTCCAGCAACATCTAAAGCTCTAACTATTTTATCAGCTCCATGTTTTGTTCTAGAAAATACTAAGACAGAATTTATAGGTTTGTTGTTTAATAAATTAATTAATAATGATGTCTTATTACTTTTGTTTACGTAATAAACTGATTGTTTTATTATATCAACTGTAGAAGATACAGGTGTTATTTCTACCTTTACTGGGTTTGTCAGTAGCTCATTTGCAAGTTTTTCAATTTCAGTAGGCATAGTAGCAGAGAAAAACATAGTTTGTCTCACAGTTGGAATATATTTCATTATTCTTCTTACATCTGGAAGCATTCCCATATCAAGCATGTGATCTGCTTCATCAAGTACAAAGTATTTTATGTTAATTAGTGAAACAAACTTTTGATTAATTAAGTCAAGTAATCTACCTGGAGTTGCAACTAGAATATCAACTCCTCTATCTAGAGATTTCGTCTGAGGATGCTGAGATACACCACCAAATATCACTAGTGTTCTAAGGCCTAAATGTTTCCCATAAGCTTCAAAACTATCTCCTATTTGAATTGCAAGTTCTCTTGTTGGAGCTAATATTAACGCTTTTATTTGTCTCTTTCCTCTAAAGTTTTTTGGCCCAGATG
Source organism: Sporacetigenium sp. TC11 (assembly GCF_058146105.1). Lineage (NCBI taxonomy): Bacteria > Bacillati > Bacillota > Clostridia > Peptostreptococcales > Tepidibacteraceae > Sporacetigenium > Sporacetigenium sp. TC11. The sequence goes on along the minus strand of NZ_JBYVNY010000002.1, from coordinate 105,315 downwards.
AAAGACCTTGTAAAATTGGTATGGCAAATGCTGCTGTCTTTCCAGTACCTGTTTGAGCGCACCCTAATAAATCCATTCCTTCAAGTAATGATGGAATAGCTTTTTCCTGTATTGGTGTAGCTTTAGTATATCCTTCAGTTTTTAAAGCCTTTTGTATAGGCTGAATTATATTTAAATTTTCAAATAACAATAGTATTTCTCCTTTTGATTTTAATTTTGATTGTAATTAATAAATTATGCTGTATATGAAAGCATACCTTATAGTATAACTCTTATATTTTACATTGTCCAGTTATACTATTTCCCATAATCTTATCTAACTTCTAGAAGCTAAAAAACCGAGGATTATTTTCCCCGGTTTTTACTAAAATCCACCTGCTCCACCGCCGCCAGCGCCTCCGCCACCGCCACCAGAGAAGCCTCCTCCAGAATATGAACTTGTTGTGCCTCCAAATGAACTATTCATACTCTTATTAAAGGCATTGTTTTCATTATTCATAAATAAGATATACCATATTAACCAACCATTATGAGAATATAACTCATTAGAATAATTAGATTTATTATAATTAAATCCAGTTAATTTTTTTCCTACGTCTAAACTCAATGTATAAATTAAGGATACATCTGAAGAATACTTCATAAAATCCTCTATAGATAAATCTTCATTATATTTCTTCATGTACTTCTTAAAACTAATCCAATTCTTATATTGTTGATATCCATAATCTGAAAGCCTATATAACAACATTATTCCGTATATAAGAAATATTACAGAAATGGCTAAGCTAGCCAATCCAAACAAGCTTCCATAAACTAAACTAAATACCCCTAATGTGAAGAATACAACGCATGATATTAATAAAAATACTCCATACTTTCTTTTGCTTTTGTCGTAATACCCTTTAAGTGCAATATCTTCTTTTATTTTATTTTTCCATTCAGTAAATAAGCTTACAAATCTAGAAGCAGAATTTTTACTAAAGCTTTCTATTTCCTTAGTACTTACAGAATCTCCATTTCCCATTTTATTAAACAACCAGTTCATAAAGTGTTTTTCATGGTTTAATAATGAATAATCTTCTTTTTTAATTTTAGTTATAACATATTGGTCTTGTTTACCTTCTATCTCATTTATTCTTAAGTATCCCTTCCTAAAAAGATCTAGGATAGTTGCAAATATAGTATTAGTACTTATAATTGTACCTGTTATATAAGAAGCTATAGCAGGTGTACAATCCTCAGGTATACTAGTATATTCCTCACTTTGATATTTATCTTTTCTTCTAAATGAAGTAAGGAAAATAAGAAATGCCACAAAGCCAAATCCAGATGTCCAAATAGATAGATTTTCTAGAACACTTTTTATTTTTGCCTTTTTTATTTTATCTTCTATTAATTTATTTTGAAAAGCCTCTTCTTCCTCTATTATATTAGAATAATTATCTATATTTTGAACATTATTTGATAGAGGAATAAACTCCCTTGGAAAAAGCATTCTTCCTTCAATAAAAGTGCCTGAAGGTGCATTATCCACATATAAGGAATATGTAGTATTATTTTCTTTGTTAATTTGCCCATTTAATGGCCCATGAGCAAAAACCTTTACTTTATTATTTGTATCAGATTGAGGAAGTTTAATACTAACAATAAAACTTCCTATTGGCGTTTCATTTTCATCTCCTAAAAATTTATAATATAATTCTCCTGTGTCGTTATATTTTATTGCTACATTTTTTACTAAATAACTTATTCTAAATTTCTTTTGTTGGTTTTCTGAAGGAGAAAATATTTGAATAATGATTTTATCATTTTCTTCTTTTGTTAAAAATACATCTGAATCTCCTTTTTGGGCATCCTCAACCTGAGAATATTCCCTTGTGGAAGTTCCTATTAGTTCTTGTACCTTAATATCTGACACTCCTGAAGTTTTATTAAGTACAATTTCTCTAAATACACCATTAAATTCATCATTAAACTTAAATGTAATATCTTCTACAATGTTTAGATCTCCATTTTCAATAAGATTTGCATTTATCATCCATTGCGGAATTTCTAAGTCTTCTTCTGCATTTACCTGCTATGGGAAACATGTAATTATAATAAATGCAAATATAAAAATCATAATACTTCTAAAAATTTTCATCATTTTATCACCTTCAATATAGCTATTAAACTTTATACAAATTCATTTAGAGACTTATTTACTGGCTTCTTCAAAAACTTTAAGTACAATATCTTTAGTAGTACCACCTTCAAAAACCTTACGATCTCCTACATAGTAAGTTGGAACATAATAGTAATCGTACTTCTTAGCAATTTCAGGATTCTTTTCTTCATCAATGATTTCTACCTTAATGTCTTTATATTTCGGATTCTCTTTCTTTACTTCATTAATCCATTTAATCGCTTTTTTACAATGAGGGCACCAATCTGTTACAAGCACAGTAATATCTTTCATAAGTCTACCACCTACCCATTATGATTTTTTTCAATTGGACTTTATTATTATAATTCTGTCAGTTTATACATGTCTTTTCTTCTATGTAAAAGTAATGGTAATTCTTCGCGAACTTTATCTACTTGGCTTAAATCCAACTCATTTATTATATACCCTTCTTTTTCTTCCATTTGTTCTATGATATTGCCCCATGGTGATACTACTATAGAATGCCCATATGATATATATCCAGAATCTTCATTTCTTGCTGGAGCCGTACCCATAACAAAAACTTGATTATCCAATGCTCTGTTACGGAACAATATCTCCCAATGAGCAGGTCCAGTAGTCATATTAAAGGCTCCAGGGACTAAAATTACCTTAGCTCCCCTGTCAACCATTAGTCTCATTAACTCAGGAAATCTAAAATCATAACATATACAAATTCCCATAGTTCCGAATTCTGTTTCAAATACAGTAGCTTTGTCTCCAGCTGTTAATGTATCTGACTCTTTAAATGTTTGGCCACCTTTAATACTTATATCAAAGAGATGTGCTTTTCTGTGTTTGCCAATTTGATTTCCTTGTCTGTCAAAAATATATGCAGTGTTATACACATGTCCTGATGAGTCTTTCTCCGGCATAGAACCAGCAGCAAGATAAATATTGTATTTTTTAGCAAGTGACGCGCATTTTTGCCAACTTGAGCCACCTTCTTCCTCTGCATAGATTGGAAAGTTACTAGTTTCATAAGGACAATTAAACATTTCAGGTAATAATACTAAATCCACATTTTCTTTTGAAACAATTTCAAGGTACTTTTCTACAGTTTTAAAATTTTCATCTTTATTTTCATTAACATTCATTTGAATATTTGCAACTTTAATTAATGACATGGCTATCTCCTTTATATTTTAATATTTTATGTATTGTTATTATCTTAATATAAATTTATATAAAAAATACATATATTTTTATACATTATATCCCAGTTTTTTCACTTCATCAATGCAAATTCCATAAAAAAGCTCCCTAAAATTAAGGAAGCTCTCTTCGTATTTAGTTATTCATGCTATAATTCCCTAAATCTTCTAATGATAATCTACCAACAACTTCATAACCATTTCCAGGTCCTAGAGGCTTAACAATTACTGTTCCCATATTTGGGATTTCACCCAAACCAATATCTTCTTTAAAAGTATGAGCAATAATAACCTTATTAATTCCCTCAGGAGGTTTTATTTCAAACATTGACTTAATATAGTCTAGTATTCTTTGTTTCTCTTCACTTGATAAATTTTCATTCAATTTATGAATTTCAAACAAATATAGGTTAATTTGAATATTTCCCATTCCAAAGGCCAATTGTGCAGTTTCTATAGTTCTACAATAAGGGCTTGCTAGAATTGGATAACTAATAGGAATTTGTAAATTTCGAAGAGTCTGCCCATAATAAATAGATTGTAGTCTACCTAATTCAGAAAGATTTCTTTGGGTAGAACAGTACCAAAAATTTAAATTAGGCTGGTCTTCTCCTACTATTGCTTCTCCATGTCTAACATATAGTATATATCCGCCCTGTCTAAGTAAGTCAAGTAATGATCTATTCAATTTGTATTCTCCTTTCGCATAAATTTCTTTGTTACTAATACAATATGTTATTCATTTGATTTGTTAACCTATAGTTTATGAAACACTGTATTTCTTTAAGTCAAGCACATCACCTAAATATTAATCATATTTTAATATATACTTCTATGAAAGGAATGATTAATATGTACTTTTATAACCAATATCCTTATTACAATCCACCAATGTATACACCACAGCACTTTCCAGTTAATAATGACAAAACTGGAAATATAAATGATTTTATCTCTACACTAAATAGAAGAGGCTTTATTGTTCAAGAAGGAGAATTAAGATATTTTGACATTCTAAAGCTGTGCAGTATTGGTGTATTTGAGGATTGTGTTGGAAATCACGCAGGTGCTCCATATGCAATGTGTATGCTTCCACCAGCTCCAAACCAGGATCCAGCAAAAGGAGAGAAGCCTCCAATAGGATACAATCCTAATAACCCAAATAATTATCCAGCCAATATAACTTATGGAATTCCAGGGCTTACCTATAAACTACGCCCTGATGAGGCTATTGTATTAATTGGGAAGACACCTCCACCAACATGTTATTTTGGTTTTAGAAGTTATATTGGATTTACCCAAAATCAACTAGAAAAAGAATACACTAAAGATACTACAGTAGCTAGCAAAGCTATTATGATAGGAGATGAATATACTGGTGAATATCATAGGCTTTTTAACAGCCTAGGAGACCAATTGAATAATTTTAATATATGGACTTCTAATACTCCAAAAGGAATATATGGAAATTCTTTTTTAAGCAATACCATTATTATTAGTACTGCAGACAGAGGAATAAATAAACAAATGCGTGACGCCCTTAATGTATCTGGTTTTAGTCCAGATATTATGAATGATGACAACATTCCTATGGGACTTGTTAATATGGGTCTTGAAAAAGGTAGGGATACCTTTATGTTTGTTATGAGGGCTATAGTTTGGCAAGATCAAAATATGGGCTCCCAATATCTTGATGATCTTAGAAAATATTTCAAGGTTCTTCGCATTACCCCAAGACGCCCTGTTAATAATTTAAATCCTTGGCCAGTACCAGCTCTTAAGCCTAGGGAAACAGGCATTACTGAATTTAAAATTCTTCCAAATGCAAGAAATGAGCTTGCTTATCTAAGAAATGAGATAATTAATAAATATGGAAATGAAGAATACGATCATGTAGAGCTTAATTTAGATCTTAATAAAAATATGTGGGTACCTGATGGTTACGAGTCAACAGTATTAGATTTTGATACTGTAGGAGATAATAGAGATGCAAATTATGTTAAAACAGAAAATTTCCAATTAAATTCTGATGATGATTTTGTTATATTATATGGAGTTAACCACGTACAAACGGGAAAAGTAGTATTTAATAACGCTAGTTTCTACGGATATGAGCTTTTTAATGGAGTTGCCGTAGCACAAATTTCCTTACAGTTCCAAAATTCTGCAGCTGAATATTTCCCTGAGGGTTATCAAAACCAAAAATACTATTATGTATGTAAGTTTACAAGAAAGGCTGATGATGATGGAATTGTAGTACCTTATAGTACTGGAAATCCATCTGGAAAAGCATACGGTGTTGATAACAATAAGGACGCTTTTGTAGCTTTTAGGATTTATGTTGATAAAAAAACTCTAGTTGGCCCTGCATTATTTGATATTATCTGGGATCGTGCAATCTTATTTTCAAAAAAACAGCGCTAAAATCTAGTGCTGTTTTTTTGACTCTATTTATAGTCCATAGGGGTTCCCCAGTATTCAAATCGGTTGTAGTTAGGATCTTCTGAACTAAATTGTATCAATATAGGTGCATTATCCAATTCTGGATGTGCAATAAAAAATTCACCATCTCCATAGATTATAGCTTCCAATGCTAAAGGTAATTCACGAACAAAAATAGCATTACGTATAGCATTCATAATTGGACCAAAATTACCTACATAAACGTATACATAAAGAGTTAGATATCCGTTATATATTCTCCATTCTGCTAATACCTCATCTCTCATCCAAGTGATTTTATCATATGCATACTCTGGACCTATAGTTAGAAATAGTTCAGCAGTTATGTCAGAATGAGTTAATGTGTAACGTCGTGGTATAATTGGCTCAGTGGTGGTTACACCAGATCTGAATTCCACATTAAGTTTTTCGGGATTTAATTTTTCCATATATTACACCCCCTTTTGTACTACTATATATTATGCATGTCCCCCATGAGTTGCTACCCTAATCAAATCTTATGCATTATAAAATAAGCAAAAAAAATTCCCCTAAATAAGTTTGTGGGAATATAAAATAGAATGTACATTTACTGTATAATAAAAACACATTTTTAAACCTTATATCATATTATAATTTTAAAAGACCATGAAAGGAATGAATAATAATAATATGAATAATTATTATAAACAATCAGTAGGTGCTTGCTACTCTAACACACCAATGTTTAATCCATACAATATGTATCAGTTTTATCAAATGTTTCCAAATCCTTATTGGTTTAATTCACCAATGTATCCAAACCAGTTTCCTCAATTTAAAGATTATGGACCAGATCCATTTGTAGTTAATATTGAAGATGCTACTATTCAAAACAATACATTCCGTACAGCTTTATGGACAGGAGAAAATTTGCAAGTTACATTAATGAGCATAGCTGTTGGAGATGACATAGGTTTAGAAGTTCATCAAGATGGCGATCAATTTATACGTGTTGAAAAAGGCCATGGTCTCGTTCAAATGGGTGACAGAAGAGATAGATTGGATTATCAAAGAAATATTTCTGATAACTCTGCAATAATGATTCCTGCTGGTAAGTGGCACAATATAATAAATACAGGTAATACACCACTTAAATTATACGCTATTTATGCACCGCCTGAGCACCCACGTGGTACAGTTCACAACACTAAAGCAGATGCACAAGCTGCTGAAGACTAGCAAGAAAAGGAGGGAAAATTATCCCTCCTTATTTCACAATATTAAAATTACGTAGCTATCTATAAACTAAATACAGCATGTTTTGTGATGCCACTATATCTTAACTTATAGGTTACTCCCTATAAAATATTCTTCAATACTATTAAAGCATGTATCTACCATAAACTTTATCTCTTCTTCACCGATAATGTATGGCGGAATAAAATATAGCACATTCCCCATTGGCCTTAATAATAGTCCCTTAGAAAGAGCAATTTTGTAAATCTCATACCCTACTCTCATTTGCCATGGATGACATTCTTTTGTAATATTATCTTTTACTATTTCAATAGCCGTTATCATACCTATGCTTCTCACTTCACCTACATGTTTTGAATATCTTGATTTTTCTAGTGTGAGTTCTCTTATTAATTTACCTTTTTCTTTGCTAATTTTTATAATATTATCTTCTTCAAATATCTTGAGATTTTCTAAAGCAATGGCACAACCAAGAGCATTACCTGAATAAGTATGACTATGTAGAAATGATTTTCGCTCATTGTAATCACCATAAAAGCAATCATATACTTCCTCTGTTGTCATAACAACAGACATTGGCATATATCCAGCAGAAATTCCTTTTGAAAGGCACATAAAATCCGGGCTTATTTTAGCATGATTACAAGCAAACATTTCCCCCGTCCTACCAAATCCCATTGCAATTTCATCTGCAATAAGATGTATATCATATTCATCACAAAGGTCTCTAAGCTTCTTTAAATAAATACTTGAATAGATCTTCATACCTGCAGCTCCTTGAACCATAGGTTCAACTATAACAGCACTTATCTCTTCATGATTTTTCATTATGCATTTTTCCATTTCTTCAAAGCACTCAGCATTACAGTTATCTCTATTACATCCATATTCACATCTATAGCAATCAGGTCCAGCTACTCTTATGGTGTCCAAAAGAAGAGGCTTGTATATCATGTTATATTCATCGATATCACAAACAGATAAGGCACCCATTGTTTCTCCATGATATGCACCACTTAAAGCAACAAATCTCTTCTTTTTAATTTTTCCCTTCTGCATATTATAATGGAAACTCATCTTCAAAGCTATTTCTACTGCAGATGAACCATTGTCAGAAAAAAATACTTTTGTAAGTTTATCAGGTGTTATATTTACAAGCTTCTCAGCTAATTCAATAGCAGGTTTGTTAGAAAAATTAGCAAATATAACATGTTCAATATTATCTATCTGTTTTTTTATAGCTTCATTTATTCTCTTATTACTATGGCCTAGTGTATTTGTCCACCAAGATGATATACAGTCTAAATATTTATTTCCTTCAATATCGTATAGCCAAACTCCTTCTCCCTTTTCTATTACTATTGGTTTAAGCTCCTCATAGTCTTTCATTTGACTACAAGGATGCCATATATATTTCAAATCTTTTTTAACATAATCATTCATATTCATATACCATCCTTATTATAATTCTTCCATAAATTCTAATACCTTCAGAACATTAAAAGCTTCTTCTGCATTTATTCTTATAGCTTCTATTTTGTTATTTTCTAGATTTTCAATAGTTTTAAATTTTCCTATAACAGGTATGTTAGTAAGTTTCTCTATCATATTTATATTATCATCATAAATCATTTCTTCTTTATAGTTGTTTATTATGATACCTTTAATTTTAATTCCTAAGCTTTTTATGTATTTTACTGTCAATACTGAATGATTTATTGTTCCAACTCCAGCTCTTGCAACGATAATAACACTCATATTTAATTCATTAATGAGATCCTCTAGCTTATACAACCCTCTGCCATCATCGATTAATGGACATACTATCCCTCCACTACCTTCAGCAATTATATAATCATATTTATTTTTTAAATAAGCATATTTTTCTTGTACAATTTCTAAATTCATAGGATTGTTTTCTAATCTTGCGGCAAGGTGGGGACTTACAGCCGCCTTATAAATATAAGGTGTTGTGTTTTCATAAGATTCTTCTAATTTACTTACTTTACTTACAAGCTCCGTATCACCTGGGATAAGTTTACTACCTCTTTTTAATGCACCGCTTAATGCAGCTTTAAAATATGTAGCATTGTAATCATTACTTCTTAAAATATGCATAAGGCCAGCAGTTACAATTGTTTTGCCTACATCAGTATCTGTTCCAACTACAAATATGCCTCTAGCCATTTTTCCTAACCTCCAGCTTTAATTCCTTTATCATTTTCATATCATCACATATCTTATTTCCTGATGTTGTTAGATAATTTCCTGTGATTGTAGCATTTGCTCCTGAATTAAAGCAATCCTTCCCAAATTCATTAATAAGGTTTCTTCCTGCCGCTAATCGTATAAAGGCTTTTGGGTTTATTAATCTAAAAATTGCAATGGTCTTTAATATTTCTTCCTGACTTAAACTTTTTGCATTTTCTAAAGGTGTTCCTTTAATAGGATTTAATATATTTATCGGAATAGATTTAACTCCTAACTCCTTTAATTCAAAAGCTAAATTAATTCTATCTTCAAAACTTTCTCCAAGTCCAATTATTCCACCTGAGCAGATATCCAAACCAGCCTTCTTAGCTGCATTTATAGTATCTATTCTTTCATCATAACTGTGGGTTGTACAAATATTTTTATAATAACCTCTGCTAGTTTCTAAATTATGATGATACATAGTTATTCGCTTATCTTTCAACTTAACAAATTGCCCATAATCTATTATTCCTAATGAAGCACATAAATCCATTTTTAATTCCTTATTAAGTACTTCATATATATCTAGAACCTTTTCAAAATCAATACCATCAAGTCCTCTACCACTTGTAACTAAAGAAAATCTATTTACTCCTTCACTTTCATTTTCGTTTGCCAATTTTATGACAGATTCCTTTGAAACCAACCCATATACATCAATATCTGTTTTATAGTGAGCAGATTGAGTGCAAAATTTGCAATCCTCAGAACAACGTCCTGACTTTGCATTCATAATGGTACAAAAGTCTATTTCTTTACCTAGAAAAATTTCTCGTACTTTATTTGCACTACTGCATAATTGTTCTAAATCTTCTTTTTCATCAATAGTCGATAACCTCATAGCTTCTTCAAAAGTAATGTCTTTTTCTTCTAAAACCTTTTTCTTTATTTCTTTAATAAATTCTATCATTTTCTATTCCCCCACCTTTTTATTGTATGTATCCACTTTTCTTTAATAGTTGCAATACTTTCACTGAAATGTAAGCTGCAAATACTGTTAATACCAAATCTCCAGCTATACAGACTACAAAACCATAAAAAAACGCAAAATGAAAAGTAGTATTTATTCCTAAGTACAAATTATAACTAATATACAAGTATACAACTCCAAATAAGTATATGAAAAATAACCCTGCAAGCAATATGCCTATAGCCTTTATAACATTCAGCTCTTTTATATTCTCTTTTATTTTACCTATTACATAAGCTGCTACAATAAATCCTATAAGATATCCAAATGTAGGTTTAAATATGTAGCTTATACCTCCACCTTCAGTAAATACTGGTAAACCAGCAAGTCCAATTGCTACATAAACTATTTGTGATAAAGCCCCTAATTTTGATCCTAAAATCATTCCAGCCAAAGCACAAAATAAATATTGAAGTGTAAACGGTACATATGGTACTGGTATTTTTATAAATGCTCCAATTGCGGTTAGTGCTGCAAACATAGCAACTAAGATTAAATCCCGTATATTTTTCATAAAATCTCCTCCTTCTATCTTCTATGAAAATAATAATAAATCAAATCAGAATTGTCAACCTTGTTTTTTTTTAGGTTAACGCATTTTTTTCAAAAGTAACTCATATTATCCCTCTCGCCTTTGTGTAAACAGATTTTTATAATTTTTTGCAAACAAAAACCGAGGTTATTTTCCTCGGTTACACTTGTATATCTAAATTTTATATAATATCCATTTACAAGTTCTAAGATCATACTTAATTTCAAACTGCTTTTCTACATCGTCAATCAAACTTTGGCATTTAAATACTAACATTGGATTACCTGCTAACTTTTCATGTTCTTTGATTATAACGTTATCTACTTTTATTACTTTACCTGTACTATCTTCTCCTTCAATTCTAAACCTCAAAGGTTTTATATCACCTTTATTATTTGTATATGAAATAACCTCAATTGGCTTTGCAATTACTTTCATTTTAATAATCTCAATTTTTCACCCTTCGAACATATGTTCCAATTCATTGTATACTAATTCCTTCCAATTTATAAGGGGTTTTTGAAAAATATTTTCAAAAACAAAAAAGGCCGTATCTTTTGAGATACGACCTAATTATTTTACAAATTCATTAATATATACTGAAACCATGATGCATGGCGTTGTTCATCGTGTGAAGAATGCATGAAATGCATCTGGCTTTGCATGGAGCCTATTGTGTTTTTATCATTTACAGTTTTATCGTTTTAGTAGCAACCTTCTCACAAAATGCACAATCATGCTCAACAAACAAAATTGTCGGTTGATATTCAAGCAACAATTCCTCAATCTGCATACGAGAAATGACATCAATAAAATTCAATGGTTCATCCCAAATATACAAATGTGCCTGTTCACACAAACTTTTTGCAATCAATACTTTCTTCTTCTGTCCTCCACTAAAATTCTCAATATTCTTTTCAAACTGTTCTCTTGAAAAATCAAGTTTTCTAAGAATCGATTTAAATAAACTTTCATCAATACACTGTTTATTTGCATACTCAGATAAACTGCCATATAAATCTGATGTATCCTGCGAAACATACGAAATTATTAACTGATTATTATTTCTCACAATTCCATTATGAGGAATATCTTGCCCATAAATCAATTTCAAAATACTTGATTTTCCACTACCATTCTTTCCCTGAATAGCAATTCTATCCCCTTGTTCTATAGTAAAGTTCACACCTTTACAAATACTTCTATCATCATAATAAATTGAAACATCCATAATATCCACAATCTTATTATGATGAAAAGTAAGCGGTACTATTTCTAACCTTTCCTTACTTTCAATGTTTTTAAGCAGTTTTGATTTTTTCTCAATCATGTTTTGTTGTCTTGATTCTATATTCTTAGCACGTTTCATCATTTTTGCCGCTTTGTGTCCAACATACCCTTTATCTAATTTACTCCCCGAATTAGTAGTTCCATTCTTGCTACTTTCCACACTATCTGACCATGCAGATGTACGTTTCACCGAAGACGAAAGTCGGCTTATATCCTTTTTCAGTTTTTCGTTTTCTGCAAGTTCAAAACCATCTTGTAACTCTTTGTTTCTCCACCATGAAGAAAAATTTCCTTTTTGTATTTCAATATTAGTTTTATTAATGGCCAAAATATGATCAACACAATTGTCTAGAAAAAGTCTATCATGAGATATCAAAATAAATCCTTTCTTTTTTCTCAAGTAATTACTAAGTTTTTTTCTAGCTTCAACGTCCAAGTGATTTGTAGGCTCATCAATAAGTAAGAATGAGTTCTCCTTCAAAAACAAAGCAGCAAGTAATGCTTTGGTCTGCTCACCTTTTGATAGTGTATAAAACTGTCTGTATAAAACATCATCGTCTACATCCAACAACGATAATTCTTTCATTATTTCCCAATCCATTGAATTTGGACTGATTTCCCTTATTATATCTATTGTGAATAATTCTTGTTCCTGCACCTCATAAGGAAAATATTCAAAAGTTACATTAGCAGAAATATTTCCTTTATATTCGTATTTCCCAAGTAAAATATTTAGAAAAGTAGTTTTTCCTCTTCCATTTCTTCCTGTAAAACCAAGTTTCCAATCTGTATCAATTTGAAAACTCACATTTTCAAAAATAGTATCATAGCAGCCTTCATAAGCAAAGGTTAAGTTTGTAATATTTATTAAAGACATATTTTTGTCCTCCCTTGTAATTTAATAGTACAAATAACAAAGTCGGAACGATTGGCGACTAGTATTACTCCATACAAATGTCGCCTGCAGTATCCGGCTCTGTATGGAGATTATCATGTGTTATCACAGTGTCTTTATTATTCATCATATTATCCCTCCTTCATATTATCATTGTTTGTAAAAAAATAAGAGCCGCAAGAAATTTTCATTCTTACAGCTCATAAATATACATAGTTAAACTAATAATTATAGCATAACACAGGAATATATATTAAGAGAAAGAAGAACAACTTTCTTGCATAAGTACAACAAAACAAGCAAAACATATCTGCTTTCCGTTCTGTCATATTGTACTTTAAAAATTAGCAAGAAAATTGAATCATCTTTTCACCTCAAATCTCAAATATTTTCTATACTATAACACTATACGTCGGAAAAATCAACAACGCGTAAATCATGAAATGTTAATAATTCCCTCAAACTAATAAATTTATATTTTTAGCTATGTTTTAATATATTTTTGAAAGTAAATATATAAAGATTACGCAATACTTTTCTCTTACAATTCCTTGATTCTATACTCAACTGAGTTTGCACTTACTTTAAAATAAACCATATAAAATTAAGATTAATATAGAATAAATAGCGGATTTAAACTTTTTCTTACTCATATCGTCCCCCTGATTATATGCAATTTAGGTACTCAATATTATAATAAAAAATCTTACATCTAAGAATACAGGATACTATACAAAAGGTGCAAGGCATATGCCTTGCACCTTCGTTACTTCTTCTTTCTAATTCTTAAAACTGTGAACTGGAGCTGGAATTCTTCCTCCACGATTTATAAAATCCGTACTTGAAAATTTACTTACTGCCATAAGAGGAGCTCTACCAAGTAAGCCTCCAAATTCTACCTGGTCTCCAAGGTTTTTGCCATAAACAGGAATTATTCTTACTCCTGTAGTTTTATTATTTATAACCCCAATAGCAGCTTCATCTGCAATGATTGCAGATATTGTTTCTGCTGGTGTATCTCCTGGAATGGCTATCATATCAAGACCTACTGAGCATACACATGTCATAGCCTCTAATTTTTCTATATTCAAAGAACCAACAGATACAGCGTTAATCATTCCCTCATCTTCACTTACAGGAATAAATGCACCACTAAGTCCTCCTACATGGTAAGCGGCCATAATACCACCTTTTTTAACAGCATCATTTAAAAGTGCTAAGGCAGCAGTAGTTCCATGACAACCACAGCTTTCAAGTCCTATTTCTTCTAAAATTCTTGCCACGCTATCCCCTATAGCTGGAGTTGGTGCAAGAGATAAATCTACAGTTCCAAATGGCACTCCCAACTTTTCTGAAGCTTCAGTGGCAATAAGTTGTCCAACTCTTGTTATCTTAAAAGCGGTCTTCTTTATAGTTTCTGCCAAAACATCAAAGCTTTGTCCTCTAACATTCTCAAGAGCAGACTTTACAACCCCTGGTCCACTTATTCCAACGCTTATAACACATTCAGCTTCTCCTACTCCATGGAAAGCACCTGCCATAAATGGATTATCATCTACTGCATTAGCAAAGACAACCAATTTGGCACAACCTATACTCTCACTTTCCTTTGTAAGATAAGCTGTTTTCTTTATAATATGTCCTAAATCACGCACAGCGTCCATATTTATTCCCGATTTTGTACATCCAACGTTAATAGATGCGCAAACTTTATTAGTAACAGCTAATGCCTCTGGTAAAGAGTTTATAAGTATTTTATCTCCCTTTGAATATCCTTTTTGTACAAGAGCTGAAAAACCACCAATAAAATTTACTCCAACAGCATCAGCTGCCTTATCAAGGGTTTTAGCAAATTCAACATAATCAGTATCACTACTTGACTGTGCAATTAAAGAAATAGGTGTAACAGAAATTCTCTTGTTTATTATAGGTATTCCATATTTAGCTTCAAGCTCATCTCCCACTTTAACTAGATTTTTTGCATATTTAGTAATTTTATCATAAATTTGTTGTCTGGCTTTGTCTCCATCACTATCACAGCAATCTAAAAGAGATATTCCCATTGTAATAGTTCTTATATCAAGATTTTCTTCTTCTATCATGTTTATTGTTTCCATTATATTTTCGTAATTAATCATATTCTCCATCCCCCTATTCTATATTTTGTGCATTGAATTAAATATATCTTCATGTTGAATTTTAACAGTAACTCCTAATTCATTTCCTGTATCTATTAGAGTATCTTTTAATTCACCAAAACCTATTTTCATATCCGTTACATCTGTAGCCATGATCATGGTAAAATAATTTTTTTCTAAACGAATTTGACCAATATCCAGGATACTAACATTAGTTTCATTAAGTATAGATGTTATTCCTGTAATAATGCCATCCGCATTACTTCCAACTACTGTTATAAATGCTTTCATTTTAACCATCTCTCCTCAATTAAGTATTTTTTAAAGCAAATACTTCTTTTATTTAAAAATAAAAGAGACCAAATTTTAAAATTTAGTCTCTGAAGATCAGGATCTTAATATCAAAAAGAAATGAAAAATTTTACTCGCTAAGAATTAAAAATATATAGCGTTCATTTATGCTTTTCATATTAAATCCTCTGTCCTTTTACCTGAGAGTTTCACCAGTTTTACTGGCTTGCCCCTTCGGTGCCCTTTTGAGTCTCTCCAGAGTTTCGTCCAATAACGGTCTACTAAATATCCCGTTATCTTCACCCGAATATATTAATTTTAATTTTAAAAACTACTATTATAAATGTCTAGCTATAATCACCTCTCCTTAGTTGAATAATTTTTTAAATAAATGCTTTTTTATTTAAAAATAAAAGAGACTAAATTTAAAAATTTAGTCTCTGAAGATCAGGATTTTAATATTAAAAAGAAATGAAAAATTTTACTCGCTAAGAATTAAAAATATGTAGCGTTCATTTATGCTTTTCATATTAAATCCTCTGTCCTTTTACCTGAGAGTTTCACCAGTTTTGCTGGTTTGCCCCTTCGGTGCTCTTTTGAGTCTCTCCAGAGTTTCGTCCAATAACGGTTTATTAAATATCCCGTTATCTTCAACCGAATATATTAAATTCGTATATTAAATTATATCAAATAATTTAATGTTTTAAATTATAGCACATTTCTTTTTTGTATACAAATAAAATTTTATTTTTAGCTATGTTTTAAATCTTTGAGTAAAATGTAAATACTTAAGACCTCTTCCATAGTCTTTAATATACCATTTCTCATTGATTTCTCCTAATTTTATCTATTTTTTAAATAACTAAAAACCGAGGATTATTTCCCTCGGTTCACACTTTTTTATTTTAAAATTAAGTTTTATTATGACAAGTAACCACTATTTTGTACTATAGCACCTATAAATTCACGCAATACTTTTCTTCCAGTTTTATTGGATAATAGGATTTTTTTGCTTTTCTTAAACCTTCAATACCCAAATCCTGTTCTCTGTTAATGTACTCTACCTCATTCAAATACCGTTCCACAAATGTTTTGTTAGTAAAGGCATATATCCCTCTTATATCTTTTATTCCCTTTTCAAAATGAACTATAGCCATATTATTATTTACAATTTCACCTACAGTGAAGGTGGATATTTTATTATCAACATAAACTGCCATACCTTTTAAATTTAATTCAGCAGCATTATGTAAAACTTCCATAATACCTTCTAGTTCATAAGTTAAAAATTTATCCCCATTGTAGTTATCATTATACCATTGGTGAGTTAACTTAATGCAATCTTCCATTACTCCTATTTCATAAAGATCCTTTACAGTATACTCATAGTTTTTTACAAAGTAGTTATAATGATTTTTTTTCCTATGGAGCTTATTTCCAGATAAGCTAACTAGCTTTTCCTTTAAATATATATAATCAAAATTATCTATATCTTCTTCTATATGAGCCATATCTCCATATATATATTTAAGATCTTCCAGGAATGAATTTTCTACATCTTTGAATAAATAATCCATATTATTTTCTTTTTTGTATTCCTTTAGATCTTGAATTATGTTTTTTAGATTTTCCATTTTATATCCAATAGGCTGCATAAAGTAATATTTTTCTTTAAAGTCCTTCTGCTTTATTATAAGTACACCTTCATGTATAGTATATTGGACATCACAAGCTTTTCTCCAAGCAAGTAACGTTGTAAAAGAATATTCGCTAGTAGTAAACGTATAATTCCCCAAGTACTTTTCAAGTATTGGCTTGTCATCAATAGTTAATTTTTTGAATGTGAGCATAAACACTCTCCTTGTAAAAAATGCATTAGTGTAGTTACAATTATAAAAATTAAGTTTAGTAATAACAAGTACGCACTATTTTGTACCATAGTATCCGAAAGGATACTGTAGATTACAAAATCAAATTATCATAGGAGGCTGTTTTTATTACTAAATTTTATATAACATCCATTTACAAGTTCTAAGATCATACTTAATTTCAAACTGCTTTTCTACATCGTCAATTAAACTTTGACATTTGAAAACTAACATTGAGTTGCCTGCTAATTTTTCACGTTCTTTAATAATAACATTATCTACTCTTACCACTTTTCCACTATTATCTTCTCCTTCAATCCTAAATCTCAAAGGTTTTATATCACCCTTATTGTTTGTATATGAAATGACCTCAATTGGCTTTGCTATAACTTTCATAATAATTCCCCTTTTTTTATAATATAGAACTCATCAAAGGATGGTCTTCATCCCCCGAACCACCACTCATAGAACTTAATCCTGAATGTAGAAAGCATGACCTAAAAACAGATTTATGACCATACTTTACCCTTATGTCATCAATTACTTTATTTAATTTATTGTCTTTATCGTAGTCAAAAGTATCTAATAATGAGTACTGATGAAAATCATTTGAACAAAAATCAGTTACATGTATACCTAAATGCCTTATTTTATTTCCATTCCATAAATTATCAAATAAATAGCAAGCTACCTCATATATTTTTCTTGTAGAGTCTGTAGCTGTGCTTAATTTCTTTTGACGAGAACATGAAATTAGATCATTCCCTCTTATACTTATAGACACTACATTGCAACAGTTCCTAGAATCTCTTAACCTCATACCTACTGTTTCACACAAAGATAACAAAACCTTATGTGCTGTTTCTTTATCTTCTACATCAAAGGCTATAGTTTTTGAATTTCCTATACTCTTCATTTCAATATAATTGCTTCTTCTAACTTCTGAATTATCTATACCATTGGCATAATTGTATATTAATTGGCCATGACTCTTAAGGATACTTCTTAGAATGTTTATATCATAATTTGCTAAATCTCCTATAGTATGTATATTTATCTTATGTAATTTTGGTGCTGTTGCTCTACCTACCATGAATAGTTCCTCAACTGGAAGGAGCCACATCTTTTCTTTTATCTCATGTGGAAATAAAGTATGGACTTTATCTGGCTTTTTAAAGTCAGATGCAACTTTTGCAAGTAACTTATTATTTGATATTCCTATGTTTACGGTGAAACCTAACTCATTCTTAATTCTTTGCCTTATAGTTTGTGCTAACTTTATATAATCTGGATATAAATGCTCCATATTAGAAAAATCTAAGAAGCTTTCATCTATACTAAATCTTTGAATTTGTGGAGTGTACTCCATTAATATTTCATGCATTGCACAGCTACATTGGGTGTATAGCCAGTACCTTGGTGGTACTATTGTTAAATTTGGACACTTTGTTCTAGCATTATATAATGTTTCACCTGTTTTAATATTGTACTTTTTAGCAGGAATTGATCTTGCAAGTACTATCCCATGTCGACTACATTCGTCTCCCCCAACCACAGAAGGTATATTTCTAAGGTCTATTTGTTCACCTTGTTGAATTCTATACGTTGCCTCCCAACTTAGGTAGGCGCTATTAACGTCAATATGAAAAATTAATCTACCCATATAACATCACCTTTTTAATAATCTCAATTTTTCATCCTCCGAACATACGTTCTAATTCATTATATACTAATTCCTTCCAATTTATAAGGGGTTTTTGAAAAATATTTTCAAAAACGAAAAAGGCTGCATCTTTTTATACAATCCTTTAGTTCAATACCATTGTTATAAATAATTCCTAATCATGTATTAATTACATATGCAAATCAGAATTGTCATAATTTTCATAATAATCAAATACTAAATAACTTACATTTAATATCTTTGCGTTGTATTTTAGTATATTTGTATAATTTTTATCATACTTTAGTAATGACAGCATGCTAGGAACTTTTACAAAATCAATGAAAATATCTACTAAGAAAGGAGGTATATACTTGATATTCAAAAAAGAAAGAGAACTAATTGTCCAGTATGGTAAAAAGTTAATTGAAAGTAACTTAACCACAGGAACAGGAGGTAATATCAGTATTTTTATAAGAGACGAAAATCTAATGGCTATAACTCCAAGTGGCATTGATTATTTTAAAACTAAACCAGAAGATATTCTAATTATGGATCTTAATGGAAATGTAGTCGATGGAAGCCAAAAGCCATCTAGTGAATATTCAATGCACAAAATCTTTTATGAAAAAAGAAGTGATATTAACTCAGTAGTTCATGTCCACTCCAAATACTCAACTACCCTATCTTGTATGAACTGGGAATTACCTGCTGTACATTACTTAGTTGCTGTTTCAGGTGGAAATAACGTAAGATGTGCAGAATATGCAACATTTGGAACTCAAGAACTTGCAGAAAATGCACTTGAATCAATGAAAGATAGATATGGTGTCTTTCTAGCTAATCATGGTTTATTAACTGGTGCGAATGATTTACCTAATGCTTTTAATAAAGCAGAAGAAATTGAGTTTTGTGCAGAAATATACTGTAGAGCAAAGGCCTTAGGAGAACCTAAAATACTCTCAGATAAGGAAATGGAGAAAATGTTAGTATTATTTCAAAGCTATGGTCAAGTAAAAGAATAAAAAGTATTTATAATTGGGGGTAATGTAATGAGTAAACTAAATGGAAATAAGAACAGTAGTTTTATAGGATTACTACCTTTAGTGTTTTTCTTAGTATTATTTATGGGAACTGGAATTATAACAGGCGACTTTAGTAGTATGCCACTATTATTAGCGTTTATCTTCTCTTCTGCCTTTGCTTTGTTCTTAGATAAAAAAGGAACAAAAACATCATTAAATGATAAAATAGATATATTTTGTAAGGCTAGTGGAGAACAAACTCTTATGTTAATGGTTGTTATTTTTATATTAGCAGGAGCATTCTACTCAATTGCTGATGGTATGGGTGCCGTTACTTCAATGGTTAATTTAGGATTAAGTATTTTACCGGCAAATATGATATTACCTGGACTATTTATAGTTGGAAGTATTTTATCATTTGCTATGGGTACTTCAATGGGAACTGTAACTGCTCTTGCTCCTATAGGAGTTGGAATAGCAACACAAACAGGTCTTAGTATGCCTTTAGTTTTAGGAACTGTAGTAGGTAGTGCAATGTTTGGAGATAACTTATCGTTTATTTCAGATACTACAATAGCAGCTACAAGAACCCAAGGTGTAGAGTTAAAAGATAAGTTTAAAGTGAATGCTTTAATCATATTACCTGCTTTTATACTTACTTTAGTTATATTAATGTTCTTCTCTGGTGGAGCTGGTGGAAATGCTCAATTAGGAACTTATGAATACTCATTTGTAAGAATTCTTCCATATATAGCAATTATTGTTACTGCATTAATAGGCCTAAACGTTATGTTAGTTTTAGGAATAGGTATAGGTTCTGGAGCTGTAATAGGTCTTGCAATGGGTGATTTTAATATGGTTGGTCTTTTTAAAGTTTTACAAACAGGAATGGGTTGGATGGAAGATTTAGCTATAATAGCCATAGTTGTAGGTGGATTAGTTGGTCTTATGAATTACTATGGTGGAATTGATTATCTATTAGAAACAGTTACATCTAAGGTAAAAAGTAAAAAAGGTGCATTACTTAGTATAGCTGCTCTAGTAAGCTTAATAGATATAGCAACAACTAACAATACAATATCTATAATTACTGCAGGACCACTAGCAAAGGATATGTCTGAAGAATATGATATAGATCCAAGAAGAACAGCAAGTATTTTAGATATATTCTCTTCTGCATTCCAAGGTGTAATTCCATTTGGTGGCCAATTATTACTAGCTGCAGGTATGGCTAAAATATCTCCAGTAGAAATAGTACCATTTTCAATATATTCAATATTAATGGGTGTTTTCGGCTTATTAGCAATTATGTTTAATTTCCCAAGACTAAAGGCAAAAGCAACTAAATAATATTAATACTAGAGCTAGAGATCATTTGATATCTAGCTCTATATTGATAAATATAATAAGAAGGGCGTGAAAATATGGAGCGAGTTGATGAAGGCCTAGCTTTTATGCTTAAATATGAAAATGTAGCTTGGTATGATAATGGGAAAGTTAGAATATTGGACAGAAGAATTTATCCTACAGAAGTTAAATTTGTTACATGTAATAACCATGTAGAAGTTGCTCAAGCTATTACAGATATGGTAACTCAAAGTGCTGGCCCTTATACAGCAGCAGGAATGGGTATGGCTTTGGCCGGTTACGAATGTAGAAACTTACCATATAAAGAACAAATAAGTTATTTAGAAAATGCAGCATATACATTGGCAAATGCAAGACCTACAACTGCAAATAGAATGACATTAATAGTTAATGGATGCTTAGAAGTTGCAATATTAGCTTTAGAAAATGGTAAAAAGGTTGATGAGGCAATTTTTAATCATACACTTAAGTCTATAAACAATCGCTACACTAGAATGGGTGTTGTTGCAAAGTATTTAGTAGATATGTTCCCTCAAAATGGAAATGTAATGACACAATGTTTTGGAGAAACAATTGTCGGTATGATGTTAAAAGAAGCAAAAAATCAAAATAAAAATATTAAACTATTTTGCCCAGAGACTAGACCATATCTGCAAGGAGCTAGACTTACTGCAAGTGTAGCCTATGACCAAGGATTTGATGTTACTGTAATAACTGACAATATGCCTGCATTTACTATGAAAAATAAAAATATAGATGTATTCACATCAGCTGCAGATTCTATCTGCTTAGATGGACATATAGTAAACAAGGTTGGTACACTTCAAATAGCTATTGTAGCTAAGTACTTTGAAGTACCTTACTTTGTAACAGGTATTCCAGATAAAGATTATAAAAATATTTCACAGGTTAAAATTGAGGAAAGAGATCCTAATCAAGTATTAGAATTTAGAGGTATAAAAAATACATTAGATGGAGTTAAGGGGTACTACCCTTCCTTTGATATTACTCCTCCTCATTTAGTAAGTGGCGTGGTTACAGACAAAGGAATATTTAGTCCTTATGATTTACATAGATATTTTGATAGTGATGTCGAAAAGTTTTATTAAGGTTAAGGGGGGATATAACTTGTCTAAATTTAACTCGCATTTCAAAATGGAAGAAAATGATGCAATACTTTATGCAAAGGGAAAATTAATTATATTTAATGAAAATGCTAATTTAAAAGCTAAGGAAATTGGGGATGGAAATATAAATTATGTGTTTAAGGTTTGGGATGTAGATACTAATGAGTCAGTTGTAATAAAACAAGCAGATAAAGTTCTTAGAGCATCAGGACGACCTTTAGATGTTGATAGAAATAGAATAGAATCAGAAGTTTTAATGATGCAAGGAATATTAGCTCCTACTCTAGTTCCAAAAGTATACAAATACGACCCTATAATGTGTGCTCTTTCAATGGAAGACATATCTGATCATAGCAATTTAAGAAAAGAGTTATTAAATAGAAAGACTTTCCCATATCTTGCAGACCATATAACTACATTTATTGTAAACACTCTTCTACCAACTACAGACCTGGCTATGGATTCACACAAAAAGAAAGATAATGTTAAAAGATATATTAACAAAGACCTTTGTAAAATATCTGAAGACCTTGTTTTTACAGAGCCATATATAGATTATAAAGGTAGAAATATTGTTTTAGAGGAAAATATGGAGTTTGTAGTAAATGAGTTATATAAAGACAAAGACTTGGTGCTCGAGGCAGGAAAACTTAAAAATAACTTTATGAACAATGCACAAGCTCTAATCCATGGAGATTTACATTCTGGCTCTATTTTTGTAAAAGAAAATTCAACTAAGATATTAGATCCAGAGTTTGCATTTTATGGACCTATTGGATACGATCTAGGAAATGTAATAGGAAACTTATTTTTCTCATGGGCAAATGCCTATGTAACTGGGGACTCTAAAGACATAGAAGAATTTACGACTTGGGTTGAAAAAACTATAGAAGATACTATAGAAATGTTTAAGAGTAAATTTATAAAACTATATAAAGAAATAGTAACTGATGTAATGGCAAAGGAAGAATATTATATGAATTGGTATTTAGACTCTGTATTGTCTGATACTGCTGGATGCGCCGGTCTTGAAATTATTAGAAGAGTTGTAGGAGATTCTAAAGTTTTGGATATTACAAGTATTGATGATATAGAATCAAGGGTTAATGCTGAACGGATGTTAATTTTAAGTGCTAAAACATTTATTAAAAACAGAGATAATATTAAAAATGGTAAGAACTACACAGAAATATTTAAAAGTAATTGTAATAAAGTCAAAACTCAGGGGGCTTAGTATGAATAACTTTTATTATTATAATCCAACAAAATTACTTTTTGGAAAAGATTCTGTTTCACAAATAAAAGACTATATCCCTAAAGATGTAAATAAGGTACTTCTCCACTATGGAAGAGACAGTATAAAAAAATCTGGTTTATACAATGAAATAGTAGAAATATTAAATAATAATAAAATAGAAGTTGTTGAACTCTCTGGAGTAACTCCAAATCCAAAGCTTAGCCTAGTAAAGAAAGGTATAGAAATTTGTAAAAATGAAAATATAGACTTTATATTGGCAGTAGGTGGCGGAAGTGTTATAGACTCTTCAAAGGCAATAGCTGCTGGAGTATGTTATGAAAATGATGTTTGGGAGTTATTCACACAAGATATAGGGTTAGAAAAAGCCCTGCCATTAGGTGTTATACTTACCCTTCCAGCAACAGGAAGTGAAAGTAGTTCTGCTACAATAATTACAAATGAGGAAACACTTCAAAAGCTAGGTTTGGAAAATGACCTTTTAAGACCTCAATTTGCAGTATTAAACCCAGAGCTTACTTTAACACTTCCATATAAACAAACTTTTGCAGGTGTAGTAGATATTTTATCCCATGTTATGGAAAGATACTTTACAAATACTAATAATGTAGAGCTTACTGATAATTTATGTGAAGGAACTATGAGAACTGTTATAGATAATGGATATAAATTACTTGAAAATCCTAATGATTATGAAGCAAGGGCTGAAATAATGTTAAGTGGAACTATTGCCCACTCTGGAATCCTTGGTCTTGGTAGAGAGGAAGATTGGGCTAGCCATAGAATAGGTCATGAAATAACAGCATTGTATGGAACAACTCATGGAATAACTTTATCAATAGTTCTCCCAGCATGGATGAGATATGTTTATAAAGAAAATATAGATAGATTTGCTAGGTTTGCAAAACATGTTTTTAATGTTAATGACAGCGGCAAAACAGATGAAGAAATCGCATTGTTGGGAATAGAAAAATTTGAAGAGTTTTTAAAGGATATAAACGTACCTATAAGTTTGAAGGATGAAGGCATTCCTTATGATGATTTTGATATTATGGCTGAAAAATGTACTAGATCAGGTTCTGTTGGTAGATTTGTAAAACTTTATAAAGAAGATGTTGTTAAAATATTAGAAATGGCAAAATAATTAACATATTTACGTGGGCTAAGTTATTAATAACATTAGCCCACTTTTTATATGAATAACTAAAAGGCTACATAGAGCTATTTGGTCAAGAAATGCTAACTCAACACTAAGTTAATTTTATCTTCTGTTTAAAATTGTCCAGTTAAGATTAGAGTTCACATTAGGATTATAGTTAGGGTTGTCTGTTACAATATATTCTCCTAATGCATTGGCATATACGTATTGAAATTCATTTGGAATTTCTACAGAATAGCCTTTGTACGGGTCGTAATAAGAATTTACTCCTCTTATACTTTCACTAATACCTGTAAAAACCCTATTATTAGATGCTTGCTGCATTTCATAACTACGTCTCACTGTATCAGATACATGGTCAAATGTTGTACTTATAATTCTGCTAATTACACCAGCATTATAAATATCCTGCATTACATATTGTGTAAGTGATCCCACAAATTGATTATATAGATTAAACCATTGAAGATTAAATTTAAAGGATTTTAACATAATAGCAAATACTTTATTAGCTTCTTCAAACTTTCCTTTTGGAGCGCGAGTGGAAATAATTTTATCAGCAATCCAAGAGGTTTGTCCATACATCATATTATTAACTACTATGCCGCAAGTGATATCTCCTTCAAATAAATAACCACTATGAGCATATTCTAATTTGGCAATTCCACCATCAACAGAAACACTGCTTCCAAGTCCTCCTTGATTTTCTCCATACAAAGCCTTTTCTAACTCAGGAAATTTCCTATGCTCCACAATTCTAGTTCTAAATCCCCCTTTAGGCAAAATATATTGCTCAAGATACTGCAAATATCCAGAAACAGGGCGTCTTACTTCATTGCCCATATAATATGATCCTTCCTTTGGACCGAAAAAAGAAAAAGAACTCTTACCCCAATAATAAGGTATTGATGGATGTAAGTTTAATTCATATAGCCCATCAGAACTTCTAATGGAAAGTTTGATTGCTCCAGGCATAGTAGCGTGTTGCCTCCAAGTAATACCTCCAGAAACAGACCAATCTTCTGGTATTAACATAGAAAAAGCCTCACATTTAAATACATCATTGTCTATGTAACGATAGGTTTTAAATTTAATCATTTTATCTCACTTCCTTCTTGAATTTATTTCGTTTTAGTCTTTTATAATTATATCGGCAATTTCATTTATATTTTTAGGCTATGTTTTAACTCAGTGTTGAAATTTGAAAAAATGAATGTATAAGTTTAAATGCATTATAAGTAATGTTATATTTAGTATATAATCAAACCATAGTTTATTGTACAGTTGTATAATACCGTATATTATCATTATTAAAATGGAGGAAAAAATGAAAAAATACACTTGTCCCTGTTGTGGCTATAAAACTCTAGATGAAGAACCACCAGGCACTTATGATATTTGTAACATATGTTTTTGGGAAGATGATATGCTGCAATTTGATGAGCCTGATTATGAAGGAGGAGCAAATGATGTTTCATTAAGACAGGCACAAAAAAACTTTATAGAATTTGGTGCGTGTGATAAAGGTAGTTTGAAATATGTAAGAAAACCTAATGAAAATGATGAAAAAGACTTAAACTGGAATCCCATTCGTGAAAATTAATTTCATTGGAACTACAGAGTTTTTATATACTATGAAGTAAAAAGAGGAGAATTAATTCTCCTCTTTCTCAATATATATTTAATTTCAACACTATATTAAAACATGGCCTATTTTCATAATCCATCTAAATATTTTTTCATTTTCATTAAATCTAAATAACAACAATTCGCTTTTTTCTTTTTAATATTTTTTCAATTATAACAGTAATAAATGCAAATACACCTGTAATAGAGCCATAGGTAGCAATTAGGTCAAATATTCTTTCGAAGTTTAATGAGCTACTACCTGGAAGTTCTCCTTGTTTACCAAACTCGCCTTTTTGTTTACCATAGCCTTCTGGTCTCTCACCTTTTTCAGGTCTATTACCATGTTGTTGCATTCCACCTTTTGAAATAGTAGACATACTAAAAGGAGCTGTTAACCACCTTGTAAGACTACTTGTAGTTAAACTATATCCACCATAAATTAGAATTATAGAAAGACATATTATTCCCATAGGCTTGGCGATAACACTCGGTAACTTCAGTGCTTTTACGAACATGCTCTTAATAAAGGTCCAATGTAAACCTATATGTATGCCAACCAATATAATAATTATTGCTGAAGCAAAATAGTGTACTGACTTCCAAAAGGCACCACCATTAAACATTCCGGGGAAAAGTGATTTAGAAATTATAATTCCACTTATAGCAATAAACGTAACCGATATGAAAAGCAAACTATTAATGACATATCCTATTTTTGTCTTTGTTGGCAGTGATTTATCAAATAATCTTTTGGTAACTCCTACTATCCACTTCCTGTTAATCCCCATATGAATAAGAACTAGTCCACATACAATTAAGCCACCTATCTCATGAAAGCTAATACTGATAACCCTTTTGCTATACATTAAAAACAGTAGCACTGACATTATTATGTCTAAAATAATCTTTACAATATTTTTTTTCATTTTGATTTACCTCCCAATATAATATTTATTTAAAGAACCTATACTGTCTTTATCTAGTGTCTTTAATTTAACCAGATGAATACTAACTCCTATGCCTACTATGAAAAGAAATATTCTAACATGAACATTTGCTACTACCAGCATTGAACTTACAAGTGTAATCCATAAAAATATTAAACCGCTAATTTTAATGCTTTTTTTAACAGCTTTATAAGTTATGTAGTTGTAGATATACTCACCAAAAATTTTATGGTTAATTAACCATTTATATAGTCGGTCTGAACTGCGAATATAACAGAATGAAGTCAGTAGCAAAAATGGTGTAGTTGGTAATATAGGAATGATAACACCAAAAATCCCTAAAACAAGGGAGATTGAACCAATTGAAATAAGCAAATATTTTTTCAAGATTTTTACATTCATAACAACGCTCCTTTTTTCAGTCATTGATATATATTTCTTTCAATCATTAACTCGATTTATTAATTCTCTATTCATCATTCTTTCATATTACGTGTTAAACCTTAAATTAACCTTAAAGTATCGATGTTATTTTTAATGTAATACAAATAATTTTTGTCTAAATATAAAAAAAGAGCCAAGCAAAATTCTTGCTTGACTCTCTCTAACCCATGGATTATAGATTTTTTTTATTTCAAGATTAATCTTCATTTATTATCAAAACTATCTAATAAAGTTAGTAAATACTTTCTTTTCTTTTTCTGGTGCTTCAACAATTCCTTTCCCGTTTTCAACTAATTTCAATAAGTATGCCATGTTTTTTCCAAGTACTCTCATTATTTGTTTTCCTTCTTCGTCTTCTAACGCATCTCCTGGTTTTGTTCCATGTATTACATTCCAGTAATTTGAACTTGGCATAAGCATTTCAGCATAATTAATATAGTTATTCAACTGATTGAAAGTAGTAACTCCTCCTGAACGTCTAACTGCTACTACAGATGCTCCTACCTTATTCTTTAGAAGTCCAGTATTTGAAA
Source organism: Sporacetigenium sp. TC11 (assembly GCF_058146105.1). Lineage (NCBI taxonomy): Bacteria > Bacillati > Bacillota > Clostridia > Peptostreptococcales > Tepidibacteraceae > Sporacetigenium > Sporacetigenium sp. TC11. The sequence goes on along the minus strand of NZ_JBYVNY010000002.1, from coordinate 76,884 downwards.
CATAAAATGCTCTATCTAAAAATGACTTCATAGTTCCAGATATAGCTGAATAATGAACTGGAGAACCTAATAATATACCATCTGCCTCTTTCATCTTTTGTATCCATTCATTTACTTCATCATTATCAGTTATACATTTCTCATCTCTATTTCTCATACAAGCACCACATGCAAGACATCCTTTTACAGTCTTGTTTCCTACATGTATAATCTCAACTTCTATACCTTCTTTTTCTAATTCATTTGCTACCATTCTTATAGCATGATATGTATTACCTTCTTTTTTAGGACTTCCATTAAATGCAACAACTTTCATGTATTCTTCCTCCCATATAATTAATAAATTATCTAAATTTTATATTTTCATTACCATCTATCATAGTGTATTCTACTTTTATCAAATCTATCTGCTGGTTTTCTTTCCTCATCTGGATATCCAACAGGTATTATTGATAAAGGAATTACACTAGATGGTAAATTTAATATTTCTTTTACTGCATTTACTCTTTCTTCAGTTGGATAAACTCCTAGCCATACAGCACCTAAGCCTTTATCTTCAGCAGCTATTAATATATTTTCTGTAGCAGCTGAACAATCCTGAACCCAATATCCTTTATATTTTTCTTTATCTTCATCTCCACAAACTACAATTGCAACATCTGTATTTAATAGCATTTTTGAATATGGATGTATTTCAGTTATTTTTCTCATAATTTCTTTGTCTCTTAAAACTATGAATTCCCAAGGCTGTTCATTTCCAGCAGAAGGTGCTGCCATAGCTGCTTTTAATAATTCTTCAACAATCTCATTACTTACTTCTATATCCTTGTACTTTCTTATACTTTTTCTATTTAATATAGCATCCATTTGTATCCTCCTAATTAATAAAGTATTTCTTGCCCTCTTTCATTAATAACTGCTATTTTAGTATTAGAATTTTTAAATCTTTCAAAGAAATTCTTAGTAACTTCAGTATCATCCCCAAAATGCATTGGTATAAATAATTTAGGAGCTAAATTTTCAATGAAATATTCTCCACCTAAATAATAATGTTCCTTAAGTCTAGAGTCCACTGGGAAAAATGCTATATCTATATCTTCACCTTTAAGCTTTTCTATTTGAACTTTAAAGTCTTTAGCCATGTTAACATTGAATTCTTCGGTTTCATCATACCAATGCCACCAATTCAAGTCTCCTGCATGGAATATATTTATACCATCTGCCTTAATAAGAAAAGATACACCAATATCTGTTGATCCATACGATTTTACAGTTATATCTTTTATCTCAATACTTTCCCCCTCAGAAATTATCTTATGCTCAGGATAATTATCTTTTATTTCAATATCACTGCTCAAAATATACTCTATTTTCGGGTTAACTTTTTTCCACTCAAATATCAATGGGTCAAAGTGGTCATGGTGACCATGAGAAGCAAAAACATAAATATCTTTATTAGTATTAAAAACTTCATCACAAATAACGCCATTACTAATATTTCTGTTTTGGCTATCACTTTTATCATTAAAATAATCAAATATAAAAATATTTGAATTTGTTTCCATTATAAAACTAGAATGATATAAATAATTAATTTTGGCTTTATACATACAGTAACCTTCCCTTCAAAATGGTATTATTACTAGATTATCTATATAATTTCCGATTGCTATATTTTATAAACCATGCTACAATTATAAAAATTAAGTTTAATTATAACAAGTACGCACTATTTTGTACCATAGTACCCAAAAGGATACTATAGAGAGGATGAGAATATGGGATCTAGCTGTAATGCTTTAGAGCTTAAAAACAAAACTTATACATGTACCTTTGAAATTACAATAGATTTAATCGGTGGTAAGTGGAAGCCTCTTATTATTTGGCATCTAGGCACTAAGGGAACACATAGATTTAACGAATTAAAAAAACAGCTTCCTAAAGTAACTCAAAAGATGCTAACTCAACAGCTAAGAGAACTAGAATCAGATAATTTAATTAATAGAAAAGTTTATCCTCAGGTTCCTCCAAAGGTTGAATATTCATTAACTGATATAGGCCAGAGTTTAATGCCTATACTTAGTATGATGTGCAGTTGGGGAGATGATTATTATAAACAGTCCCCTAAAAAAGAACTATCTCATGTAGAATAATTTTCTATTTTGAGATAGTTCTTTTACTTTTATTATAACTGTTATACAAATAATTCTGGTTCTCTTCTAGAAGCAAAATCAACTTCTAATTCATATTTATGTCTTAGATAATCCTCATCATCATAATATTTTGCATTAGTAAAACAGTTTTTAATACAAGCCCCACATTTAATACAAATTCCATTTAATTTAGATACATCATTAAAATCAATGGAACCCATTGGACAGACACTTACACAAAGTTTACAATCATTACAACTATTATTAGTCTTTGGAGTAACCTTTCTAATATCAACAGGAATACCTTCTTTATTATTAGGCTTATAATATTCCCTATAAGGCTTGCTTCCTTTTACAGCTAAACTTTCAAATTTATCCTCAGTTGTTAGTTTTTCATATATTTTGTTAGAAAAGTCTTTTACTATAGCCATGTCTTTTTCATCTGGTCTATTTTGACCAAGAATCTTAGAAAATGAATGTTCTCCTATGAAAGCACCTGCTGCTATAATCTTAAAGCCATTTGATTCAAGGATATCATTAAGTTCTATTAAAGCATCATCATAATTTCTGTTTCCATAAACAACTACTGAAATAGCTAATGCATCATTACCTTTAATAGAGTTTAAATATTTCAATAATACATTAGGAACTCTTCCTGCATAAACAGGAACCCCTATAACAACAATATCTTCATCTTTAAATAATACCTGCTGCTTTCGACTTTCTGGTAGTGTAAAATCAATAGTATTTATAGTTATTTTGTCATCAGTATTTTCTAATATCTCTTCCCCTATTTCACATACTATTCTTTTAGTAGTACCTGTGGCACTAAAATACATTGTATTAATTTTTTTATTTATAATTACCATTCCCTCCCCTTGTTTACTATTCTACTATTTCCTTTTGATAGTCTATTCCTACTACCCTATCTTTATTGTAAGTTATGTTATCTTCATTAAAACCATGAACTAACCCTAATACGAAATTCCCTTGACTAGATGAATAAACTATATAAGTTTTTCCTACTTCTTCATCATACTTAACTCTTTCTTCTTTTATGTCATCTGGCAATACTGAAAATGCTAGTTCTAAAGCTTCTTTATAAGACACATTTGTTGGATTTGCCTCAGAGTAGTAAGTAAAATCTCCTAATACATGTCCATATGTTTTATCATCATATCTAGGTATTTCACCTGAAAGAGTTGTACCTACAAAGCTATTTTCTGTCTCATATGAATTCATATTAGTTGTTATTTCATAAGATAATTCACTTTTATTTACTTCTTCATATCTTTGTTCAATTGTAACCTCAGTTGGTTTATTTTGACAACCCGTTACTATAAATGACATTATTATTAAACTAGACAATATAATTTTAACTTTTGTTTTTAACTTCATAATGCCCTCCCCCAATTATTTCGTAGTTTTATACATATAATTTCCCCTGTTCCCCTTCACAATTTTTAATATTAACTACAGTTCTAATATAATACTTTTTCAAACTATTTTCTATATAATCCATGTACATATTTTGGTACACCATTAAAAATTCGCTAAGCTCATGTCGCCAACGACCTTGAAAAGCAGGTCCGTTGCTCAAGTTTAGTAGTTAGAAATTGTAATTTCCTTATAATTTAAAAAGGCTGTATCTTTTTAGATACAACCTTTTGATAATAGTAGTTATATTAATTTCCCTTTTTCTTTCTAGAGTAATTACGATTTGTGCCAGTTTTTGTGTCATTACTTTTTGCTGAAACTTTTTCTCTCCCTTTCCTATTATTAGGAGAAGTAGTTTTTGGAGTTGAAGGCTTTCTTTTAGGTACTGCTTTTAATTCACTAGTTTTATCAGTTTTTGCTTCATTACTTTTCGATGTACTTTTTTCTTTTACCTTTTTATTATTAACAGCAGTAGTTTTTTTAGTTGAAGTTCTTGGAGTTGAAGGCTTTCTTTTAGGTACTGCTTTTAACTCACCAGGCATATCTACTAATGGGTAAGGGTGACCTTCAACTACAGGTATTGATTTTGATATTAACTTTTGAATTTCTTCTAGAAGTGGCTTTTCTTCTTCTGTGCAAAAAGAAATAGCAACTCCCTCATGACCTGCTCGTCCAGTACGACCGATTCTATGAACATAGGTTTCTGGAACTTCTGGTAAATTGAAATTAAATACATGGGATAGTTCATCTATATCTATTCCACGAGCTGCAATATCTGTTGCAACTAATATTCTTGTTTTTCCTTCTTTAAAATTATTTAAAGCTAACTGTCTAGCATTTTGAGATTTATTCCCATGAATGGCTTGTGCTTGAATTCCAGCCACATCTAAGGCTCTCACTATATCATCTGCTCCATGTTTTGTTCTCGAAAACACTAATGCAGAAACTATAGATTTGTCTTTTAATATATTAATTAACAAGCGTACCTTATTAGTTCTATTCACATAATAAACAGATTGTTTTATTATATCGACTGTTGAAGATACAGGTGTTATTTCTATCTTTACTGGATTTGTTAGTAGGTCATTTGCAAGTTTTTCAATTTCAGTAGGCATAGTAGCAGAGAAAAACATAGTTTGTCTCTTATCGGGGATATGTTGCATTATTCTTCTTACATCTGGAAGCATTCCCATATCAAGCATATGATCTGCTTCATCAAGTACAAAGTATTTTATATTGCCTAATGAAACAAATTTTTGGTTTATTAAGTCAAGTAATCTACCTGGAGTTGCAACTAAAATATCAATTCCTTTATCTAGTGATTGAGTCTGAGGATGCTGAGATACTCCACCAAATATCACTAGTGTTCTAAGACCTAAGTGTTTACCATAAGAGTCAAAACTATCTCCTATTTGAATTGCAAGTTCTCTTGTTGGAGCTAGTATTAATGCTTTTATTGGTCTCTTTCCTCTTAAGTTTTTTTGCTCTGATGAAAGACCTTGTAAAATTGGTATGGCAAATGCTGCTGTTTTTCCAGTACCTGTTTGAGCACATCCTAATAAATCCATTCCTTCAAGTAGTGGTGGAATAGCTTTCGATTGTATAGGTGTAGCTTTTGTATATCCTTCAGTTTTTAAAGCCTTCTGTATAGGCTTAATTATATTTAAATTTTCAAATAACAATAGTATTTCTCCTTTTAATTTTTATTTGTTTTTTCTTATTTCTTCTATATAAAGACGATCGTCTCCATGTATACTGTATAAAAACGCACAGTTTAGTATACCTTTTATATTTTTTGTTGTCTAGTTATATACTATTCATCATATTTTATTTAAAAATGGTTTAGAAAGTTTTTCATATTGATATAATTTATACAGAGAGGTAATTTTATGATTAATATTTTAGGTGTTGAATTTACTAAAAGAGAATTTATAAAAGGACTTATAGGTAGTTTCATTGGTTTGGTTATAACTTGTATATGTCTTTATTATATAATGGCTATTATTGGTTCAATGTATTTCTAATATGTTTCCAACTCTGTTTATATATAAAACAAAAAAACCACCCTGGTGCGCATTATTAAGAGGCGTGGTGGGTATTGTTACTGTGTCTATTTCAAAATTATCTAATAAATTTCGTGAATACCTTTTTTTCTATTTCTGGTTCTTCAACAGTTCCTTTTCCGTTTTGTACTAATTTCAATAAGTACGCTATATTTTTTCCAAGTATTCTCATTATTTGTTTCCCTCTTCATCTTCTAAGGCATCCCCTGGTTTTGTTCCATGTATTACATTCCAATAATTTGAACTTGGCATAAGTATTTCAGCATAATTACTATAATTATTCAATTGATTGAAAGTAGTAACTCCTCCTGAACGTCTAACAGCTACTATTGCTGCTCCTACCTTATTCTTTAAAAGTCCACAATTCGAAACATAAAATGCTCTATCTAAAAATGATTTCATAGTTCCAGCTATAGCTGAATAATGAACCGGAGATCCTAGTAATATACCATCTGCCTCTTTCATTTTTTGCATCCATTCATTTTATCAGTTATACCTTTCTCATTTTTTCTCATACAAATGGAACTTAGCTATAATATTTTAGGACTTAAAAATAAAACTTGTACATGTACTTTTGAAATTACAATTGATTTAATTGGCGGCAAATGGAAGCCCCTTATTATTTGGCCTTTAGGTAAGATAGGACACATAGATTTAACAAATTTAAAAAACAGCTTCCTCAAGTAACTCAAAAATGCTAACTCAATAGCTAAGAGAACTAGAGGCAGATAATTTAATTAATAGGAAAGTTTATCCTAAGGTTCCTCCAAAGGTTGAATATTCATTAACTGATTTAGGCCAGAATCTAATGCCTATCCTTAGTATGATATGCAGTTAAGGAGACGATTATTATAAACAATTAACTTAGTTGAATTTATTTTTAAAAACAAAACCGAGGATTAATTTCCTCGGTTTTCACTTATATATACTTTTCCTGTGACCTACCTAACAAGAGTCATAAGTCCTACTCTTTAATATCCTTTAACTTTAATAAAATATTCAAGAATATCTTTTTCTCAATTGCTTGTTCTCAAATTTCGTCACAAAATCATTCCTGTCTTACATAATAAGCTAAAATAGATTTGAGCGAATCAATATATGCTGTTTCAACAAGGTCTGCTGGTGTTGAAACTTTTTCAATATACTTCTCAAGGTTATCTAAGTATTCTCCATCAATTAAGTCATATTTATGAAAATAATCTATGAATTTAATTCCTCTTCATCATAATCAATAGATCAATTATATTCTTGATAATTGATATTTAAAATAATAACTCAATACCATTTCGTCGTCATTATTATTTTGCATATAACTATAGTCCCTATTACAATTATTACAGGGACTATGCTTGTTTCACTTAAAAATTTAATTTCTATTTTCACTTATATTGTTTCAATGCATCCAGGTGATGTAAATTTTATAAATTTTGAATTATAAAACTTATTAGACATCTTTTTCTCGAGAATATTAAATAATACTTCATCATGTGTTGATATAACGATCTGCCACCCAAACTCACGAACTATAGTTCTTAATAAGTCTACGAAACCTAATATATTTATATCATCGAAATGTCCAATAGGGTCATCTATGAATATTGTCTTAATTTCTGTATCTTTCTTCGAAAGCGCCTCTCCTAAAAACATACTTAGTGCCACTGTGTTTAATTGTGCTGAACTATAGAATAACTGAGGTAAAATAGTAGAATCACCGTCATTTTTCTCACTCTTTATATACAATTCTGGTTGCTCTTTATCATTAAATTCAACTTCATATTTTAAAGTTGTGTAATTTTTATGTGGCTCTATCCTTTTATATACTGAGTCCATAGTTTTTCCACTAAATATTGTAGTTACATTCTTCTCTATATTCTCTTTAAATTGATCAAATATTTTTTGTAGTTTATCTTTACCTACTTTATAAAATTTAATTTTTTCATCAATATGAGCTAATTTTATTTTAAGATTATTAATATCTTTATTATAGTTATCAAATGATACTTGACCCATTAAATCATTTAGTAATGCTAACTTTTTCTCTAAACTCTCTAATAGACATTCTTCCTCTTGTTGACTCTTACAAATTAATTCAATAGTATTATTAACCAAATTAGATGTAATTCGGTTATAGTCTCTAATACACTCTTTATATCTTTCCAATTTAGATTTAAACTCTTTTACTTTATACTCATGATTATTAATATTGATATCATTCTTAAGTTCGATTCTTGATATATTTTTATGTATCTCATCTATATTATTTTGTAATAATATAATTAAATTCTCTCTCTCATTTAGATTTCCATGTAAAGTTTTTATATCTAATATATTATACTTTTTTAATAAACTATAATAATACATACTATAATTGTCACTAGTAAACTGTAAACAACTTTCATTTAATTTTTCTATAATTTCTTGTAATTTTAGAATGTTTTCATCCAACTTGTTTTTTTCTTTAATTATATTTTGTATTTCTGATCCTAATACTTGTTTTTGATTTTTACACTCATATATTCTAATATCTATAGTTTTCTCGATTTCAAAAATATCCATATAATTTTTTATATTTTTTTCAAGAAGTTGATTTATCATATTTTTAAAATCTTTTATTTTTTTTCTGTCAGTACTTATTATATTTGTTTCTTCTATAAGTATGTTCTTTAACTTGTTTTTCTCTAAGTTTAATTTATTTAACTCATCATATTTTTTTGATTTTAATTCATCAATTTTTTTATTTATTTCACCAAACAACTTCTTCTTCTGTGTGATTTTATCTTCTAAGATTTGCCTACTATTTTCTACATTTTCTAACAATTTGTCACTTAAATTATTTCCTTCATTTACTTCTATTTCGGAGATAAGTTGCGAGAAATCTTCAAATGGATTATTGCATATAGGACATATATTAATATAATTTTGCCTAACATAACTTTTTAGTTTATTTTTGATCTCAACTAGTAATTCCATAGATGTTTCTGATTCTAAATAAATTGTATTATTTATTTTATATTCATTATCTAATTTAGTAATATCTTTATCTATAATTTCTATCTCTTCATTGTATTTATTATAAAAATTATCTAATATAATTTCATTCTTTTTTATACTATTCCACTGATGAGTTAAATTATTGTGAGTACCATTTAGATCTAAAATAAAAATATTAAATTCGCTTATTACAGCCTTAGTCGATTCTATGTTTTTATTAATCGATTCTATTTCAACTTCTATTGATTTTATGTAATTTAAATGATTATCTATATTTTTATATAAATTTCTTATATGTTCCAATTGTGATATAAATATTTCCTTAACTTTTTCATATTTATTATACTCATTATCATTAATTGATTTTAGTTGTACTAAATTGCTTTCCTTTAGTTTAATATCTTCTAAAATCCTTTTCTTTATATCTATTTCACTATTGATATTTTCTATTGTACCTTTACTCTTATCAAATACTAAATATCTTCTAAACCACTCTTCACCTAACTGTTTAATTGAATCTATCTCACTAAATTCTAATCTAAGATTATTAATTTCTTTTTCTCTTACATTTAATTCTATCAAAAGCTTACCTTTATATTGATAATCTGAAATTTCTTTTTCATACTTCTCTATATCCTTTTTAATATTGATTACATTATTTTTTGCATTATTATATTTTTCAAAATTCTGTTTCGCATATTCTAACTTATGAAGCTTATTCTCACTATTATCTTTTGCTGATAGTAATTTTGATTTTTGAACTGAAATATATTTTAAATTTGTAAATACTAATTCTCCATCACCCCTCATAGAAATGACATCTATATTTTCATTTCTTTCTATTAAAATATTGTTGTACTCTTCAATAATGTTATTAATTGTTCTTATATCACTTTCATCTAACTGCACTTCTCTCAACTTATTTTCTGTTTCTTTTTTTTCTTCTTCCAATTTTAATATTTTTTTTTGACACTCTTTTTTTAAATTAAAAATATTATTAAATTGCTTTCGATTTTCTCCTTCTGGATCCCAAAACTCTCCCCATTGTTCATATTTATCTGACGGTTTTGTCGCATAAATAAAGCTATCTATCTTTGAATGTGGAAGTATAAGTTTATCATTTCCTAGAATACATTTATAATCGCCTTCAATTTTACCTGGTTTATAATCATTTATTGCATCTATCCTTTGTTTATACCATCGTTTGATCTCTTTATCATTAGAAAATTTAACACTTACTTCACAGCTTTCACTTAGTGAATCAGTATTTTTAAGAATGCTACCACTAAAGCTTCTCAAATCATTCTTAAGTTCTTTTTCCATCCTATCAATCTTTCCATTAAACGCCCATTCTATTCCGTCAAAAAATGAACTCTTTCCCATTCCATTTTTACCATATATACAAATGAAATCTGCAATTTGATTTTTACTTATGTTAAAATCAAATATTGTTTCACCATTAAATACTCTAAAATCATTAAACTTTACTTGTGTAACTTTATTCACATTAGCACCCCATTTTAAATTAATCCTCTAGAATAGTTCATCCTTTGATATTACTTTCAATACTTCTTCTAGTTTTGTATCTAGACAATCATAATTTTTATTAATAAGTCTATACAATTCGATATTATGCTCATATAAATGGTTATTACTAATACTATTATTATTGCTATTTTCAATTTCAACACTAAACAATTTATCTTCTAATAATTTTAACAATGTACTATTTGCCTCTGGCATTTTTTCCTTAATTATTATCTTTCTTGATGAATATTTATCCTGTTCTATTATATTCATTAACTCTTTATCAATATTTTCAATAAAGAAAATTACATATACATTATAACACTCTATTTCTTCTTTTAATTCTGCTTGAACATACATCGCTATGTTATCAACTAGTTTCATCCATTGCGACCTTAATATATCTTTGTTATTTATCTGACAACAAACTATATTAATATCATAGTCATCAGAATTATTTATAAAATGTCTCACTTTTATATCACTGTATTCCACATTTTTTTTTATCATTTCTATTTTATTATCTACCTCAAATATCATATTAACCTCCAAACTACACATCATAAAACCATATAGTCTTTTAAATGTTCTAATTTATTTTCATTAATATAATTTATTATATTATCGATATGTATTATGCTTAAATTTTCAGGCCTTTTTCTTCCATATAGAATATCGAATCCTTTATTATTATTACTACTAGATATTCTTAAAATAATTTTTCTATAGTTCTCAGATGAACAATCTAACGGTTCCCTAACATGAAATTTTGATCCCCAAATAACTAAAGATTCATCCATAATTTCATTTCGATTGAAATAGTCATTTTCCATTGATTTAATAAAACTTGTTACGGTAAAACCACTTATGTTTTCTCCAACCCCATCACTACATACATATTTTAATTTCATCGAGCGGATTTTATCAATTAATATATCCATTGTAATGCCTTCATTAAAATACTTAATTAAGGTAATAATTATTAATAGATAAAATCTAAACACATCACATGTATGATAGAAATCTCCGTGCTCACACATTTTAGAGTATTCACAAAAATCAAGCTTTATTAACTGTGAAAAATCCTCCGTTACAATATCAAACATTACATCGATTATATCTTGATTGGTAATAATTTCTTCAAACTCTTTGATATACTTCGAAAGATTCCCATTAATATTTGACGATATCTCAGGTATATCCCATTCTTTATCAATACATATGTCTACCAAAAGTTCTGCACTCATTCCTATAGCGATATTTAGTGTAATTTCTTCACCTATACCATGAGTATGTACTCCAATTAACGAAATATAACCATCATTCTCAACAAATATGCCTGATCCAGATGTACCTATTAAATCGTCATTTTTCATTACTGCACTTAGTCCATTTGTGACATCAAGCTTATACTTGAATTCTTTTGATTTACAAACTGCATTATTGAAATTCCCCTTATATTCATTGCAATTAACTTCAAAACCTAAATAACTTAATTTCTTAGTAAATCCATAAAAATTTAAGTTAGACCCTCTATTTACGTTAGACGGTATACTAAGATAGTATTTTGTTTTTTTACAGTTTATATTTTTACTTCTTAATACTGCAACATCATTTTCTTCTCTTCCATTGGGGTTACTTCTTTCTCTATAGTCTTTATGAACTTCAATATCTTCCTTATCTATAATTTCATATGCTTCTTTTTTATTTATATCATAGTATCTTACAATAAATTTTAAGTTATCTTCTAGATAATTCTTAATTACATGTCCTGCGGTGAAAATATATGTATATTCGCTACCTTCACTTGGAACCCAAATAACCCCACTCCCTATAATTTCCCATTCTCCACTTTCTCTTTCAATCTCCAATCTTACGGATAACGATTCTATCATGCTATTATTTACCATATTCTAACCCTCATTTTCAAATAACTCTTCCATCTTTATTTACAGCTATCATCTTTAGTTTGTTTGTATCTAAATATTTCTCTTTATCTTTTAATGTAAAAAACCTACTACTTGTCCACCAATCATAATTACAATATACCTCTGCATTTCTATTGTATTTTACTATTCTGCTTATTGTCTCTTTGTGAATTGGCGACTTTTTACAAACAATATACTTATTACTATTCATTGTTTTAAGAAGGTCATTGCTTATGTTATATTTACTTCCATGATGTGACAACTTTACAATACTAATTTCTTTTTCATTCCAATATTTATTCATTCCATCTACAATATCATCTGCATGAGCGTCTCCAAGAAATGCAATGTCTTGTTCTATATACGAAAAAACAAAAGAAATAGATGCTTTATTAGTATCGCTTTTATCCTGTTCATATTTATCTATCTTATATAATTCATCAAGACTTAAACTATATTTCATATTCGTAGAATGTGGTATTGCCCGCTCAATTTCCTTAGCTACGGTAATCACAGCCTCATCTGTGGGTGTAAGTACTGTTATCTTTGCACCGTTAATCTCTTCAACATGCCCTGCTACTATCGGTGTTATTATATCAATATTTTTATTCTTTATTGCTTGTACTAATCCCCCAATATTTTTTGGTGAATGTGATTGATTCTCATAGTAATGAATTGGCTCTCCATTTAACCATATTTTTTTTATATATTTACAATCTTTACTATTTATATATTTTCTAAATCCATTAATATGATCATCATCAATATGTGTTAAAATTAGTAAATCTACTTCTTCATTATTTTTAATTATTTTATTAACTAAATTTATAAATCCATTAACAAAAATAGCTGGCCCAGAATCTATAATAATATTTGTTTTTAGTTTTTCCCCATATCTTATCCAAATGCACTCACCATTAAATGCTTCCCCTATTACAATTTCTAGGCTCATAGCTCCTCCATATTATTTATTTTCATCAACATTATACCATATTTTTACTTTTTTCTTCTTTATTCTTTATTCAAATCTTTTAAATTATTAACTTTACTACTTTATGGACTTTAATAAAAATTCTAAATAATAAAAAACCTCGCTGCATATATCTATAGAAAAAATTTAACATCCTGTACATTCTATCGTGTATTTTAATGATTTAAGCAAAGGAAGTCTAGCTACTGCATGAAAAGTTCATTTATTTAATATTTTTCCCTCTTTAATTTCATTAATTTTATTAATATCTCATTATACATATATATAATCGCTCAAATAATTATTAAATAAATTTACATAAGTATATCTTAAATGTCCTATTATAAGTAAAATCTCTAATATTCTTATATGACAATTATTACAATATTTGTCGTAACTCATTGTTCAAAATAAAAAACTTCTATACAAAATGATTATATATAACTCACATTTATATAGCTGAATTTAGTATAATCTAATAGTATCAATACAATAATCGTATCTAGAGGTGATTAACATGAAAAAGAAACTAAAAGTCGTAGCAGCAATTATTGAAAATAGAGCAAATGAAATACTATGTGCTCTTAGATCTCCAGAAATGATACTTCCAAACATGTGGGAGTTTCCAGGAGGAAAAGTTGAAGAAAATGAAAATATATATAAAGCCATAAAAAGAGAGATTCAAGAAGAGCTAAAATGTAGTATAAAAGCTTGTGAAGTATTCCATGATAATACTCATGAATACGAAAAAGTCATAATAAACCTAATATTATAAAGTGCAAAATCACAGAAGGAGCTCCTATAGCAAGTGAACGCTCAAAACTTATATGGATGAAAAGAGAAAACCTATCTTCATTAGTTTGGGCACCTGCAGATATTCCAGCTGTAGAACAATTAATAAATGAAAAATAAAAATCTTCTTAAACAAGAAGATTATATTTTTTGTACAAATTCATTATATATACTTGTAGGGACTTCATTTTCTAACTCTAATTTAACAGTTATAGGTTTCTCTCCATGATACTCAACTGTATTACCTTTACCTATATAACTTACTTTTATTTACTTCCTAGTCATTCCTATATCATTACAAATCTTAGTCAATGATTTTCCTTCTTTTAACTTCTTATTAAAGTATTCTACTTGATCGATTAAGTCTAATTTGTCTAAAGTAGTCCTATCCATATTAACTAATCCCCCTAGTTAGAATATTCTATCTCAGCCTTATCTTCTTTCTCTTTTACTTTTTTTCTGCTTTCTTTCTTAATTCTATTTAGTTGTTTTGTAAATCCATACTTTTCTAGTATTTTTTCTATAGTTAATAAATATTTTTTCATAGGACCTTCATTTGGTACAATCTGATGCTCTATATTAAACAACCATGTAAGTATATTTTCAGCATCATCATAATTATCTATTTCTGATATATAATCTGTCCAATTTCTATCATATACCAATTCCTTATATAATTTACTTACCTTAAGTTCATTTTGAAAACCCTCATAGGTAGGTGAAACTTCTAGGAACTGACTAATCATTCTATATGTATATAATAATAAGTGCATTAATTTATCAACAGATTGTTGTTTGTTTGATTTTAGCTGGTCTTTAAACACTTTTGTTGCTCCATAAAAACCTAATCCACCACCTATAACAGCTCCTATAAATGATAATGTACCTGGAGAATTTTTATCAAAATCTCTAAGTATATACATAAACTCTTTTATAACATAACCTAAAAATTTAAATAAAAATGCTATACTTTGTTGAATTACTCCTGATTGAACTATAAAATAAAAGTTCATTAAAATAGAAACAATACATAAAAACACTATACCTCTTAAACCAACTAAACTAATTTCCACAATCCCTTGCTTTTTCAAATAATTCAATGCTTTTTTAGCTATACCTTTTTCTTCTATATATTTTAAAATCCTATGTTTAATTTCCATCATATCACCTCAAAATCATTATAGCATTATTTAATAATACAATTAATGCAATTAATACAACTATCCTCTAAATATGTATTTAGGGAATATATAGAATCATAAATTAACAAAAAGGCTTTAAACCAATACTTACAGAGTTTTACTACCTTTACTAACTAGCCCTTATTTAACCAATTTAATTATATTAAATCTAATCAATTTAGGAGGAGTTTTTCTATAAATATATCTAATAAGTTCACTATAAAAATCTGTCTGGAAAATAAATTCAAAACAGCATAAATACTAGATAATATTTCTATCTGTAAAGGTGTACCTTTTTAAATTAAATTTTACATCAGGCTCTTTGGCTCTGGTATAGACTCTCCATATTCTAGTTTTGTTTCTATCTATAATTTCCTTGCATCTTCTCCCATTCTATAAGCATCCTCTAATCTGTCCCAACAGCTAAAGCATCCCTCTAAATCTGGGTATTTAGCAAAGAATATATCATCCTCTTCTATCTCAATATTAAATGGATATTTTAATTTCATGTAATGCTCTAAATTCTTCTCCAAAACTATCACGCCTAACTATTTATTAATTTATGTAAACTAGATAATATCACTCTATATTTACTATAGTTATAGCATTAATTAGGTCGGTTTGTTTTTGCAACATCATCTTTATTAATTTCATCTTATAAAATAGATCCATCTATTAGTATTACTTAATTACAGCATATAATATAGCTATTAAGATTTTTATATTTTGTTACAAATTGTATTATTTCTCTATAATTTATGTTACAAAACTAATACTTTAATAGCTATTTTCGTTTTAAATATTAGTACCCAAGTAACAGCATTATATATTTCTCCATATTGATTTAAGTAATTATTTCTTTAGTTACAATATTTGTTACACTAGTTTGAATATTATCTAACACATTCCATTCAGGATTGTATTTCTTTATAAATAACTTCTCTAAAAGTTCAGCTGTATAGAGACAATCATCTCCAACCCCAACAATAATAACTTCTATTGATATTTTATCCTTATTTTTAAACATTTCCTTACCAGAGTCACAATCTCTTCCACTATTACTTTCTCTTACATAATCCATTAATCTCTTTCTTAGTGCTCCATTATCATGCTCTAATGCTCTTCCTATGTAAACAACCTTTTTATCCAGTGTTGCTTTATAAATTCCTACACTCTTATTTAAATAAGAAATACTTTTTTTACCCTGTGACCACTTATCATCAGTTGTAAATTTGCCTAATATCCCAACACTATCCCACAAACAATCAATCATATCTAGTATTTTATCCATCATATTACCCCCTATTTATATCTCCTAACATAAGCCTGTATTAATACTATTAAATAGTAATTAAAGTATCTAAATACACTGGACTAATGTACATAGGGGGTGTCACTGGCATAGTTAGACCATAAAACACAGCCTAAATTAATTGCAATATACCCAGCATGGTATATTTTTCTAGCACTCTATTCTGCAACTTTCATGTATTCTTATCCCCCAAATACAGCTATATTCTTACTTAGACAGGAGTATACACCCCTTGCTAACCCTATCCCAGTTCTATTAATAGTTAGATTAATATACATATATTACCATTTATCGACATGGTTTTCAATATATCGCATTTATTTTGTCTTTTAGAGAATATTTAATTCCTACCAGTGTTTATAGATCTCTATAATATTTTCTCTATCTTATTTATTAGTATAATTCTCTGATATTGTACTATTTTATAATCTAAGTATGTGTTTGTAATGTATTAACTGTATAGCATAAAAAAAGCCTAGGCGTTTATATGCTCTCTAGGCTATGTTATAACTTAATATATTTAAAACTCGTCTAAAAATTCTAATCTATAAATATAGATCTCTTTTTTCTCTCGAGTACATTATAAATTGTTGAAGGCGCTTTTAAATCATCTTATATGTATATTTTAAATGATTGTTTAATTTTATATCATTCAGAATACACGTATTTATATTATAATAATACTTTTTACATATCAATTATATCAGTCATATAATTATTCTCTTATTTATATAATTTATAGATTATAATATTTATAAACTAAATTATTTTTTTATTTTTTGCAAATAAGATTTGTCGAAATAAGAATCATTACTTCCAGTTATTATATTACTATTAGTTAATAATTTGTTAATTAGATCTTCTTTAGATGATGAATTTTCTATATCCATATAGAGTTGTTGAATACTCATAAAAAATGAATTTTTATAAAAATCTTTTATATTCGAATAACCATATATCTTTAAATCTACGATATTTTTAATAGATTTGTTTATTTTTTCAATATATTTTTCTACATTCTCCAACTCATGACATTTGGATATATCAATCGTATTTATATTAGATATAGAGATTAACTCAAGAAATTTTCTCGTTATCTCTATAGAGCTTATAAATCCATAATCACTTAAAGATAGACTAATTTTTTTTATTTGTCTATTTTTAAATTCTATTATTTGTTTGTTCCCATGTTTAGATTTTTTTCTGCTCTGATATTCTCTTAATTCAATCTTATTATCTTTTAGTAACGCGTATTCATGATTTAACATTTGCGACTGTGAAGAAAGTAAACTACTAGCCACATCATCAAAAAATTTTATATCATTTCCACTCTGAGCATTTTCAGTTAACATTTTCTTTTTTATCTCTATAAATATAATTTTATCCTTATCTTCGAGAATTAGATCACATTCTCCATCTTTATTATAATATCCATCCTTAAATTCAATAGATTTTTCTTTTAATTTATTTTTTACGGATCTTTCTAATTCAATTCCAAATAAACTTTCTATATTAAGATTTTTTTCTTTAATTTCATCGTTAAGAGATTTTCTTATAATGCTTTGTATCGCTTCTACGAAAGAAAAAGAACATAGTGATGGACTAACTAGTAAAACTCTTTGATCATCAATTTTAATTAATGGTTTTTCATAAAATGTTATTCTACTGTCCAAAGACTTAAAATCACAATTAATTTTATTTTTTTCATGACTTATCTCATCTATGATTTTTTTTATATTTTTTTGTCTTCTTTTATTAAACTTACTATAAATATCTTTAAGGTTAATTATGCTTAAATTTTTAGTACTAGAATTTAATATTTCATTGATTAAAATAATATATTCTTCTAAAGAATATCCAATTCTATCCTTTAAACTATATTCTTGAAAAATGTTTTTAAACATTCCATTAGTTATGTCTTCTATTAATAATGGATTCCATTGTTTAAAAGTAAATAATCTATCATAGTAAATATTTTTTTGAATAAAATAAGGTAATTCATCTGCTTCCATAAATAATCCATCATATATAGTGAATTTTTGCAAGTTAAATAATGCTATATATGCTGTTGATAAATCTACTAAATTTCTCATTCTTTCATGGTTGGGTGTATATTTTTTAAAATTTTTTAAAGACAAATAAAGTAAATATGGCCACGGTTCTTGTAAATTTAGTAGTTTTTCATTTTTAGGATAACTATTTGGCCTTCTTACTAAATCATAACGTTTAAACTCTTCATTATAGTATATATTAATTCCTTCAAAAATATATTTTGATAAACTCCACCCACCAATTTCTGTGACTTCTTTTTCTATTTTAGATTCGATCTTTTCAGCATCAGATTCATTACAAAATTTAATAATATTATTACTAATGAAAAGTTCATACCCCCGATTTATGAAGTAGTTTGATGCATATGCCAGATTAAACTCTTCTTGATATAAATATATCCCTATGTGACTACTAGTTTCTTGTTTTTCTATATTAATTAAATCAATTACTATATTTATAATATTATTCCATTTAGTATCTTCATTAATATTAGGTAAAAATTTATCATTTCTGCAATAAACAAGTATTTTTTCTAAAATAACAAAATAGATATTTTTATTAAGTAGTGCTTCTATATGCCTATGTATTTCATCTTCTCTAATATACTTATTTTCTAGTTTATAAAACTTTTTATTTAAACTTTCATCATCTATTAATTGTTTTAAAAGTATCTGTTTTTCTAACCGCCTAAACTTTTTAATATCGGTGCCTTCGTCTAGGTTAATTTCTTCATTAAGTTTATCTTTTAATATTTCTTTTATATTATAGGTATGACTATCCGTACTGATATTATATCTTCTTTTTATGTTATTAGTATCACAACCTAAATTACTTTTATTATCATCAACATATTTTTTAAAATTTTTTTCTAAATCGTCTATCTTCATACTTTATCTCCTATATAATTAATCCCATAAAATTAATTATGGCTAATTAGTTGTTTGAAATGACTTTTCTTAGCTTATATCTAAATATTATCTATATAAAAGTATATCTTTAAAATATTTTACTTTCTATTATATAATTCTATCAATATTTTTTTACAATCTATACTATAAGGAGTCGATGATACTCTATATCTTAATTTCATCATCTGTTAACCAGTAGTCATTCTATATCTTTTAGAAGGATATACTCCTACACTTTTATGTAATTTACCTCAATTGATAACTATTTTGCTAGCGCTAAGTATTAGTTTTTCTATCTCTCTCCTAGGCATATACGTATTCATAATCATATACTCACTTAATTTATGTATAAACTATATTCTTTCTAGTATAAAAACAATCTTCCCAACTTCATCATAATATAAATTATTATATTTCATTTGTGATGATAATATAAAGTTGTTATTCTTTTTATCATACTCAAATAGATATATTGGCAATATACCTTCATATATTGCTTTATTAGTTGGTATTTCTAACTGATTATCATATGCTTTATTGTCTTCTGCACAATAATGCAATTTACCATCTATCCACTTATTGTTATACTTAGTTTGGTTATCTACTATCCCTACTTTATCTAACCCTTTTTTATACTTGATACCTTTCATCTCATTCCCACCACCTATTATGTCTCTTATCTCTTTATGGTTATTAACCACCATACCAATTTCTATTTCTTTCATATTTATCAATCCCCTTTTTAATTTTGAAATATTATAATTAGATTATGCCAATACTTATTATGCCATATTTTTACATATTTTTTAATATAAATCTTAAAATAACTATTTAATAATAATTTATAAAATAAACCAACTAAAATACCAAGACGAACATACTTGAAATTGTATAAGTTTCTAATTTCAAATATAATATTAAAAAGATGTATGATTAATCATACATCTTTAAACTATATATTCTTAAACCTTTTAAAGTTTAGTAGTATCTTGAGCTATAAATATAATTATTATGATACCATACGTATGTCTCATCTATTACATGAGAGGGGTGCACTTGTATCTCTTTTAATTCTAGCTTTATTGCACCATAGTCACATTGAGCATGATGATTTGGACAAAGTACTATTAGGTTACCTGTAATATCTGGTCCATAATGAGGATTTCCAAATGGCTTAATATGATGTGCTTCACTATATGTTTCTCCATTTATCAAATCTAATTGAGTTCCACATATCTGACACGTATTCTTATATAAGGATTTAATAGTTTTAGCTAAGCTACTATCTCTAATAATTCTATTTATACTAGTTTCTATTCTCATCAGTTCACTAGAAATATTAAGCTCAGAAGCATATAAATTATTATTCGAATTTCTTATTCCCCATATTCCCTTTCCTTTTCCATTAACAGAGCAAAAAATATCATTCTCGTCTCCTGGTTTTCCTTTAAATATATCGCAATCACTAGAATGTAAATATATTTGTTTTCTTACTTGAGATTTCCAGTCGATATAATTTTCAATATCAATTTTTCCTCTTTTTTCAATATTTTTATATATTGAGTTAAGAGATGCTTCTCCTCCAAGTAAATTTATTACGTGCATTATTTCAAATAACCATGATGAAGTATTCATTAGTTTCCCCCTTTCTACTAAACCATTTATACTGTATTAAATACTGTTAAATGATCATTAATTTAATAAGGTACTTACTAATATATATTAGTAAGTACCTATAAAATACAACATAATATTAATTTACTTTACTGCTTAACTCTTCTAGCATGTTAGATAGTAAACTTATACATACTTCTTTTTTCTCTAATGATAAGTCTTTAAATAAATTTACTATACTATCCATATTTAAACTACTTATTCTATTATCTACTTTATTTTTATATTCATTATATCGATTTACAGTACTATCTATAAGATAATTTGGAATACCCCTTGTTTCTTTAATCCATCTGAAGCACATATCAGAATTCCAGTTATCTATTTCTTTTATTTTAAATCCTAAATGCGCATTTAGCCATTTATTGTTTAGTTCATTTACTTTGTCATTTATGCTTTTTATATATCTATTTATTACACTATCTATAGCCACAATATCTTCATGTTCTCTATATTTATCTTTTAGTAATGTTGCTTCTTCAAACTTTATACTAAATTTCTCTATATTATCTATTTCTTCTATATCCTTAACTAAGTTTTGAACAACTTGTCCTATAGTTTCTATTTCTTCTCTATCTATAGGTCTTAACTTCTTAGACATAACATATTGTATTTCATTTATAAGGTTTTTAGCTTCCATAATAGAATCTATTTCAAGAGCATTATCTATAATATCCATTATGCTATTGTTTATATTATCTAAAAACTTGTTATTAGTCTTTAACCTAGATTCTAGACCTGTTGTATAGGCTTCCTTATCATTTTTATCTAATATATTGTGTTCTCTAACTATACTTATTAACTCTTCACCCTGCTTTTTCCACTGTAGAAGTTCTTCTTGAGTTGAGTATTCACTAGGCTTTACTGTATCTAAATAATTCTTTACACTTTCATTAATTGTTTGTCTTTTTTTAATATTATCTAGATTATCTAGCTGATCTTCTAGCTTATTTATTGTAAGTCTAACATAATCATCATACCCTAAATCCCTTAAATCCTCTATAAGTAGTTTCATCCATTTTTCATAACCAGACACCTGCGCGATACTATTACATTTAGCATTTTTATTTAAGAAATTTACATATTCTTTTTCTATAAAATCTCTTGCCTTATCAGCTAAATTTTCAAATAAAGTCATGTACTTTTCACTATATTGATAAGGTAATCCTTCCTCTATAGTTGAAGTCAGTTTCTCGCACTTCAAAGCAACTTTATTTATATATTTAAAATCTAATTCTCTCATACCATTTTCTAGATCATATTTCATCTCGCCTATAAATTTTCTGACTTTATTATAAAGTTTTTCGCCTTGATTTATTAACATCTTGCAGCCTTCTACCTTTAACCTAAATTCTTCTGGAGGCTCTTCTTCTGATAATAACTGATCTAACTCAGATTTTAACTTAATACAAATATCTATATCTGTATTTCTTTCTATCTTATCGCATATAACTTTGTATCTAGTTAAATACTCACCTAAATCAACTTTAACTAGCTTAGAGTTTTTAAGATATTTAAAATCTAAATCTTTTTCTTTGTAAAACTCAGTTGCCCAGTCTATAGTCTTTATAGGTCTACTTCCTTGGAATATCTTGATTTCTATACCTTCTATAGCTATATATATTGCTATAGCCAATGCGAAGGAATAATCATTAAAAGTATATGGTGGATGAGTGTATTTTATATATAGATCGTATATGTTAACATCGCCCTCATCAAACATATTTCTTATCTCATCATAAACACCCTTTAGGTTCATATTCTTTGGAATAATTATTCTAAATTCATCATCTAGAACACCCCATCCAACCATCTTATTCCTCAATACTATATCTATTCTATTTTTTATATCTTTATTTTGTAACTGTATCCATTGGTAATTTAACTGTCCAGATAATATTCCTTTACTCACAGCTCCATGTATTTTTTTAGGAGCACCTAGGTTTTTATTTGTAAACCCTTCGAACGGGAATGATATTATCCTTTTATATAAATCTTCGAATTTTTTATTACATATG
The DNA here is from genome assembly GCF_058146105.1 of Sporacetigenium sp. TC11. Lineage (NCBI taxonomy): Bacteria > Bacillati > Bacillota > Clostridia > Peptostreptococcales > Tepidibacteraceae > Sporacetigenium > Sporacetigenium sp. TC11. The sequence continues at coordinate 53,878 of NZ_JBYVNY010000002.1, read as the reverse complement.
TTCTTTATTCTCAACGAACTTTTTACCAAACCTTCATTAGTAAATATATTTCTTTCTTGAACCATATTATTAAATTGGCGTACTAATCCATCATTTACTTTTTCTGTGAACATCATCATAAACTTAGCAAACTTCATTGTTTCTTCTTGAGTAAATTTAGGTATTATACTACCGTCTACTAATAAATTGTATAGGTCATTTTCTTTATCATCTAGTAGTATCCATATTATAGGATAGTTATCTAAATTGTATTGATTGTATAAATCCTTTAATTTATTCAGTTCGTCTATTTCGTTATCTTTATTATTGTATATATATATTAATTTACCCTTAGGTTTACTAGGATCTGTTGAGTTACTAAAGTCATTTATTAGATTTTTTATATATACACTATCTATTCTCTTTAATGTCACTATATCTTGCTCATATTGCCATTCACTTGTTTTTATATTATTTTTTGCTCCAAAATCAGTTAATATATAATCATTTATTCCTAGTCTTTGCTTTATATCATTATTCAATAATATCTCTATATCTATATTTTCTAGACTTGATTTCTTTCTTCTAAGAAATCTATTAAAGTCATTTATTCCTGTTGCATCTTCTATAAAATCAAAAGTTGCAGCTTTTTCATCATATGCTATTATTCCGTAGTTGTTTTCTAAATTTGTTAAAATCTCATCTAATATTTCACTCTTTATACTAGTTATATAGTCTAAAGCTAAAAGTACATCTTCCTTATTTAATGTTCTAAATTTTCCAAGCTTTAATATTAATATTCCTGATAAAGTATCTAATTCAGTTTTATTTAATTTATCTTTGTATTTTATATATATTTTATCATATAAAGTACAATATTCGCTTTTTTGTCTTCCTTCACTTTCTGCTAATAGTAGTTCCTTGAAGAAATCGCCTTTTATAATGTCAATAGGAAGTACTACTGGTAAATCTCCAAATTCTGTTATCTCTTTTTCTTCTATATTTTCAAAACATCCTATTAGAAAGTTTATAGCGGATCTTTGTTGATACCAATCAGAAAGATATGAAAGCATCCACGTTGTTACAGGATGAAATGGATATACTCCTTTTAATATAATATTGCTAAACTTATCCCAGTTATTCCATACCCCTTTTCCTCTAGCAGAAGGTATCCATTCATTTATTTTATTGAATAATAACTTATTTTTTTGTTCTACTTTTTCATTTCTTAATTTAGATTCTATATAATTAGAATATAAGTTTGTATCTTTAGGTTTTATTAAATTTGCAAATATAGTTTCTAAGTTTGAAGAAAGATATATTTTTTCTCCGCCTTCGTATCTAGTTATATATCTGCTTATATTAGAAGTTTTATTTACCCTAGCTAAATATGTTTTAAGATCTGATTGAATAAATCCTACAAACAGTATATTATTGTTGCTATCTTGTATTACCTCGAATATCTGTTGAAGAGCTGAATCTCCCGCTCTATTTGGATAATCCGATGCATACTCTATATATCTTCCGAATTCATCAAATAATATTAGTATTTTATTAAAATGTCCGCTTGTACCACACATTTTATCTACTAATTTCCCTAGTACTTCAGCTGAAGATATACCTTCATCCCATCTTATAGGGCCACCTGTTACATAACTATATACATCATTTATAGATTCAAAAACTTCATCTTTATATATATTTTCTATTAAATGTTTTTTTAGATTTATAGCATTTATTCCTCTATTTAATGTGCTTTCTACAAATTTTTCTTTGAAATTATCAAAGTTTCTATCTAGGAATGTTTGAGCAATATTATAAGCTTTAGTATATTCAGAGAATATTTCTTCTCCATACCCATATTCCGCTAATACCTTTTTTGCTGTACTTAATATTTCATAATTCAGATTAAAATCTTTCATACCATTTAAGACTATAACTAAATTTGGTTTATTAGTTTTATCTTTTATATTCTCAGATATATTCAAATCTGCTGATCTTAAATTCTTAATTATATCTTTGTAGATATCGCTTTCTTTTTCCTTAGAGAATAAATTACCTAAAGTTACTGCTAAATGAGATTTTCCCGTTCCATATCCTGCTATTGTAAGGACTATTGGATTTCCTTCATCGTCATTTAATTTATTAGTTATTAAGTTTGTAAAACTACATGTATCCATTAATTTATGAGTTTTATATTCTATATCGTCTTGCGTTACTCCAAAAAATTCAGGTCCATGAAATATAAAGTTTTTAGATATTGTTTTAGCTTTTTCTTTGTCATAGTACCAATCTGTTTGAACTGCCCCTCCAAATACTACATCTTTTTTTAAAGATATAATATCTTTTATCTTTGTCATAAAATCATCTCCAGTCTATATCCCTTTTTAAAACAATAAAGAATATACTTTATCAAGCAAGTCTTCACTATTTATGTTTTTTATAACTGTTACAGGATTCAATTGTTTATTTAAATTCACTATCCCCATATCACTAAGTTCATCTAAAGTATTCATTGCAACTTCTTCATCCCAACAAAATCCCCTATGCCATTTTATATCTTCAAGTATTTCATTAATAGTAAATTCTTGCCTATTTATATCTAGATCTTCTAATTCCTTTATCAGAGTATAACTGTATACATATATTAATTCTTCATCTACCTTGTTTTTATTGAACTTAACTATTTTATCATCTTCATCTATTATTTCAACCAAACGTAGTGGCTTTAAAGAATTATCATTTCTATATGCACTTCTAAATGGAGTTAAGTTTATTTTTATACCATTCATATCTTTAAGTTCATTTATTAGAACTTCTTCATTTATCATGTCTCCAAACTTTTCTGTAATTATTCTAAAGATCTGAAACCACATAGTGGCTCCAAATCTTTTAGAAGTTAAAAAGTAATTGCATATAACTTTACTTACATCCTCAACTAAAAATAAATCTTCATTATATATTAAGTTTCCTAAATCAGTTTTCTTTAGTAAGTACTTGCCTCCATTTTTATCAACCTTTATAAGATTCATATAGTTTGCATAATGTATATGAGGCTCAACCTTGCCTGATTTATCTCCTGTAGGTATCCCCGTTAATTCTGATATATCTTCTTTAGTTAAATAATCATAGTTATCTGCAACTTGAAGTATCTTTCCTATATATTCAAGTTCTGGACAAAAGCTTTCATGAAAATTTAAATTACCTTTTGTTGTACTACTCATTATCTCCCACCTTAAACTTATCATTTAAATATTCTACAACTCTTTCAACTTCATTCTCTTCTATATATGGTGATTTAATTCTAATTAAGTTTGAAGTATCCCCTGTTTTAAGTAACATATCTCCTTTACCTAAAAGAGACTCTGCTCCTTTTGTATCTAATATAAGATTAGATGCATTAGAATCTATTACTTTAAGTCCTATTCTAGCTGTTAAGTTATTTCTGATAGTTGTAGTTATTATCTCTGCCTTAGGGGTTTGTGTACATATAATTATATGTATCCCTGCAGCTCTAGCCTTTTGAGATAGTTGCTTTATAGCACTTTCTAATTTAGCTCTAACCTCACTGCTAGACTCTATCATAGCTCCATATTCATCAAATACCATAAGTATTCTCTTTAGTTTATTATCTGGATTTTTCTTATTATATTCTGTTATATTTTTAGATCTGCTAGACTTAAATAGCCTATATCTTGAGTCCATTTCACTTACTAGTTCATCTAGTAAGTTTACAGCTTCTTCAGGTTCAGTTGCAGCTTGCCTATTTCTTGTATATTCACTATCCTCAAATAAAGTAAGTTCTACAAACTTAGGGTCTACTAAAATCAACTCAACTTCTTCTGGAGTGTACATAGACATAATGGCTGACAATATTACATTCACTAATACACTTTTCCCACTTCCAGTTTGTCCTGCTATTAAAAGGTGTGGACTGTTAGAGTCACTCATATCAACTAACCTAGGATTTCCTAATACATCCTCTCCTAATAATATATAAAACTTGTCCTTAATGTCTTTATATTTATGCGAAGATTCATTAATCTTAGATAATATATCATTCATCCTTATTGTTTGTCTTTTTTCTCTTACTATATCTATATTCACATAACCATCTGCTATAAATAATAACGGTTGCTCATTTATCCCTAACCATAGTTTCATTTCTTCAGCAAATTTTTCTATTTGTTTGAAGTCTACTCCTGTAGCCAATTCTACTCTTATTCTAACTATATCTGGCCCGATTATATAACCTTTAGGTATTATACGGATTTTTCTAATTTCTAACTGATTTTGTAATTTGCTTAGTTTTGACTTAATAGATTCTTCTTCTTGTTCTATAGCTTCTTTACTTCCAGAATTAAATAACTTTAAAACTTCAGGATCAATTATTAATTGTTCTTGCTGTGGAGCTTCTTCATCTCCATCAGCAGCTACATCATCATAACCTTCACCTTTATCATTATCAGCATTACTACCTTCTTCTGGAGTTTCAGCTTCATCATTTGTATCATCTATTTCGTCATCTTTTGGTACTGGTATTTCTTCCTCGTCGCCTTCTACATCCTCATCATTGTCATCTATGCCAATTAGAAGCTCTTTTATATAATTCTTACTAAATTTAAAAATATTTACATCTACTTCTTCAACACTATCTATTTCTTCTGCATAAGGAGTATCAAAGTCAGTATCTATCCAGTAAGTATATATATAATTATCAAATTCTATTTCAAATTTTCCTTCATTTATACCTGTTAATTTATTTATTAATAAGTCCCTCTCATTTTTATCTTCTATACTATTTATATTGCTATTGTATGATAGTAATCTATATAGCTGGTTAAACCAGAATCTTCTTTCAACTGAATCACTATATGCATTCCATATATTAGATAATCTATTATATCCCTCATAAACTTGGTCTTTTGCTTTTTGTATATGAATATCATTAGCCTTCGCTAATTTACATTCCACTATTTTAGCTTTTACTTTTATATTCTCGTCACCTGGTAAGTTGTTATTTTCTTTTTCAACTTCTAGAATTAAAAAGTCCGGTCTTGAATTTATATTTTTTTCTTTAGATAATTCAAGTTGGTTATCAAATAAATGGCTATGAGTATCTAAACTAATAATTTTTCTTATGTAAAATTTATCAGAATTATTTTCAAATATATTTTCAAACTTTGAGGTTAGTAAATAAGCTAAGTAATTATTTATAGATTCATCATTAGGATTTATAGCTTTTAGTATTTCTGATCCATCTAAATACTTAGCATAATTTATACATTCTTGTGCTGCATCTTCTATTTGCTTTGCCTTCCAGTTACTAAATTTATGTCTTAGTCTAGTCGTTAAAAATTGTCTTAGATCATTTAGATATTCTGCTTTAGCTGATATAGTAGTATTTAGTTCACCAAAATATCCGTTTCCTGTTGAGAATCCTATTATTTTATTATTCTTTAGGTTAAGTATATCTACATCTATATTTTCATCTATTATAACTACCCATGTACCAACATCATGTAGTCCTTCTATTAATTTCTCTATATTATTTTTCAGAGTTACTTTTTTCACAGCTTTGTATTGTCCATCTTTTACGTTGTTATTTTGCATATATGTCATGTATTTAGTATGATTATACTCTGCTTCAAACTGTGTTTGAGTTATAGAGACTTTTCTTGATTTAATCTCATTACATGGTATAGGTAAATATACAGATGGATACCTACTTTGAGATATGTCTTTTTTTATAGGATCATTAACTAATTCAGTCTTTATATCTTCTGTTTCAAGAATATTTTCTATAAAAACTAAGTCTGATTTAGCTATATTATTTTTTATGTTATCTACAGAATTAGAAAAATCTATATATTTTATATGAGCTTTTACAGTTATATTATCTTCTTCTGTGAACTTATTTTCTAGCCAATACTTTATATAGTTCTTGCTGTTACATTTATAGTCATTAGTATATATATGAACATTTATTTTTACATTTAATTTTTCTTTTTCTAGTTTGGTTATTATATTGTGTAATCCATTTATTAAATTCTTGTAGTATTTAGGTTCTATAAATGATATATTTACCCCATCTATTTTAGAAGGATAGGTATTTAAATAGTCTCCTATAACCTTTGATATATAACTAGATACTGGATTACTTTGCACAGTACCAGTAAAATCTTCATCATTAATACCAAAATCCACTTTATTAGAAGAGCCATTATTATTTTTAGAGTTGCCATACAGTGAGTAGAATCCATAAGTTGAATTACAAGATACAAATTTATTATCTTCTCCAATTAATATACTAGACCCAAATGTTATAGTGGCTAATTGATCTAATCTATCTAATTTATTTGTTATTACATTTACTTTGTACTTGTCTGTTTTTGATAGCCTTAATTCTTCAAATATTTCTGAAAACCCATTTGCTAAATAATTATATCTTTCTATTATTTTTTCTATCATTACAGGGTGATAAGGCATCATTATTGCTCCTGTTATATGATCACAATATATATTCTCCTCATTTATTAATAGAAAACACTTAGACAATATCCTTGATATATCTGTATGCTCCCCGTTTTTTAGATTACATACTAGAGAATCTAATAATTTATTATATTTTCTTATAAATTGTATCATTTCAGTATTTTTAATTGCATTAAATAAACCATTTTCTTTTATATAACTTAAAACGTTATTAAATGTTTCACCTAGGTCATGTACTCTAACTATTAATTCACCATTTCCTTCTGTCAATTCTTCTAGTACATCTTTGTATTTAACCTCTAAATCCTTAATAGAGTATATAACTTCTTCTTCATTTGTGATATCTAATACACTATCTAGTTCCTTACATATACCTATAGGTATAAACTTATCTTGTTTTATAAAATCTTCAAAACTACTTTCTATAAAATTATATGTACTAGCCCAAAAATCAGTCTCAAATATATGCCATTCATATTCTGATGATTCAATAACTTCTTCAGATACTTCGCCATAGAATTCATATTCCATGGCCATTTTAGACTTTTGTTCGCTAGCAGAAGCACTCTTAATTATCCCTTTTTGTAAAAGATCTCCTGCATTTTTTATATCAAATGGATATATCTCTTCATTTGAGGATATTTCTGAGTAAATTTCTAGTTTAATAGTCTCTCCTTCAGCATTTAATAGCATTAAATTTTCAAATAATGTTTCTATTCCTCCCAAAAATCTACACATATTCTTCCATTTTGTTTTTAAATCATTATCTTCATTATCTAATTCTGTTATTGTATTTGCCAAGCTTATTTGTTGTATATTTACTCTAATTTTATTTATATTATTTCTCAAATCATTAGGTATATTATTTAGCTCCATTAATACCGGAAGATATATAGCTCTAAATGGATCTCCATATATTTTAGGTATCTTAGTAGTTGGCGGTCTAACAATACCCTCTTTATAATTTAATATACCTAGTATATCTGTAAAGTTACATTTAAATAATTTTTGTTTGATTTCATCTATTTTTATGCCTTGGATATAATTTATAATATCTTCTACTACTGCACTATAATCATTATATCCAGGAAATTTTTCATTAAATTCTGCTGTTATTTCATTTTGATGTTTTTCATAATATTTATCAGCAGTATTCCTCAAGCCTGCTATTTTTTTATCTGTTTGATATTTAGATATCATAGTTCTATTTACAAATTTATATGATTTGTCTAAGACATCTATTTTTTTCTTTTCTAAGTTGTTTAGACCAGGATTACTAAGAATATTTCTTATATTAGGTAAATTCCACCATTCATTTAAACTTTCGAATATATATTTAATAAGCTCATCTTTATCTTCTATATACTCTAAAGAATCTATAAACTCGCTTAAATTAAATAAATCTTTAGGTATATGAGTAAATATATTTTTATATATATTATCTATTATATTTAGATATTGATCTGATAAATTTAGCGATTCTATATACTTATTTCGTTGAAACATAATTGAATACTTGTTACCTACATAATTTTCTATTATATGTGGATTTATTTTATAAAAGTCTTCTATTCCACCTTGGTCTTCAACTAGCTCAGTTCCCATTAAAAATACAACACAACTCTCTATTTCATTATTAAAACAATAGTTTCTCCATTTGGTTAAATGCTCTTCCTTCTCAATAAACCCTTCTTTATCCATTTCCTTAAGAACCGAAGAAAAACTTGAGTTTTCTCCCCAAAACTCATATTTTTCCTTAGATAACTTGGCTATAAAATCTATGTTTTTACTCTTTAATACCCCTTTAAAGTACAAACATATTTCGTTATATATTTTAGGAGTTATAAAATTTTCTAATTTTATTATATTAATCTTATTTCCTTTTTCTATTTCATTAAATATAAGTTCCTTAGCAATACTCACGTACGAGTTCATTTGTATCCCCCTCCAATTTCATATAAGGATTTTCAACAATGGAAGTTGCATCAGAGAGCTCTCTTAAAAAACCATTCTTTCTTAATAAGTTTTGAAATTCTAATAAATTATCACTTAAATATGACATATCCTTATTAATATTTAGCTTGTTGTCTCTTACATATAAGTCATACTCTCTCGGCCCTATAACTATCCCATAATGTTTATATAATTTCTTTAAAAAAGAGTCTAATGTCATTTTTTGCTCTGGTTCTATTAAGGAAAGTACTAAAAATCTTATTAGAGAATCAGACAATGTAAATCTCATTCCCTCTCCTTTTAATGGTATTATTAGTCCTATATCTTTACCTAATTTTCTTAGCAACTTAAATGAATCTTCATTAGCTTCTTTTAAAAGAGCCAAATCTGTCTTTTCTTTTTCAGTTTTTTTCGCTTCTTTCTCATTATCCTTAAGATATTGTTTCTTATTTTCTAGCATATTGTATATAGCTATTTCCATCTTTTCTTCTAGGTTTTTATAGTGTTCCGACGCTGCCTTTTTAATTTTTTTATCTGCATCAGATTTTGAAGTAATATGAACTAACCACATAGGATTAACTTCTTTTTTATCTTCGGCTATACTTACAGCAGATTCTACTATCATCCTTAAAACTTGAAAAACTATTCCTACATTTAATAGGTCTATCTTTTCAAATTCAGAAGTTTCACACATAAGTAGGTTATTTAACTCTTTTATTGTGTACTCTGATCTTCTTTTGTATCTTTCAGTTACCCACTGAGCTTTCATCTCTACATCTAAGTTTTTCTCTATATCAACACTTTTTTCTTCTAAGTATTTATTCCATGTATTTATTATCCAATTTGATATTTTAGAAAACTGTGGAAAAGATTTAAGAAGTGCATTTAAATTTTGTTCAATGCTTTCCTTATACTCAGGATTTTGTTGTAATCCTTGAAGAACATGTAAAAAATATACTTCTCCACCTCTTGCCATGAAATTATGCTCTCCAAATTCAAATCCTTTCTCAACATAAAGCATCTGTTCACTATTAAAGCTATCTAGAGAATTTTTATCTTTAAATTTATTTTTTCTTTTAGTTTTTTTACCCATTGCTTCTGCAAATACAGCTTCTTCACATATAGGCATTAATGACTGTGCAAACCATCCCCTATTTTTAGTAACAGCTGAAAACCCATAATATAAATCTTGAATAACGTTTAGCACATCTTCCTTACTATGTATAGATGTGTCTATATTATCCATAAGTAGATTATTTAGCTTTTCATATGCATGTCTATCTATTTCGAATCTATTTTCAAGCTTGCTTTTTTCAAAGAATACAAGTCTTTTAAGACCTATGTTAGGTTTTACTATATACTTGAGGTGAGTATGATATTCTCCATCATTTTCTGGTTGATCAAGTTTATAATCTCTGCCTATATACATAAGTAAAAACTCAAGTAGATATTCTGGTACTGTTTGATCTTTTCTTATTCTTCTTCCATATGCTTGTATTTGAAGATTTTGTACCTCTGGAACTTCGTTGTTTTCTAATTTTAAATTTGGGAAAACCCCTTTATCATATATCATATATAACACCTCCCCTAACTATCTGCAAAGAGTTTTGAATCCTCTATAAGAATATTCATTGTTTTTATGTTATCTTTATTGAAAAATAATAGCTTTATTTCATCTATATCATAATTTTCATTTCTGCATTTCTTTAGTAGCCTTGATTTTATTTTATTTAATCCAAATGTAAAACTTGGATTTAGACTAGTAAATATTTCACCTTCATTGATTCTCATAAAATACTTAAGCATTTGATATGTTATTTCAAAACAGTCTCTTTTGTCATTTCCAACACTAAAATATAACCTATTTATTTCTCCATTTTCTTTTATTAAATCTTCACTAGATTGCTTAAACACATTTATATTATTTCTATTGAATTCACCTAAAACTAACTGTACGTTCTGTATATCATCAAAATCTTTTTTAACAGTTAAATATAAAATATCATTATTTTTGTTATATACACCTAAGAAAACTTTGTATAAGGCATCGAATATCAAATTTCTTAATTTCTTTTTTTCTATGGAGTTTAAGTTGCTATTTTTCATTAAATTATAATATTCTTTAAAAGCATCAGAAAATATTTCTGAAATCATTGTATCGAATTCTTCATTACTAATATTACTTAAAATCATATAAAATCTTCTAAATGCTCTTCTCAGCTGCACAGAATTGTCACTTTCTATTCCTAAACTTTCTATATTAATTCTTAACTTATCTTCTAATATATGTTTAACTTCATTATCAAACATATTAAAATCTTCATTTACAAATAAGCTATGATCTTTAGATAATGAAACTTGATCTATCCCTATTTTTGAAAGCTCCTTTATTGCTTTTATATTATAGCTTTCTTTTATAAATTCAGTTCCCTTATAACCAAAGAATAAATTTGGAAAAGCATAATCAAATAGTGATTCTTTGTCGTGGGTTAACTTTTTATTTATTTGTTCACAAGTTAAATTTCCTGTAAGAGCAAAAGATATGTGTGATACTATTTGTCTTACAGTTAATCTTGATTCATTTTCCTTAAGGTATATATAAGTTCTTTCTATAAAATCTGTAACTCTATCTATATTCTTTGTACAAATTCGATAATTAAAAGATATAGGGCAGCTATCTGTATTTTTACAATGTCTACATTTTTCCCATAGATTTTCTTGCAAAATTTTAGTTAATAATTCTCTTACTAAATACGTATTATCTATCTTAGCCATATTTACTATCTTAAAGTTTTGTACTTTATCATCTATTTCTACTTCTATATCTTCTAAATTGTTATTATCTAGTTGCTTTAACAAACTATCTTCAAATTTTTCAAACTTTGTATCATCATTAATTATTTTTCTAAATGTATTTAATAAAGGTCCTGTGTTAGATATAAGAAGTGAAGATATATTCTTACCATGTTGTACTAAAAACTTTTTTAACATTTCTTGCTGTTTTATTTCATTTAATTCACTCATGTCTTTAACGTAAAAAAACTTATTTAAAACAAGTTCTTCTTCTTTTAATGACTTTTTATCTTCTTCTGACATGTACCCTAATTTGTATAATAGTTGTATAAGTATGCTTGTCTTACCATCTCCAGCATGACCTGTAAGTATCACAGCACTAGATTTCCCCTTTTCGAATAATTCCTCATATATATAATTTCCTAATTTTCTATCTACTTTTATATAATCATAATATTTACTCTTAACTTGAGATTCTGCTAGTGCATTTTCATTATTACTACTAGCATTGTTCATTGTATTTAAATAACTAACAAATTCACTCCCAATATTATTCATGATACTTTTCTCCTTACTAATTTATATTTCATATTCTAATTCACTTAAAGCATCATCAAGTTTTCTTATATCTTCTATAGTTGTAAAATACCCTATACTAACTCTTATAGTTCCTTCTGGTAACGTATTACTTATTTCATGAGCATTAGGTGCACAGTGTAGTCCGTATCTAAGAGCAATTTTATAATTCTTTGCTATAGATTCTCCCATAGTATCAACAGGATACCCCTTGATTTTAAACGAAACTATTCCTATATGGCTGTTAGTAGGTATATACGTTTGAACAAAATCATATTTTTTGATGACATTTATAAGTTCCTTTGTAATAACTTCTTCTTGTTTTTTTATATTTTCAACACCTATTTCATTTATCCACTTTAATGCTTTATACAAACCAAACACACCTAGTATATTTAAACTCCCAGCTTCATATTTGGCTGGAATTTCATTTGGCATATCCATACTCATAGATTCCGTACCTGTTCCTCCATATATATATGGCTTTAAATCTGCGTTTTTGTTCATTATAAATCCTGCCATGCCAAATGGTCCATATAGAGTCTTATGTCCTGCAAATATAACGAAATCAAATTTATATTTTAATAAATCAAGTTCTACTAATGCCATAGACTGACATGCATCTATAATATAAAGAGGATTATATTTTTTAGAAAATTCATATATTTTCTCTATTGGTGTTATATAACCAAAAACATTACTTACATGATTCATTATTATCAAATCTGGTGAACTATTTTCAAATTCATATTCTATTTTTTTGAAATCGTATTCCCATTTATTTGAATCAAATTCTAGGAACTTAATATTTATATCCTTATCTTTCTTTATTGCTTCTAAAGTTCTAAGAACAGCATTGTGTTCAAAGTAACTTATGTATACAGTATTGATCTTGCTCCAGTCTAGTCCCCAAAGTATTTGATTAAATGCTATAGTAGCAGAAGGTGCAAAGACAGCTTCATAGCTGTCCTTTGCATTAACTAGATTTTTTAACATGTCTCTAGTTTCTCTGACTATACTATTTATATCTTTATCATATGAAGTTGTAGCTCTTCCTACATTTGCACCGTAATTCTGATACATATCCATCATATACTCATATACTTCTTTAGGTTTTGGGAAAGTAGTTGCTGCATTATCTAAATATATATTACTCATTTTTTCTCTCCCTTTCCTTTCTATTTAAGTAGTTCTACTAATATTTGTCTCTTTTCTTCTTCACTTATAGAATTACCGTAGTCTTCTATTGTGTCTCTTAAATCATTTAATAACATTTCAGCTCTATCACTAAGTTCTCCCGATGTTACAGCGATTTCTAAAGTTTGCATCTCCTTGCTATTATCATCAGAACTATCATTTTTATTTTCTAAGTTATGTTTTATTTCGCTTAGCTTATTGTAGAAATTATTAGGTGTTTCATCATTCCAATCACCCACATATATTCCTATAAGAGCATATGATAGCTTATCTAAATATTCTTTAGGATCATTTAACTCTTTTTTATCACAAGCAAAGTTTATTAAAGTACTTTCTATTCCACCAGAATACTTTTTAGCTTCATCTATATTATCTACTAATTCATATAGCCCGTTGTTAAGTGATACTAATTGAGATAAATCAAATTCTTTCTTTATATCACTTTCTACTTTTTCATATAGATTATCAGTTAATCCCTCTATTTCATACTTAGCAGATTTAACCTTAGTTATTAACTTGCTGTAGTCTTCTGTATTAAATATAGATTTTAAATCTTTAAATAAAAATTCTATTGAATTTTCGTTTAGTATCCTTAGTTTATTTTTAAACTTAACAACATCTTTACTTAATCTTTCTGATTCTAAATTTCCTTTATATTCATTTTTAGCATCTTTTGCATACTTACTTAAGTACAAGAACCATTTTTTAATACCCATTGTTAAATAGGTTATGTTGTCATATATTTTATCGTTTTCATTTATATAATCTTTAAAGATGCTTTCTAGCTGCTGTATATATACTTCTTTTTCATCATTAATTTGCTCTAATCTAAATATATACTTTTCTGGCTTTTCATTTATATCTTCCAATATATCAGCGCTTATTTGTATTTCTATTCCATCTTTTTTAATTGAAAGATACTTTTTATACTTATTTAATATAAATCCTAGTATTACAGGTATTGGCCCTTTCTTCATACCGAATTTATATTCTGGTAAAATCATAAAGTCGTAAATCTCTGAAAAACTTACTTCTCCTTCTGATGATTTTATAATTATTTCATTTATTCCTTTTATAAGCTTGATAAACACGTTATTAGAAGTATCTTCTTTAGTTAATATATTATACTTTAATTTATAAACTCCCTCAGTTTCTAGTTCATCTAGACATCCATTTCTAAGTAGTATTGACCTAAGTATAGTTGACTCTAAGCTTCCTTTTCTAAAGTTTATAGTCTTATTTAAAGGATTTAGTATTTCAGCTACTATCCTCTTTCTCGATCCTGCTACTACCCTTGAAGGTTTGTTTTTATTTATTATTTCGTTGTTTATTATAGGAGTATTAGAAAATATATCATCCATTATTTCAGATGTAAGTTCCCTTAAATCTTTTTTACTATTTAGATACTGTTTTTCATCTTTATATAAAACAATACTTTCTGTTGAGATATTAAGTATATTATCTATATATTCTGAAACTTTTTCTTCATATGCTCTTTCAATTATTTCCAATTCATTTTTTATAGATATATCATCTTTATTAAGCTCTTTGAACTTCTTTATAGACCATAAATCATATATATCTTCTTCTATATATTTATCTAATTTTTCATATATAAAAATAGATTTTTCATTACCTAAACTAGGAATAACATCATTTGAATTTATTATATATATAACTCCATCACTATTTTGAGACTTTAGATCTTGTTGTATATAACTATTACTTAAAGTTTCTTCTGCAAATTTAACTTTGAAGTATCTTATAATACAATTGTCATCATTGTGTCTTCTACTTTCTATAAATATATTGTTAAAGTTAGAATTTAAAATTTCTGTTACATTTATAGAATTTCTAGAGTTTTCTTTTATATTTTTTATTTCTGTAAATATCTCAACATCTATATCATTACATATATCTAAAGCTGTAGTTGTCTTTCTATCTATAACTATATTGTTTTCTATAAGATTTTCTAGGGTATCTAGACCCTTATCACTATAAAGGAACTTTATTATTTGTTTAGTCGGTTTTAATACTGCAAAGTTATTTAATATATGGATAATTGCTATAGTTTTTACTATTTCTTTGCCTAATTTATCTTCTAGTTTTTCTACTGCACTAGCTGCTTTTCTCCATATTTTATACATTTCATCTGTATATCCTAGAGATATTATATTATCTTCAAAGTAGTCATATAATACGTCTAGTTTTACTTCACAATTATTGTTTCTAACATAATCTATTAGACTGCTAGTTTCTGTTTTACATAAAAAGCTAAATAATGTTCTTTCATTTTGAGCTACTTTCTCAGATATTCTAGGTAAGCAATATGTTGTTATAGGATTCATTGGATAAGCACCATACACTACCCATTTTTCAAATTCATCATCACTCAAATCCTTAAATAAGTTCCTAACAATCATATTATTTTTTAGATTTTCAAATTTTTCTTCATTGTTTAATATAAATTCATTCCATAATTTTTCGTCTTTTTTTATACTTCCTGATATTAGTTCATACTGTTGATTTGTAAAATCATTATATTGAATTTCTTCAAATCTTCCTTCTATAGCCTTCCACTGATCTATTTTGTTTTTTTCTAAGCTTCCTGTGTATTGGCTTATGTTTTTATGAGATATTAGTAACAAATGTACCTGTTGATCTTTAGATCTATTACAAAACTCAGCAAAATCTTGTAACAACTTAATATCTAAAAATGCATCATTAGAAATTAAATATTCTATATACTTACTGAACTCATCATAAAATACAAATATACCCTTATATCCATGCTCTTTTATTTTTTCATTTACATCTTTATATATATTTACAGGATTTGAAGAAAGTAAAGGTTCAAATTCAGCACCTGATGTTATCTGTTTATATAACTCCTCAAACTTTTTGTAAGCCTCTTTATTATAAGAAGAAAGCTTTGCTATAAATTCAGTTATATCTTCATCCAATAATCTTTCAAATACTTTATATGTTTCTACATAATCTTTTTCCCATAATTTTATTTTATCTATAGCTTTATCAAAGTAAAAATCTAAACTTATATCTCCTAAACCGTTTAACTCTAAAGACTTTTTAAGTCCATATATAAGCAAATCAGAAAGTCCATTGTTATAAGGAGTAGAGTTTAAAATAACAGGAAGGTATTTATCTTGGGATTTTATAAAATTATTAATACTTTTATAATGATTATTTTCTTTATCATTATTACTTGCTTCTAAAGCCTTGTTAAGTAATATATTATATTTTCTTTCACTTCTATTATAATCTGCTATTAATCCCATTAAATATAAAGCTAAATGTGATTTTCCTTTACCGTAAGGCCCTATTAATATCTTAGCTTTAGTTTTATTTTGATTACTGAAAGATGAGATTATATCGCCTATAACTTCTATTGATGATTTTGTTGGTATATAAGATAGCTTCTTTCCCTCATCCTTATAATCTAGATTTAAGTTTATAGAGGACTGCATATCTGAATTAAATTTAATAATATCCTTTAACATAGTTGATCTCTCCTAGAATATATTTGTCATTATTTCTTGTACGCTAGGACTCTTGGCAAATGTTATATAATCTAATCCCCCGGTTCTGGTGAAGTTTATATATCCTAGGTCTTGTAATTTTTCTAATATGTCGATAACCTCATACATATTTAAGTTAAATATTTTTCCTATATTATTAGGAGAATAAATTATATCCTTTAAGTCTACAGCTTTATTTTCTTTAGCTTCATTTAAGATTATATAAAGAGCAACTTTTACATTTAACTTTATTTTTGATACTCTTTGGTAGAATATCTCTCCGTTTTTCTTATTATATATTTCTATAAGTCCTAAATCGGTAAAAGGACTTTCTATATTATCTTCTGGAGATTCTATATCTCTTCTAGGAACATAAGAACTTAAAAGACAACTTATATCATCCTTTAAACTTCTCTCCGCTAGTTCTTTTTCATATCTTTCTTGTATAAATCCATTTAAGTTATTAAATAAGTTTTCTTTATTAAACTTATTTCCGTTATATTCATTGAAGAACCAATACCAAGTAGTTGCTAACTCTTCATTGCTTGCTAGTTTATAATGAAGCAGTTGCCATGTACTAGTTTCTTCTAGATATGGATCTTTTTCCAATATCAATTTTCCTAAGTCTGTTAGTTCATGATAATGTTCGTTCCCTTGTCTTTTCTTATCCACTAGGCCAAACGCGTCTAACCAGTACTTAAGAGAAGTAACCATGTTACTTCCTATTCCAAATTCATCTGTTAAAGTTAATTCTTTATTTGTAAACACACTTTTATCTTCATTAACTTTTTTAATGCCTTTATGAATCCAGCCTCTTCTGATATAAAAGCTTTGATGTCCTTTAATTTTCATAGTTTACACACCTCTTATTTCTTCGTATATAGAATTTTCTTAACGTAACATCCATTTGTGAAATGAGAAACACATTCCAAACAACGAGAACATTTCTTTTCATCTATATAGTATTTATTATTTCTTATTTTTATAGCATCGAACTTACATACACTTTCACAGCCTAAACAGCCCATACATGCTTGATATTTTGTTATTTGACATTCTATCCTTTTTTCTAAAAGAGTTGGATTATTACTACTTAATATTGCTATCTTAAGCTTATTGCTTCCCATACTTCCTTGTATAGATATTATTGGTTGTCCTGTTCTCTTATCTATAACTAATATTTCATCAATGAATTTTCTTCCCGAATCTTTGTCTATAACTCCGAAAGGTTTGAAAAGTTCATATAGTTGGTCTTCTATAGGTCTTGTTAATTCATAGGTTTTTGCATTTTGCTCTGTGGTGCAATGTTGTGAATTAAGCTTAGTGTGACTTACATTAAGACCATTTCCACCTTGTCTTGCTTTCCATCCACCTTCTTCTATATAATCCTCTGGATCTGGCTTTCCTATTTTTGTTGCGAAATTAACTAGAGCTTCTCTCCATTCTTTGTATCTTTCTGGTTCATAGATTTTACTCATAAACTCAGACCAAGAACTATTATTAGGGCAACACCAACATCCTACTCTTGTGTATCCCCATTCATAAGCCTCATTTATTAATACATTAGTAGCGAGTATATATAGCCATACATCTATGTCTTTCCAATCTATAATAGGTCCTACAACTCTCTGCTTTGTAATTTTAGGACTCTCATAATCTCTTTCGTATTTACTTCTAACAACAGATTCACTTCTTCTTATTCCATAGAAAGTAAGAACTTCTCTTTTATTTTTAAATAATGCATCTATTTTTCTACTTATAGGTCCTGTTTTGAATATTGTACAGCACCATCTCATTACCCTTGATGGAGGACCAAAGCTATTTTTTGTTAAATCCATAAAATCTTTTTCCTTATTTCTTACATTTCTAAGTAATATATTAGGATTTTGTTTTTTGAATTTTTCTACATATTGATATGTAGATCCTAACTCTAAAGTTGTATCTCCAAATATATGAAGTATGTCATTAGCCCCAAGAGCTTTTATAACAAGGTCTGATACTACAGTTGAATCTTTTCCTCCGCTAAAAGACACAAACATACTATCCAGTGTATATTCAGAAGCCATGTTTTTTATGTAACTACAAGCTTCATCAGTTATTAAGTTAAGTCTATATCTGTTAACTTCAATAAATTTCTTTATATTTTCTTTAAAGAATTTATCATTATTTTGTTCTTTGTATTGATTTATAAGTTCCCTTACCTTGTCAGGATCTTTAGAGGTTAGCTCTTTAACCGACATTTTGAGTATTTTTCCATCTATTAAGTACTTGTTTCCTTTTAAATTCCATACGCTACTATTTATATATTTTAAAGGTTCTCTTATAGCACACTCTAATAGTAATCTCTCCTGTGGATATACTACTCTTCCATCAGTGCCTACGTACCTTACTTCACTGTTACAATTAGGGCATTTATTACCTATATTATTTTCATCTATTAAAACTGGAACATTGCATTGCTTACAGTAATAAACATTTATCTCCGGAAGTTTATATTCTATATCAGCCATAGACACACTCCCCCTCATTTTATATTTTAATACTTTAATTTTACACCAATCGCCAACTTTTCGCCATATATAGTTGCTGTTAGTTTAGATATTGTCAATATTCATATTTTTTGTGTTTGTATAACTATGTTTTAATTTATATAAAAGTAAGGCTACCAATTGCTTGGTAGCCTACATGTTCCTCTTATATTTAGTTTTATTTTAATACTTCTTATATCAAATAGTATATATTTACTTTCCTTGAACAATCTTAAATCTTAAAAACAAGATATTTTTGTCTAATTATGTATAAAGGATTAATTTATCTTACTGCTTATCTTTTGTCTTAAAGTATCCTCGTAATATTAACATTAATATTAATATTACGGCTGTCAAAATTGGTATTAATATAGCAGCTATCGAGATACCAGCCCAGATATACATTGAAATATCTTGCAGTATTTCATTGATAAAATATGTAACGGTACCTAGCACTATGAAGATTATTATTGCAATACCTAATTTTTTATTATCTAACTTCGTTATCTTTTCTATTTCTTCCCCAATACTCTTTGGACTTGTATCAAACCATAAGAACTTGCTCAATAAAACAGCAAGTATAGTAAGTACAAAATCTATATCTTTAACTATAATATAAATTATTATTAAGCTTAGAATATTGCAGGCATAAATAATACTATTAACATTACCGCACTTCATTTTAAAAGGTACATTTATCAATATCCTTAAAAGTATTCCTATTAAGAAAACCCATACCACAAGTTTTATTCCACTTGAGTCATTTGGTTTAAATAAATATATGTATATAAAGAAAGATAGTACCATTATAAAGATTCCTATTAATAATGCTATAATATTAGCTTCAAATCCTTCTGTAGTTTTAATTATATTCTTTATTTTTTCTCTATAATCTCTATTTATAATTATTAAATATACGCAGGCAACCATAAGTATAATTATTGCTGTAGTAGATATAATAGCGTATTTTTCCAAATTAGACATAGCCTCTCCACCTTAATATTTATATTGAAAGATAACATAATTTTATCGCATAGTAGATATACTTTTTTGTAATTACTAATAACAACAATACTCTACCATATAATAGCAATACTGCTATTCAGTCATTCTATTCCCCCCAAATCATATTAATTTACACCAATAAGCCTCATAAAGTTTATTTCCTATGCGTGCTGGCTCTATGTCTTACACAAGTTAGAATAGTTTCATGCTCAATAGTAACTAAGATATTTTCTTATATTTTATATGTATTAGTTTATAAGTTATTTTTATAACCCTTAGCATCTACTGTGCCTTAGTTTATATATTTCATATAGTAAATTTTAAGCTTTTCTTAATTAACAAAACTTGTTTTTCATTACTTTTAAAATTTCATAGTTTATTTCTAATAATTCCAACACCTACTTTTTAATGTATTTATCCTTTACCTTTATCCACAATTATTTATAGAAAATATAAACTTTTATTTATTTTAAATTTTTCTATGAAATTTTTAAAAGATAAATCTATACCTAATTATAATTGAATTTACCATATTTTTCAACACGCACCTAAGACATATAGAAAACTAAACTTCTTAACGGAGTTTAAACTATTTCATTATTTTTAATTACCATATATTACCTCATTTAAATCCTCCATAGTATCACTTAAGCTATCTAATCTAACACTTTTAATCTCTATATACTTATCATCAAAAGGTGGCGACAACTGCCATGTTGGATAAGTACTATCTTCATTAACATATGGATAAAGTAAAATACATCTTTTAGCTTTTTCATATGCTGTTACATATGCATACATCTGATATATATCACCTTGAACATAATTTAACCTATCGTTATATTCAATTACCTTCCACTTTGTATCTATAATTACTTGATAATCTTCTTTATAGTCATTAAGAACTATATCAGGTTTTAACTTTATATTTTTTCTATTAGAATTAATATTATTTAAAAGATATTTACCTTCGTCTTGTAGTGATACTCTTCTATTTTTATCATTCCAAAGCGTAGATATTATATTTCCTATATACTGCTCATATAGTGTATTCATTTCAAACAACATTGAAAAGCCTTCATCTTTTCCTTTTGTGTTTTCCATAGACATATTAAGTATTATAAGCTTTGCAAAACTATAAGCATCTTTAAATCTAGTGTTTTGTCTATTAAACTTAAATGATAAAACTTGCTCCTTATTTATATGCCTATGTCCTACATCTCCAAAGAATAAAAGAAGTCTTTTAATATCATTTAATATAGAATCATTTCTAACTCTTTTCAAAACACATAAAGTTGCAGCTTTAAATACACTATTTAAAAAGTTATCTTCAGTATAATTATCATACCTACAAAATGCCCTGGTTTTATTTGCATAATTGTTTTTAACGTGTTCCTTAAGAAGTAACTTACCTTTTAAGCTATTTAAATTATCTTCTTCATGTACATATTCAAAATACATACCTCTTTGTAATTCTTTAATTAAAGAATCTTTATAAAACTTAGCTATTATATCTATTAAACTACAATTTCTTAAATTCACATCTAAAGTATCAGTTATCTTAATAGGTAATTTATCACATTTTGAAAGCATAAATAAAAGCATTTCCCTATCTTTACTTATATTATTTGATAAAGATATTTTAGGTAGAATCTCTATTGTAACTTCACCTAGAGCTATTATACCTACATAATTTATAAAACTTATTTTATTATATTTTACTTCTATTACTTCTTTATCATTGTAATGAATACTAAGGTATTTTATAAGAGATTCATATTCCTTATTTGAAAGTTCATCATCTTTATCTCCAATATATATCCAGTCAAAGGATTCTCTAATACATATATACTTATCCTTCATATATATTTTTCAACTCCCCAGCACCTATGCTAGGTTTTATATGATATTTTGTTTTGCTATTAAACCCATAAGAAAAATCTCTAGATTTAAATAAGTTTTCTGCTCTTATCTCTTCTTTGTAAATTATATATTCATCTTCTTCGCTTTTACCTATTCCACCTAAAATAAGGCCTATCTTTTCCCAGTCATCATAAAAATACTCTTGAAGTAGTGGAATTATCTTATTTTTAAATACTGTAGATATATCTTCTATACTCTTTGCATTTTTCAAATAAGCATGTCCTATCATATGATCTCTGTCATATAAAAACTCTATTCTTTTGTTTATAATACCAAGCATTTTTTCCATATCTATATCATCAATAGTATCTAGTAAACTTTCATCTGGCATCATTTCTATAAAGTTAAATCTTCTTCTTAATGCAATATCCATAAGAGCAATAGATCTATCTGCTGTATTCATCGTTCCTATAATATATAAATTTGGAGGTAGTGAAAATTCTTCTTTAGTATAAGTTAACTTTAAAATAACTTGATTATTCTTAGTTATTCTCTTATCTTCTTCAAGTAAAGTAAGTAATTCACCAAATATCTTTGATATGTTTCCTCTATTTATCTCATCAATTATAAGAACGTATTTATCCGCTTTATTGAAGTTAAAGCTATTTTTATTTCTTAAGTTCTTTAAAACAATATCTTTTCTTTGTTTTTTAAGTTCTTCTATAGATAAATCCTTGTTTATACTTAGTTTTTCTTCTTTTTTAAGACCAGAATAAGAAGCTTTAAATGCTATTTCCTTTAATATTCCATCTTCACATACAAAGTTTCCATTTCCATCTGATTTTAAACCTTCGATGAATTCCTCATATCCATATGACTGATGAAATGTACAAAATGCTATTTGCCCAGTTTCTATTAACTTATTAAATGCATCTATTGTTTTTTCTCTATCTTTTTCATCATCTGAATTTATAATATCTTTATATAAATTCTTATCTATTATTTCAAGAGCTTTGTTTACAACGTTATAGGTTTTACCAGTACCTGGAGGTCCATATAATATTATGTTTTTATCAAACTTTTCTTCTACAACAACATCTTCTTTAATAGTTTCTTTAATCTCTACTTCTTTCTTTGTGTTTTTGAATATAATAGAGACTAAATCTTTGTTTTTTACTTGAGTAAGAGTTTGCATATAATTTATACCTTCATGCTCAACTACATCAAGATTTGTCCATTCAATAGGTAGTGTATGTCCTAAGTTTTCATCAAATACATATCCATCAATAGGACTTTGTTTAACTATACCAATAGCAGATACTTTCATTACCGATATTTTTCCATTAGGTCCTTTTGTGAAACTTGATTTTAAAGCTATATAGTCTCCTTTTTTTATTTGAAGGAAATTTCTTATTGCTTTTCTACCAGCACTTTCAACATTTCTTTCTTCTAGTAAATTTTCTAAAGCTTCTTTGTCATCTATGTAATCACTTAGATCTTCTCTAAAAAAACCTATACCAAATACATTCTTAGATTTAAATTCTTCTAATTTTGATCCTTCATCTTGATAATAATATCCTGCTGCCCAATATTTTGTATCCGGAATTGATGCTTTGTAATACAAACTAGTTATAAATTCTCCTAGTATTGTATAGTTCCAATCTTTAAAAGTGTCGTATTCTTTAAGCTTTTTAAATATGTAATAGTTTAGAGCTACTAAGTTTTCAGAGTTTACAGGTGTTATATCTTCTAGCTCTAAATCTTTTCCAAGTGGAACAAGCCATCCTGATGATACAGCACTAAAGAATTTCTCTGGTACATATATGAGTAATATCTTTAATAAAACCATGTTCCATATAGGTATATTTAGTTCTATTATTTCTTCTATTTTATCTTCCTTTGCAAGTATTACTGCTTTGTATATTTTATCTCTTAAGGTATTAAACTCTAGCTCTAGATCCTCACCCTTTAGAATTCTTTTATTTTTACCATATCCTGTGCAGTATTCTCCATTTACATCCATGTATATATAAAACTTTGATGCATTACCTCCACGAATTCCTGCTAAGATTTTCCCGAATTCTAACCAATATGTAAATGTATCATTGTATTTCTCAGAATCATGACTACTATTTATAGAGTATTGTTCTAAAGTCATGTCCTTTATCATTTCTAGTGGAAACTTATTTATAAATCTAAGTCTGTCTTCTTCATCTTTTTTTATATATTCTTCTGTTATATTAAATTGTTTTGATTTTTCGATAAGTTCATTTATATTCATGTTAACCTCCTTATATTTTTACTTCTCTATTACGTTTATTTACATAATTTAATTATATTTACATTCCCTTAGCATAATCTAACATAAGTTATTCAGTACTCGTTTTGAGTACTGAATATAATAATTAAATTATAACATTATTTTCCTGTTTTTATTTACATTGAATATCTTATATGATATCATAGCTTCATCGAACATATGTTTGTATAGTGTATGTAACAATTATATTTTAGAAAAGGGGGTTATTATTTATGAATTTTAAATCTACATTTAAAAAACTTAGAGAAGAAAAGGGGTTAACTATAGAAGAATTAGCTATTGAACTTAAAATCCCTTATACAACTTTATTAAAGTATGAATCTGGAGAAATAATTCCTGGTGAAGAAATCTTAAAGAAGTTTGCAGATTTCTTTGATGTATCTGTTGATTATCTTTTAGGTAAGATTAGTATTAGAAAAGTTGATTATAGTTTGCTTACTAAGGATGATAAAAAAGAAATTTCAAATATATTAGAAGAAAGAAAATATGAATTAGAAAATTCAGATGAATTTTTGTTTGACAGTGAACGACTTTCTCAAGAATGTATAGATTCTTTAATTGAAGCTATGGAGATCGGCTTATCTATTGTAAAAATTAAACAAAACGAAGATCTACCCAAAAAGGAATTACAAGAGGTAATATTGGCGGATTCTAACTAACTTCTACTATGAACTTAGTAGTTTAAACCGTATTTTTACATCATTTTATCGAACATACATTCTGAAGATTATATATTAGGAGGAGTATTATGCTTAGACTTAAAGAAGAGTATGAGTTATTAGAGTATGAAAGAGAAGAGTATATGGAATTAGTAAAAAAGATAAACACTAATCGTGTTATTTGTATTTATGGTGAATCAGGGGCTCTATCATTAGAAGCATTACAAAGTATTTCACAAGCTATGGATCTAGGTATTGCTAAGGCAAGAGAAAGTCGAAAAAATAAAGCAAAATAAAAGCTACATATTTAAACCTTTATTCCGTACTCGTTTTGAGTACGGAATAAAAATTTAATAGCTTACATAAAAGCCTTCCCTGTAATTTCTTCAATTAAACTACAAAACATATTCCATGTTATTGGATAATTATTACTGCCAGACTTGTGTATTGTCTTGTCATCACTTTTTATATCTATACTCCATTGAGTACCATCACAAACACCAGGATCTTTGTAATCTGCTTTCCAACTCAGCAGATTTATAATTTTTAGATTCCCAATTATATAGTTATGCTCATCTAAATCAATAGCTTTTGTAACTGAGTCTTCAATTTCTTCTAGATTTGCTTTCTTAATCCATATTAATTTATTATTCTCAAAATCTAATTCAACCTCATAACATGGGCCGCAATATCCACCAATATATGCTCTTATACTTGAAATACTCTTATAAGCATTATCTATAACCTGGTTTTTATTCCACTCGTAATTACAATCTTTACAAAGATACTGTGGTGCATCTTCCATAATACAACATCCACCAAGGACTACCTTACCTTGTTCAGCCTCTTCATATAGTTCATAACTTGGCATTCCATATACTATTTTTACTGCATTTCTAGATCCACAGCTTGGACATTTCTTATATACTAGACTCATACAATATCCCCCTTAAATACTATCTTAGCATTTCATCCTACTAGGTACTACCTATTTATCAAATCATAAATCCAATCTACAAAATCATATTCATCATCATCACTTGTAGGTCTGTGAGTATCAGTAGCTCTAGGGTCCACCCCTTTATAGTATACCTTTCCATCAACAACAATTGCATCAGGACCATATCTTTCACGTATCTCCTCGGTAGTTTTTTGATACACATTAATAGCATAAATCATTGATACAATAACAATAAATGCTCCCATTATATGTATATATTTCTCTACTTTATCTTTATATTTTTTTATCCACTCCATATATAATCCCCTGCAATACCTAATAATAAAATTAATTTAACTACTGAAGTTATATTCTTTATTTTTTAGTATTCTCCTTTTAAGAGTATGTATTAAATCGCTATTTACTTTAAATCAAAAAAATAAATGGCCTTAGTCCTATAAAATCTAGAACTAAGGCCATTTATATAATTTGTATTATCTTAGAGAATTTTTTGGTTCATAGCTTCCACAGTCTGAACCTTCCACTTTTTTAGTTTTATTTTCATGTGTAACTACTTTTATGTTATTTAATGTACAATAATCTTTTTTGTCATCATGGAATTTACATTGTGACACAGTACATCCTATACTTTTGTTTATATTATGCATAATTAATACCTCCCATTAATTTAAAATAACCTTTCGGTCTAATTATATTATGTGTATTAACTATGAAAAATATATAATAGTCCTTTGTAATAAATAAAACCATTTTTGTTAAAATATTTTTTAAAATCTTAAAAATTAATTATAAGGCATTGTATTAGTACTTCATCTTACTAGGTACTGCTCCCCTTATTCCGCCTCTAGGATCTTCTACATCTTTTTTATATCTAGGGATCAAATGAACATGTAGATGCATAACAGTTTGTCCACCAGCTTCTCCTATATTAATTCCTACATTATATCCGTCTGGAAAATATTCTTTTTCAAGTAATTCTTTGCATTTATCAACTAAATCAAATATAGCTAGCTTTTCTTCTTTAGTGGCGTCAAAATATCCACTAACATGTCTTTTAGATATAATAAGTAAGTGTCCTTTGCTTACTGGAAACTTGTCATATATAGCATATGCTAATTCATTTTCTAAAACGTAATTGTTTATATTACAAAATATACAGTTATCCATTATATCACCTCTCTCAATTCTTCTACTTTAATTATAATTTCCTTGCATTATTTTTCCAATACATGAAATGAACTTAATTTTCTGTAACACATTTTACCCCATTTCATATATTACAAGTGATATTAGTTTACAACATTTATTAATAAATGGGGTGATATCCTTGATGGGGAAAACTCATGTTGGTGGCGGTATCCTATTTGGAGTACTGGCTCTTCATCTATTTTTTATGGATTATTTTTATGCTCTAGATCTAATCTATAAATTATTATATCTAGTAACATTTTATTATTGCCTTAAGCTAGGTTCATTGCTACCAGATATAGACACAGAAAAATCCACACTAGGTCTACGTATTCCTATAATATCTAGAAATATACATAAAATGTATGGACATAGAACTATTACACATAGTATATTTTTTATTGCATTAATAGGTTTGTTATTATTCATAATCAAACAAAAGATACTAGTAGTATTTCATGTACCTCTCTTAATGACTATTTATCCTGCAATTCAATGGGGTATAATACTTGGCTGTGCTTCTCATATTTTCTTTGATATGCTAAACATATCAGGTGTTGCACTTTTATATCCATCCCTTAATAAGATTAAATTCCCTTTACTTAAGATAAAAACAAACTCACCTCAAGAAGAACTATTTAGAAGTTTTATATATATTCTTATATTTTTATACTCAATTTTAATTTTATATCAAACTAATTTACTAAATTAATCAAATTGTATTCAGGCCAGGATAATCTCATGGCCTGAGTTTATCATCTTACATATTTGAAATTATCTTTCTAACTTGTACCTCAGTTATATTATATTTTCTCGCTAACTCCTTATAGTTTCCTCCATCAAAGCTTTCCTTTATAACCCTATTTCTAACAGGCTTTAATAAAGAGTTCATAGTTGGAATATACAAAGAGCTTCCACCACATAACTCACATAACTTTATGAAAGAATCTAGTCCTATTTCATCAGCAATATCATAAAAAGAATCAGTCAAGTCTTCCTTACTTAAATACTCTATCATATTTATCCCCCCGTATATTTATATCTAACTCCATTTTAGCTTTTGATTTTTCATAATAATATCTTCTAATTCCTCTTCAGTATACTTATTAAATGTCTCTTTAAAATTGTGAAAATTTGTTTTTCTATTGCTTTTAGATCTAGATTCATTATGTTTTATATCTTCTATACTTTTTATGTTTTTGCTTGTCCAATTTCTTATTATTCCCTTTATGTACCCCAAATTATAATTACCTTTACTTACACATATATCTAGGGCTTTTTTGAACAAATCAATATCTATATCTTTAGATACTTCCATAATCCAGTCACTTACAACATTATTTACTAAACCTAAATTAGATTCATATAACTTAGTCATAACTGCTAATTTTTCGTTATCATTATATATACATATATTGTTTTTATTATATTTGTTAATATTATTATTGTTATTATTAGTACTCAAATTACCTACGGGTAGCCTATCTACCATTAGGTTATCCACCGGTAGATTTTGACCTGATGGTTTCTCTTCTTCTACATATTGATTTATAATATATATGTTATGTAAAAATGCACCAGCATTATCTCTTCTCTTTTCTACAGTTATGTATCCTAATTCTTTTAAGGTCTTAACATGACTTTGAAACCTTTTTTCACTTATATTCAAATGACTGATTATAGTTTTTACACTTGGAAATGCCTGATTTAGCCCTCCCCCACAATAAGAAGCTAAATATGCATATATTCCCTTTGACTCTATTGTAAGTCTATTATCTTGCATTACTAGTTTTGGAATTATGCCATACCCCCTACTTTGAACATTTCCCTCTTGTACTATAAATTCCATGAATTTGTCCCCCTTATAGTTCCTTTTTGAAACATTTCTTTAAAATTAGTGTTTTATTGTCACTAATTTATTTTTATTATAGTGTCGTATAGTCACATTGTCAACGTTATTTACCTATATTTTTCCATTTTTATAATTTATTGTTTACAATAAGGCACATGGATGATATTATTTATTTGGAGGTGATTGTGTGAAGTTTGGAAAAAGATTAAAAGGACTTAGAGAAAGTAGAAACGTTACTCAACAACAATTAGCAGATGTACTAAATGTTGGCAGAGCAACTATAGCTGGATATGAAACTAAGGACAAAAGTCCTGATTATGATAGATTAAGACTTATAGCACAGTTTTTTAATGTTACTACTGATTATCTTTTAGGAATGGAACCAAAGGAAATTACTAGCGATACAACTTTGGCAACTCATAGAACAAACTTTGACGAAGGTCTTCCAGAAGAAGCAAGACATGAACTAGAAGAATATCTAAATTATCTTAGATTTAAATACAGTACAGACAAAAACTAATATACTAATCCTACTTACATCTAGAAATAATTATATTTTTAGGAGAGAAACCATGAACAAATTACAACAATTATATAATTTATGCGATGCTGAAGGGATTAAAATAGAATTTGCTACTCTTCCTTATGATTTATTGGGGCTTTATTTTAATGAAAAAAGAAGTTTACCTGTAATAGGTTTACATAAGTGTTTAGAAAAAAATAATCTTAAATTGTTAGAGGTCCTAGGAGAAGAATTAGGTCACTACTATACTACTTGTGGAAATCATGTAGGTCCTTATCCAGTATATAGAAACAGGCTAGTTCTTAATAAAGTAGAGGAAAAAGCTATGAGATGGGCAACAAATTACCTTATCCCAAAGGATGAACTTTTAGATGCTTTAAGTAAAAATATAACATCTCTTTATGATTTATCCGATGAACTAGGTGTAAGTTACGACCTTTTAGTATATAGACTTGAGTTTTTATCTAGAGAAGAATGCTTTATCTCTTTTGATGATAATGCTCTTTTTTTGGAACTTCAATCGAACATACATTCGGATTATATGAATAATAAATTTTGTTACTAATATTTTATAAAAAAGGGGTCATTGTTATGAATTTTGGAGTTAGATTAAAAGAACTTAGATTAGAAATGAGATTAACAAGAAAAGAATTGGCAAATGAATTAAGAATCTCTTACCACTCCATAGCAAAATACGAAACTAGCAATAGATTTCCTGATAGAGAAGGACTAATAAAAATTGCAGATTTTTTTAATGTATCTTCTGATTATCTTTTATGTAGAAGTAATTTTAGAAATCTAGATTCTATTTTTCTATCTAATGATCATAAAAAAGATATTATGTATAGGTTAGAAAGTATAAAAAATGACTTAAAAGGTTCAGAAGAATTTATTTTTAATGGCGGACCACTTTATCAAGGAGCCAAAGATTCTTTAATTAAAGCTCTGGAAATTGGCTTGTCTATTGCAAAACTTAAACAAAAAAAATATTTACTCAAAGATGGTTCTCCTAGTGAATAATCTATATGAGCCATCTGCTTAAAATAAAAGGCTATGTTTTAGTATAATGTTGAAATTAAGTATATATTAAAAAAGAGGAGAATTAACTAAACTCTCCTCTTTTTTCTTCATATCATATAAATGTTATTCACTACCTTAATCTTTATTATCTTTAGTAATTTTCTTATGGTTATTATAAGCACCCATAAAAAAACAGATACATGCAGCTATATTAAAAATTGGCGCGAGAATAAATTGATTACTTACTAATTGCAAAATAGTAGATATTAAAGAACAGAATCCCGCAACTAATAATAGATTTCGAGATCGTTTAAAATCCTCCATAAAATCCCCCTCATATTGCGTAATATTATATTACTGCGTAGTATATAAATACTATGCAACGCAGATTGTTTATCTAATACTTAAAATTAAACTTTTTCAAATTTAATTTTAATCTGCTAAATCATACTATTATCTTTAAAATTTTTCACTAATGTTGTAAGTTCAGATTCACTAACTTCATAATAATTTTGATTTAAATATTTATTAATCTGGCAAGTAATATTTTTAATTTGCTCTTTATCTAAACTCACAAACCAATTTTCATCTATAATTGAACTAATAATGATTTTTGCTTCTTCAACACTTAATTTTTCATTTTTTCTTAATAAGCCTTTATAGATTTCTCTTCCAATAATCTCATATTTTAAACCTGAACTGAAAATATGCATCTCTTTCCTAATTATCCTGTAGATTAAAATGCCTATACCTATTAATACTGTCAAAATAAGCACAATATATTCCATATATTATTGCGGTCTCCTTTATTACTGAAAATTTTAAAAGTCATTATATTATAATATGTGTAATCATCTTTCACTTCTTAATAAAATACGTATTATTTAGTAGTACTATACTGCTGAGTAATATTGTACAACTGCCTAGTATATAATTATATATTAATTAATCAAACTAGTATTTACCTTAACTCGCCTACCCATATATCTCCCGTTTTTACTCTATAACATATATCTTTTGTACCGTCATATTCTGTATTCAGAATTTGTTAGGTTTACAACACTATATAACACCTACTATCATTGAGACTTAAATTATAACGCAAAAGCTACAGCAATAGAAACTGGTACCTGAAATGCTATAATTATGATTTATATAACTAAAATTTATTATATAAAAATCCTTTATCTTTAACCTCAACAACTATTCCTAAGTCAGAAAAAATTCTAGCTACATCCCTCATACTTTGTTTGCCTATAACAACAAATTTCATTGGTTTACCTTGATTTGTTTCAATAACAAAAGTCCCTTCATTTTGGTATAGGGTATAAAATGATGAACGCTTCATAAAAATTTTCACTTTATTTATTTCACACTTATTAAAAACAAAATTACCTTTATCCTTATTCAAAAAAGTAATAGAATCGAATTCAAAAGTGTTATAGTATTCCTCTAGTTCAAAACGTTTATTAATTTTATTCTTAGTCCATCCTGAAAGGAATCGCCTAAGTAACCACTCTATTAAAATAGATAATAATCCATTACCTGACCAACTATAAAAGAACGAATCTTCAGATTCCTTATCAAAAATGTCCCCTGCTAATTTTGCTCCATATATAGCATCATTTTTTCCATATATTTTATATAATCCATTCACTTTTAGTTTGTCTGTTCTAAATAAATAGCAATTTGGAATAGAACACTTATGGTCTTTTTCAATCAAACTTATCCCCGCCCTTATAGCTAATCTATTTTTCTACCTATTTATATAACTAAAATTTATTGTATAAAAGTCCTTTATCTTTAACCTCAATGACTATCCCTAAGTCAGAAAAAATTCTAGCTACATCTCTCATACTCTGTTTACCTATAACAACAAATTTCATTGGTTTGTCTTGGTTTGTTTCTATAACAATAGTTCCTTCATTTATGTACATGGGATCAAATGATATACGTTTCATAAAAATTTTCACTTTATTTATATCACACTTATCAAAAATAAAATTACCTTTATTCTTATTCAAAAAAGTAATAGAATCAAATTCAAAAGTATCATAGTATTCTTCAACTTCATAGCGTTTATTAATTTTATTCTTAACCCATCCTGAGAGAAGCTGTCTAAGTAACCACACTATTATCATAGATATAAATCCAGTACCTATCCAACTATCAAAGCACGAATCTGCAGATTCTTCATCAAAAATTTGTCCTGATAGCTTAGCTCCAAATATAGTATCATTTTTTTCATATATTTTATATAATCCATTCATTTTTAGTTTATCTATTCTATACAAATAGCAATTTACTATAGAACACTTAGTGTCTTTTATAATCAATTTTATCCCCGTCCTTATAATATCCTTCTCCTAATAATATATATTTATAATTCTATTTCACATTATTATACAACTATGTATTAAACTATAGTTTGATTATATAATAAATATAATAATTTCAACACTAGTTTAAACATAGCCAAATAAAAAAAAACGGCATGAGTCCAGTTTAATATCGAACACATGCCGTATAAGTTTCTTTATTAAAATAATTCCATATTGAAATTGCTATCATCAAATAAAGGTACAAATCCAAATTCTCTAAGTAGTGCTGCTTCTGTTATAACCCAAGTATCACCAAATCTTTTTACATCTATATTGTTAACAAATCTTTCCCCTATACCTTGTATTAAATCAGCTTCATCCACATCGTACATATTAACTACATTTGCTAAAGTATATAATCCTTTGAAAGAACCCATAATATTACCTCCTCAATTTGTGTATAAAAAAAGACCCTAGTACCCCTATAAAAAGGGACGAAAGTCTATATCCGCGTTGCCACCCTAATTGGTTATATAAAATATAACCCTCTCAGACCTGTAACGTAGGTTTACGTCTAATCTTATTTTCGATTAGAAGCTCCGGAATAGATTCGAAAATCATTGCAGTGAGTTCTCACCAACCACTCACTCTCTGAATACAAACTTATTTTCTACTAGTTTCCTTCTTAGCTTTTTTATCATATATATTTTAAATTTTATATTAAAATAATTCCATATTGAAATTACTATCATCAAATAAAGGTACAAATCCAAATTCTCTAAGTAGTGCTTCTTCTGTTATAACCCAAGTCTCACCAAATCTTTTTACATCTATATTATTAACAAATCTTTCTCCTAAACCTTGTGTTAAAGTAGCCTGATCTACATCATACATACTAGCTACATTTGCTAAAGTATATAATCCTTTGAAAGAACCCATAAGCTCACCTCCTTTATTAATGTAAAAATGTATAAAAAAAGACCCTCGTACCCCTGTATAAAGGGACGAAAGTCTATATCCGCGTTGCCACCCTAATTGATTATATAAAATATAATCCTCTTAGACCTGTAACGTAGGTTTACGTCTAATCTTATTCTGATTAGAAGCTCCGGAATAGATTCAAAAATCATTGTAATGAGTTCTCACCAACCACTCACTCTCTGAATACAAACTTATTTTTTACTATTTTCCTTCTTAGCTTTTTGACTATTTTTTTTGTATAAAAAAAGACCCTCGTACCCCTGTATAAAGGGACGAAAGTCTGTATCCGCGTTGCCACCCTAATTGGCTATATAAAATATAACCCTCTTAGACCTGTAACGTAGGTTTACGTCTAATCTTACTATTATTTCCGATTAGAAGCTCTGGAATGGATTCAAAAATCTTTGTAATGAGTTCTCACCAACCACTCACTCTCTGCATACAAACTTATTTTTTACTACTTTCCTTCTTAGCTTTTTTGTTTTTAAGTTAATAATTATTATATTCTATCTGTTAAGTATATGCAAGTCTTTTTTTAGAATTTTTCTATTTTAAAATTAATTATATTTTTAGTTCTCAGGATTAGATAATAATTCATCTATATCACTAAAAAACTTACTAGCTAACTCTGATTCTTTATTTTCTTTTATAGGTGCTTCAAAGTATGGTATATCTATTCCATTTTCTTTTAACATATCGTCTAATACAGCTGTCATTACTCCATATACTCCTGGTACCTGTGGTGATTCATTGTCTTCTACCATAGATTCTGTTTCATATTTATTGGTTTTATGTTTGCCCCAACTAATGCTACAAGTAGGACTTCCCTGAATGCCTATAAAACATAAAGGTGTGTTGCTATTATTTTTAAGTTCACAAACCATATCTACATAATTTGTCAACTCTGATCTACAGTGTTTTTTAAAAAATATATTATCGTACTGTTCTCTCCCTTGTGGATTTCTCCAATATCCCATAGCAGTGAACTCTGGGCAAGGTAATTGTATTATAGAAATACTTTTTCCTAAAAAGTATTCGCTAACCATTTTAGAAATATCAAATCTTTTTCCCAACAAGTGAACCCTAGTCGATGGATTGAGTAAACAATGTGAGACAAGGACAAAATATCTTTTTTTGGACATATAATTTACTCCTTAATCTAAATGATCTTATAAGTATATTATTTGTTGCAAACATAATATATATCCTATGCAATAGTTACCTTTACATATCTAAAATTTTTCAAAATAATTTACTAAAATAATTTTAAAAACTTCTTTTCTGTTTAGCTAATTTGATACCATATATAATTAAATTAACCTAAAGGAAAGGAGGTAGATAACATGGCTATAGAAATAAACAATCTTTCGTCATTAAAGATAAAGTTATCTTTGGGACTTGATGGAGATGGTAAGGCAATAACTAGATCTAAGACATTTAGTGCCTTAAAACACGATGCGTTAGCTGATGATGTTTTAGCTGTTGCAAATGCATTTGTTAATCTTCAAGCATATGACTTAATGGATGTTTTAAAAGTAGATAACACATCTGTAAGTGCTTAGTAGTTTAAAAATATAGGAAAGGAGGTAGTTTTATGGTAAAAACTAGATTGGTTATGACTTTTGTAGATGCACTAGGTCAAAATATATCTATGTCAATAGATGATCCTAGAGCTGATATAACACAAGGTGAAATAACTTCTGCTATGAACTTAATAGTTGCAAAGAATGTATTTAAACCTAAAGGTTCTGATTTGGTAGGAATTGTAGAAGCTAAGATAATAGCTACTGATACTACAGAATTTGAATTAGCATAAATAAAAAGCCCTTTTTTAAAAGGGCTTTTTTTGTACATATAATATTATCTACATACTGTAAATGAAGTATTTCCATCTACAATTATTACAAATTGAGCTGAACCACCTTCTTTAAATAGTTTAGATGTAGGATCCAAACTTCCAACTATATAAACAGTAGTTAGTTTACCAATAGGCAAACTAACTCTAGCTGTTGGATTATATGCACCTGGTTTATTTGTTTCCACTGCTATACGATATAAGCCTTCCGTTGTCTTCACATAATTAGATGCATTAGCATGTGGCAAACGTTCCACTATTTCAGGTATTCCTCCTTGTACATAACTCAGTCTCACCGTTAGTCCTTCGCCTGTTAAATTAACAAATCTAACTTTAGTTTCATCTGGGTATACTTTTTCGTTAATATCATCTTTTATTGCTAATATATTTAGATTTTCCATTACTCTGTCTATTGTAAGAGTAAATATCTGGCCCCCTGTAATTTGAAATTCCGGTTCTTCTAGTAAAAGATTTTGGGTTCCTGATTGATAAACTTGTATATTATCAACAGCAACTGCAAAAGGAATATAATAACTTAGCCCCAAGTATGGTATATTTCTAAACCTTAAAACTCCATTTACATATACATCTATAGGAGGCATATCAGGCCTACTGTGAAAAATTCTAACAAATGAATATTGGTTATCTACACAAGGAATTATAATATCATGTGTAACTTGGCGATTGATTTTATACATAGCGTCACACCTTTTTATAAAAATTTTTAGCATAGTATAATATATGTACACAAGCATTAAATTGTTAAATACAAAATTAGAAGAGCAACAACGATAGTAACGGGTTTACTTTTGAGGTGCAAATTATAAAATCTCAACCAAAATCACAAAAAAAAGGGTGTGTTTTTTAACTAAAAACGCATCCTTTTTGCCTTAAATTTATTTCACAGTTTGTAAATACAGTGCCGAAAATAAACATTTTATATATTTTTTAAAAAACAATCGACTTTTTCTCAGTATTGCATATTATAAAGTAGAACTGCTCGTCATCTAAGTTTTTACCTAAATTGTTGTTCAGTTTTATCAAAAGACTAGGCATTTGCCTAGTCTTTTGTTGCTTACCTAACTTTATTTATTCCCTGGTACCTTAGATCTGGAATTATCTTACATATTTTAGTACGCAATTTTATACAAATATGAAACAATCACTACAAAACTATATTATTGCTACTATCTATTTTTTCTAAAGTATATCATTTAGCTTAAATTTAATAAATCTTGCATAAATTATTATAGAAAAACACCTTTATTTTATCCTACATTTTCACATACAAAATCACCTTAACAATAAATTTATTGAAGATGTGTTTTTACGTGTGATTTTGGATGTGTTTTTTGTTGCTTTTTTAGATGTTATTTTTCGTTTTGCACCTCAAAAGTAAGCCCGTTACAACGATAGTTACTCTTTATATTTTGAATTTTAGCTTTTAGAAATTTTCCATTCTTCAACATACTGTAGTAATATTTTATACAAAGATTCTCCTATATTAGAATAAGATTCATCATTAAGATTTGCAAGAGATACCCTTATAGACCATTCTGGCCCATGGAATCCGCTGCCGTTTAGTAAAATAATAGATGATTGCTCTGCTAATCTTAAAAGAATGTCTACTGGCTTATATGTTTCTTTTAAGTAGTTTGCAAACTCATCACCGTAATTTCTACTTGCCCATTCAATTAAATCAAACTGAGTATAGTAAGCGGCATCAAAAGGATCTACTTTTAAATCTAATTTTAACCCTTCAAAAAGTAATCTTTGACGACGTCTGCAAATATCTTTTGTAAGTTGCTTATATTTATTTTCTCTATCAAGTAAAGCAAATAATGAAAAGAATACCATTTGTACTTGTTGTGGAGTTGATAGTCCTGCAGTATGATTAAGAGCAACTTGGCGACTATCTGCAACTATTCTATCAATAAAAGAAATATTATCTGGATCTTCAGAAAGTGCTCCATAACGAAGTCTTGCTCTGTGCTTTTTGTCTTCATCTTGTTCTCTTAATAACTTTTCAAATACATTGTTTTCATAAAGAGAAATAGTACCTAAACGCCATCCAGTTACCCCAAAATATTTTGAGAAAGAATATACTCCAATTGTATTGTATGGTAAATCCGCCATTATTGAACGAAAATCATCTACAAAAGTTCCATATACATCATCTGTAATAATCATTAAGTTTGGATTGTGTTTATCAACAATATTTTTTATTTGACTTACAGTTTCTGGCTTCATTGCTGTAGAAGCAGGATTACTTGGGTTAACTATAAATAAGGCTTTTATATCTGGGTCCTTTAGTTTTTCCATTTCACTAGGTGAATATTGCCATGTACGTATACCTTCTTCAGTTACTTCATCTGCCATAACTTTAATAACTTCAAAATTATAACGTGGTAAATGAGGTATTTCTAGATAAGGTGTAAAAATTGGTGCCATTAATGCAATCTTATCTCCCTTTGAAAATATGTTATTTGCAATAAGGGTATCAAAAATATAACACATAGCTGCAGTTCCACCTTCAACAGCAAATGTTTTAAGATTTCCTCCAGTACTGTTACCACAGCCTAGTTCTTGAATAAGATAGTCATTAACTATTATTTCAGCATGTCTTAGCATCCTATCTGGTTGAGGGTAATTATCGCCAATAATTCCATCTACTAACTCATAAATCCATTCATCAGAATTAAATCCTTTTTCATTTACACCATAATTAATAATATCAACAAGAAGCCCAATTCCTGGATCATTTTCATGGCTTTTTGCAAATTTTATAAATCTCTCTGTAATGCCTTGTTTTTCAGGCATTCCAGCTAAGTCACCTTCATTCCATACTCTTTTACTTTCTAAAATAGCAAATTGACCAAATGTAAAAAATGCTTCTCTTGGTGTTGCTGCAATCCAATTAGGGTTACCTCTACCTGCATCTAGTAATGAATTTTCACTGCCGCCCTTTGATTTTCTAGCAAGATTAATTAACTTATCTTTAAGCTCAAAGGGACTGATTTTATTATAAACTCTTTCAATTTCCCCACGATGAAGACTTATATTATCCATGTTTATCCTCCTATTTATGTAAAATATTATATTGAAATTAGCTATAGAATTCTCAGTTTTTAATGCTAGTAAGTGCACTTCTTAAATTATATTTATTCTAACATAATTAATTTCAATAGTACATAACTTAAATAAGTTATTTAAAGCATTTTGCCTTATTAAATAATTTATTATATTCAAATTCAACCCTTTAGTAGTGTGTTTTTATGATAATGCTTAATTAAATTAAGGTTATTTTAAGCCATTAATCTTGTTAGTATAAAGAAGGTATGTCAAAATAGTTAAATAAAAAAGGATACACATTTTACTGTGTATCCTTTTTGTCATTCTTTTTTGCTTCTTTGTTTTCTTTAGTAACGCTACTTTTATTGGTAAATTCATTTTTTACTTTATTCTTCACATTAACTTTAGTATTTTCTTCTTTATTATTTTGAATAGCTTTGTCTTCTACACTATCATTTGACTCTTTTACAGCTGTATTATTTTCTACTGTTTTTTCTTCATTAACTTTAATTTCTTTGCTTTTAACATTTAAATTGTTTTCATCCTCAGTTTTTTTATCTATAATATAATCTATACTTTCTTTATGCATATTTTCTTCAAATTTTTCTATATTTAACTTACTTTCAACCTTAGTATTAGTTTTTATTTCTACGAATAAATTATGATTATTAGTCCCTTTTGATGCCTCAACTATTTGAGTCAAACCATCATTTATATCCTTGTGTTTTAGTTTTAAAGATTTTATTACATTATTAGATTCTTCTTTAGTAGTAGATACCTTTATTATTTTATTAAACTTATTGACTTGAATTTTTGTATCCAAGTTATTAATTTTAACAAATAATGAATTAACTGGATTGTAATAGGCATATGAACTACTTCCTAATGTAACACATAATAACACTGAAGCTGCAGATACAAAATATTTAATACTGCCGGATTTTTTATAAACTTCACCTGTATATATTTCTCCTACCATAGGTTCATTATTGTTTATTTTAACTTTCTCAAATTCACCATTTTGTGTCATTATACAAGCTATCTTATCTTTAATCTCCATAACTATACCAGTTTTAGTTTTCATTACTTACACCTCACTTTCTAATTTTATATTTAAATAGGATTTAATATAATTGTAGTTTTCACTAGATAAAATAATTATTAATGCCAATATATATCGTCTCCATTTTTCTATATATTTTCTGTTCTTCCCAGTTAAAAGGATTATTTCTTTTACAGGTAATCTCTTTTTATCTTTAATACGATCTGTAATAAAACTATTTGTAATACATTTAGAAACCAATTTCAAAATTTCATCCCTAGTATCTCTGTGAGATGGTGATGAATCTACAAGATCTGAAAAAGTAAGTTGGTACTCTAGAAGCTCATCTGATAACATTTCAATTTCTTCTTTTCTTAATTTATTTTCTATCTGTTTTTCATATTCACTCAAAGACACTTTGTTATCTATGTAATCGTGCTCGTTAGCATCGCCGTTTTCAAAAACTAAATAATCATTATTTTTTCCTTTTCTAAAAAAGTCTATAAGAGCATTTCTTATAACTACTTTTGCATATGAAAAGAAACTTCCTTTATCTTTTTTGTAGTTTTCACAAGCTGAATTAAATGCTATAAGAGCAATACTTAATTCATCATCATTTTCCCAATGTAATCTTTTTTTGCATACACTACTTGCTGTATTTTGGACAAATGCCTTATTTTCTATTATAAATTCATCTCTGTCTTTATTAATTATCATAGTAATTTAAGACACCACCTTCCTTCAGATATTATATACGTGCATAATATTTTTTTTTAGAGTATAAGTTTATAGGAAAAAAATAACTATTTAAAATCTAGCAAAAATAATAAAAAAAATAGCTTGGTAGTAAAACTACCAAGCTGCTTTTATTAAGGTCTTCTAGATGTTATATATCTATCTTTATAATATCCACTATTTATTTCTGATATTTTAACTACATCGCCAGTTTGTGGCGCATGTATCATTTTTCCATTTCCTATGTATATACCAACATGACTTACTTTTCCCTTTGCACCAGAAAATATTAGATCTCCAGGTTGAAGTTCTGACTTAGATACGAATTGTCCGTAATTACTTTGAGCTGCTGATGTTCTAGGTATAGTTTTGCCTACAGCGTTTTTATACACATAGTAAGTAAGTCCAGAACAATCAAAACTATTAGGGCCTTCTGCTCCCCATACATACTTCTTACCTAATTGCTTATATGCTAATTCTACAGCAGCATCTCTTCCTATTCCTCTATTTGGAGCTTCAGTTGTACTTGTAGTAGATGTTAAATAAGAACTTGAAACCCAGCCTATAACTCCACTTGATGTTTTTATCTTTGACCAAGTTCCACTTTTTTGTAATACATCTACAACTTGTCCCTTACTTAATGATCCAACTTTAGCATTTGAAGCTGATGGACCTTTTCTTATATTTAATGATGATGCACTTACCTTAGCTTTTCCTTGTGAAGACTGTGTGCTAGTATTTGAAGATTTTCCTTTTGTTATATATTGAGATGATGCCCATCCTGTTTTTCCGTTACTTAATTTTATTTTGTACCATCCATTTGATGAAGAAATTATTTCTACTGTATTTCCTTTATATAAAGTTGCTATTTTACCGTATTTAGTACTAGCTCCAGATCTTACGTTTAATGAGCTAGCTGTTATTGTACCTTTTTCTTGTGCATAAGATTCACTTGTATTTATCCCTAAG
Source organism: Sporacetigenium sp. TC11 (assembly GCF_058146105.1). Lineage (NCBI taxonomy): Bacteria > Bacillati > Bacillota > Clostridia > Peptostreptococcales > Tepidibacteraceae > Sporacetigenium > Sporacetigenium sp. TC11. The sequence goes on along the minus strand of NZ_JBYVNY010000002.1, from coordinate 12,455 downwards.
CTTAAAGCAGATATGCTTATAGCTGCAACTATTGTGCCTTTCTTCATTATGTATCCTCCTTGGGGGTAGTTATCCGCCGATTGGGTTTGCATGCCCTATATACATAATAATATACTATTTTTCACAAAAAGTGAAGAAAAAGTTTCTTTAATCGAATTTTCTGATTATTTTTTTCCTATCATTAAAAATAAGGAATAATCTATTTCTGAACCTTCAACAACCTTAACATCGTTATAAAAAATATGAGATTTCACATCTTCATATCCAAGTTCTGATAATAATTTCTTCAACTTATCTGTATTAAATCCATTGTGACCATTAAAATCTTTGTCTGATCTATGGAATCCTCCGTCATCTTCAACTAATTCAACTATACATAAGTATCCATTGTCATTAAGCATACCATATAGATTTTTTAAAGTTGTTCTTACATCTTCAATATGGTGTAATACCATTGAAGTATATATTACATCGTATTTATCACCTATTACTGCAGCATTTTCATTTATATCTGTTAAAATAGGTGTCATGTTATTTACTTTTAAATCCTTAATTTTAGAATTTAAAATTTTCATCATACCTTCTGATGTATCTATTAATGTTATATGTTCAAATTTATCTTTTAGATTAAAACTTACAAGGCCAGTTCCACATCCAAATTCCAAAGCACGGTACTTTTCTTTTATATCAATCGACTTAGTTATTTCATCTGCAACCATTTTTGCTCTTTTTGTTCTATTTTCATTATCCCATTTAACAGCTTCAGTATTAAAATCCATTTATATTCCTCCCTAATAATGCTTAATTAAAATAAATTTCTACATAAATCGTGCAAATCCTTTGAATCCTTAATGGAAATAACACTATATTTAAAATATTTTACTAAAATACTTTTCAGTTTGCTTAATTTAATACTATATATAATTAAATTAACCTAAAAGAAAGGAGGTAGATAAAATGGCTGTAGAAGTAAACAATCCTTCGTCATTAAAGATAAAATTATCTTTAGGACTTGATGGAGATGGTAAGTTTAAAAGCCATTTTATAAGGGCTTTTTTGATACACATAACAAAATTAGGAAAAAAGTTTTTTAAAACATACCTCCTAAAATTTAAAATACCCCCCCGTATATATAGGCAGAGAAAAATATAACATAAAAAAAATCAGGAGGATTAAAATGAAAAAACTAACAACATTACTTACAGCATCACTATTAGCATTAACTACTAATTCGGTATATGCAGATGAATTAACTTTTAAAGATGAAGCAGGTGTAACACCTACTAACGTACTTTATAAGTTAGACGTTAAACTTGAAGATTTCAAAATGAAATTTACTACAACAGATGAAGAAATGGCTAAGTTATTAATACAACTAGCTCAGGAAAGACTTGGAGAAAGTGAATGTATGCTAAAAGAAGGAGAAACTGAATTAGCTACTCAAGCTTTAGATGCTTATACTGAAAATATGGACGAAGCTACTCAAATAGTAGAAGACATAGCTAAAACAGATGAAGCTACTAGCACAGAAGATACAACAACTACTGAAGAAACTACACAAACTGTAGAAGATATATCTTCAGAAATAATAGATACACAAGAACAAGCTACTGAAGTTTTAGACAATGTATCTGAAGACGTAGAAGATAGTGCAACTGAAGAAAAGTTAGCTTCAGTTATAGAAATGCAAACTGCTAAAAAAGAAGCAGTTAGAAATATGGTTCAAAAAAGACATGAACTTAACACTGCAAGAAAAGAATTACATAGTGTTCAAGTACAATACAATAAAGCTACAAAAGCTTCAGATGAAGAAGCTATAGCAAGTTTAGAAACATTATTACAAGAGAAACAAGCTGCATACACTGCAAAACAAGAAGAGTTTAAATTAGCTTTCACTGCAAAACAAAAGGCTGTTAAGTTAAACCAAGGGAAAAAAGCTATAACAGAAACTCCTGAAGTTACAGAGGATACAACTGAAGAAGCTGTAACTAATGATCAAGACTCACAAGTAACTACTGAAGATGAGACAAAAGCTAAATCTAAAAAAGTAAAAGAAACTAAAGAAGTTAAAGAAAATACTAATAAATCAGTAAATAAAGTTAAAGTAGAAAAAACTGAAAAGGTTAAAGAAAATAACAAAGAAAATAAAAACCAATAATAATTAACTATTTAAATAATAAGCCTCTTCTAACTGTAAGTTAGAAGAGGCTTATTATTTATGGGATTATACTATTTAGAGTGCTTCTATATTTTTCTTATTAATTGCTCTACAAAGAAAGCTACTTATTATAAATCCTATTACTGCAAAGGCTGTCATAATTATAAATACCTGTTTATAACCTGCCATCCCTGGCATTTTATCTAATATTCTACCATATAAAGAAAAGCAAAACATTGCAGGTGCATAACCAATAAAACTACCTATAGACATCGCTGAACCTGTTATCTCTCTTGGTACTCCTATTTCTTCCATAGGTGCAAAGAATACCGATCTCATAGTAAATATAATTGCACCAAAAGAAAGAGTCATTGCCATTCCAGCATATACATTCATAGAATTATGAGGCATTATTATAATTGCAATCATAACTACAACAGCTACTGCAAAAGACATTCTCAGATATTTTGCTGCAGATCTACACTTTTTATCAGCTATAAATCCACCTATAGGACCGCCAAGCATTTTTAAACCATATTGATTAATAATACCATAAGCTCCAACTAAAGCTACAGGAAGACCATAAACATCTTTCAAAAATGGAATAAAATAAGTCAAACCACAGTATACCGAATATACACAAAAAACAGTAAATGAAACTAACCATATCTCTGGCATTTTTAATGCTTTAACCATACCTTCTAATGCAATCTTATTTTTATTAATATCTTTATTTTTTTCTTTAGCAGGTATTTCATCATGTTCAAGTAAGAAATATGAAACAACCCCTATTGTTATTAGTATTCCAGAATAAAATAATATAGCTCCTCTTAAACCTGCTGCACCACTACCTAAACATACAAATACTCCAAGAGCACTAAATGCTACAATCGTGTCAACTACTCCTCTTCCAGCTTCAAGAAAGCCAAACATTCTTCCTTGTTCATTTTCATCCCCTAACAACCTAACAGACTTTAGTAAAACAGGCCAATATATCATATCAGTAAATATACTAATTAAAGCCCAAGTTAGAAGTATGCCACCATAACCTGGAAGTGTTGATAAATATAATCCAAAACATCCAGCTCCTATTAATCCAATTGGTATTAATATTTTCTTTGAAAATCTATCTGATAAATATATTGAAACTATATATCCCAAAGTAGCTGTTATTCCATTGATAGATAAAGCGTTACCTATTTGAGTATTTGTTAAATGCATATACTCCTGCATAGGAACATAGAATGCATCTACTAAACTCGTAATCTTAAATATTGTCCCCGCCCCTAAAATTAAGACCCCTAGTTTAAACCATTTATCAACATTCGTATTTTTCATTTTTATCCCCCAGTCTTAACTAAAATAACTTGAGTCTTTTCTATCGAAAGTTTACAATCTTTTTTCCATGGATGAGTCAATATAATTATATGAAATTAATAGTCTAAATGCATTTTAGGTGATTTCTATTGATTTCATTGCAATATTAATAATTTTCAATTTATAATTAATATAATTTTAACATGTTTTTTGTAGATTTGTTGTATTTTTTGTAAGTTTTAACAATCAAATACACAAAAAGCTATTGATATATCATCAATAGCTTTTTTATAATTTTTACCTATTTATTAATAACATTAATTATTTATCTGCAGTATTTATCTCTTAGAGCCAATGTATATTTAACGCATTGCTCCACGCCTTTTTCTTGATCTGATATCATTTGCTCTAATAATTCTTCTGGTGGATAGTAGTAATCTGAAGGTTTAATTACGCTTGGATCATATGGTGGATTTTCAACCTTAAATGCACCTTCTCCTACTTCAAATACTCCACCTGCTCCAGGCTCTCTTTTGAAAGATACTGCATAAGGGAAACACATTTCTATGTTAATTCTTTCAAGTCTAGATTCTTCTACTAATGTCTTAAAGCATTGATCCAAATCTATATTTCCTTGCCCAATTGGAACTCCACAAACCTTATATTCATCTCCATCTTTAATGATTATATGATCTTTGAAGTGAGTAGTGAATGCATATGGAGCTAAGTTTTTAACAGCTTCAACAGGTTCTTCCCAAGCCATCATTCCATTTCCAATGTCACAATGTGCTCCAACCCAATAACTATTAACTTCGCTAATTACTTTAATTACTTCATTAGTTGTTTCTTCTTCATGATTTTCAACAGCTAACTTTATTCTATATTTTTTAAGTAGTGGTACTATTTGTCTTAAATCTGCTGGTGCCTTTTCTAATTTTTCAGGCTCATACTTTCCAGAACAAATATAAGTACGAATAACATCTGCTCCGATTTGATGTGCAACTTCTATAACATTTTTCAGATGATCTGGATCCGTTCCATTAGTATCAATTTCAGCATATAAATTATATTTTTGTATTTCTTCTTTTACTCTTTTTAAGTATTCAGGCTCAAATGATTCTAAAACACATATTTCTTCACGACCTGGCCATGGAATAATATTTAGCATTACACCGTCTAATCCTAATTCAGCCGTTTTTCTTATAAAGTCAAATACATCCATTCTTCCAGTAATAAACTGTAAATGATAACTTTCAGTTTCTAATCCTATTTTCATTGAACTCACCCTTTGTTAGTTTTTATTTTATGTCAATTTTTTATTATATTATGCTAATTCTTGTTCTCTTTCATTTTTATTTTTAATAGCACGAACTAATATACTACTAATAACAAATCCTATTAATGCGAACCCAATCATACACATAAACACGTACTTATATCCTGCAATTCCTGGGTTACCATCTAATAATCTACCATATAAAGAATAACAGAACATAGCAGGTGCATAACCTATGAAACTACCTATTGACATTGCAGCTCCACTTATTTCTCTTGGTACTCCTATTTCTTCCATAGGTGCAAAGAATATCGCTCTCATTGTGAATATAATTGCACCAAATCCAAGTGTCATAGTCATTCCTAAATATACGTTCATACCTTTATGAGGCATTAATGTTATTATAGTCATAGCTGCAGCTGCTATTAAAAATGCTACTCTTAAATACTTTGATGGAGATTTAAACTTCTTATCTGCTAAGAATCCACCTACAGGACCTCCAACCATTTTTAAACCATATTGGTTGATAATACCATAAGCTCCAACTAACATTACAGGTAAACCATAAATTTCTTGTAAGAATGGGATAAAGTAAGTTAAACCACAATATACTGAGTATACAGAGAAAATAGTAAATGCAACTAACCATATTTCTTTCATTTTTAATGCTTTCATCGTATTTTCTAATGCAATATTATTTTTATTCTTTTCCTTAACAACTATCTCATCATGCTCAAGTAAGAAATAAGAAATAATTCCTATTACAATTACTGTTCCAGAGTAGAATAATATAGCTCCTCTTAAACCACCTGCACCTTTTCCTAGCCATGCAAATACTGCAAGAGCACTAAATGCTACAATTGTATCAACTACTCCTCTTCCTGCTTCAAGGAAACCGAACATTCTTCCTTGTTCATTTTCACTTCCTAAAGATCTAACGCATTTTAATAATACTGGCCAATATGTCATATCATTGAATATACTAAGTAAAGCAAAAGCTAAAAGTATTCCGTTATAACCCGGGAATGTTGATAAATATAATCCAACACATCCAGTTGCTACTAACGAAAACGGTAATAATATTTTCTTTGAAAATCTATCTGCTATATATATTGAAGCTAAAAAACCAAAAGAAGATATTGTTCCATTAATAGATAAAGCATTACCTAGTTGCGTATTTGATAAATGCATAAACTGCTGCATAGGAACATAAAATGCATCTTTTAAACTTACAAGTTTATATATTGTTCCTCCCCCTAAAATTAGTACAATGAGCGTGAACCACTTTTTGAAATTGCTGTTTTGATTTTCCAACACAAAAACCTCCCACCAAAATGTTAATTGTAATCATGATAACGTTTGCGTTTCATGATATGATTATATATTAGTTTTTGTGTAGTTGCAAATATTTTTTGTGTAGTTTTTGTGTAGTTGTTTGTAATTAATGATTGTTTAATTGTATTGATGTTGTTTTACACAAAAAAATAAGTAGGTATCGCCTACTTATTCATTTGCAATTTCTATTCCATTTTTTAAGTACTTGTCTAAAATTTTAGAATCTAGCTTTGAATCTGTTATAATTAAATTTACATCTTCTATATCTGCTATTTTCACAAGAGACACATTATCTATTTTATTACTGTGGGATAAAATAATAGCCTCCTGAGAAATCTCTATTAATTTTTTTTGCAATTTAACCTCGTTCATAAAACAATCTGTAATACCTCTTGTTAATGATACTCCACTAACACTAATGAAAGCTTTGTCTACAGCAAAATTTGAAAGTAAATTTTCTGCAAAATCACCGTAAAAAGAATATTCCTTATTATCCAATATTCCCCCTGTTGAAATAATAGTAAATCCCTCTACATCACATAATTCATTTGCAATAATAAGTGAATTTGTTATAATAGTAAGCTTTTTAAAATAATTTTTTAATTCTTTTGCTATTTCTAAATTAGTAGTTCCTCCATTAAAAGCAATAGACTGTCCATCTTGTATATATCTAACTGCAATCTTTGCAATTTCTTTTTTCTCATCCTTAAATTCATTTTCTCTTTTTAGAAAATTTAATGGATCATTGGTATTTTTTTTCAAAATTGCTCCACCATAAACTCGTTTTAATATTCCTTCTTTTTCCATATTTTCTAAATCTCTTCTTATTGTTTCAATTGAAACATCAAATAATTTAGTTAACTTTGATACTTTAACACTTCCTTCTTTTCCGATCATTTCTAAAATTATATCTTGTCTTTCTTTCGCTAACAAAGAATACCTCCTCCTTCTGTAACTATCCAATCTAAGGCCGTATGTTACAGATCTCTATAATAAAGTTTTTCTAATTTAATTTCTCAGTTTTATGTTCTCTTTAAGATTTATACTATAATTATATATTATTTCTATATTAAATAATATTATATAAATAAAAATAGTAAGAATTAAACACTTTCTATATATATCTCTATTGATCATTGTTGTCTATTTTTATTTCTGCTTCTAGTGTCCATCCATGACCTTCTGGAACTATTCTTATATTTAAATTTCGCATAAGTAACCATTTTCAATGTTTTTTTATATATTTAAATATAAAGTATTATTTAATTAAGAGGTGCTTAAATGAGTAACTATATAACAAATCCATATTTGTATTGGCATTATAAAATGATGCACAATTATGCTATATACCAAAATAATAAAAATAAAAAAACAAGAGAACAAATAAATGTTTCAGGTGAATGGGATACAAACTGGGGAAAAATGACATTAGAACAAGCTGATAATAAAGTAACTGGTACCTATGAGTGGGATAATGGTAAGTTAGAAGGTATTTTTGAAGAATATACATTAAAAGGATTTTGGTCAGAGGCTCAATCCTATGATTGTCCTCACGAAAAAGGATTATTCGAACTTACATTTTCCTCAGATGGAAAAAGTTTTATGGGTCCTTGGAGTTACTGCGATGGCAAAACAGCAGGTGATTGGACAGGAACTCTAAAAACTACGATTTCTCAATTAAACGTATCTGGGGTATGGACAGTAGGTACTGGAAAAATAATACTAGAACAAGTGAACGGTGATATTAAAGGTAAGTACGAAGGTTTAGACTTAGGAGGAGACGGTGAAGGATATATTTTGGGCACTTTACAAGGAAATACATTAATTGGGGAATGGTATGGAGATCCTGGTTTTAACTATATTGGCGGTTCAGGTAGTTTAAGAATACTATTTTCACCTCATGGAGGAAGCTTCATAATCTACTTCTATGATTACAATGGTTTGGCAAATACTTTTAAAGCATTACGAATGTAATATTAAATATTATAAACCTCCTTTCGAAGGAGGTTTATGATATTTCCTCTTGTACTTCAACTATTGTAAAAATTCCCTCTGGTTTTATGGAAAGACTATTGCCTTTAACCATAGTATTATCTACCCATACATAATATCCTTGGCTAGTTTTAAGAGCTAATTTATCTGGATATATAGGTATTATTTCAAACGCACCATTAGGAGTTACAAATGCATAATCTGCATGTAAGTGATATTCCCCTTCCTCTGCCGTGGAAATATAATAGTATTTAGAAGTTCCTATAACTACCTTCTCTCTATCTAATCCCTGTGGTACAAATTTTAAATTTGCTTCTGGAGTTATATTATCTTGATTTGCCATTACAAGATCTCCCCCTCCATTTATTGCTACTACGTATTTATTGTCATATGACTTTAATATGATCTTTGTAAGTTTTCCAGATTTTAAATCTGATATGAATCTGTGTATAGGCACATCTTGTTGTGTTTCTTGACGATTTTCTAATTTATAAAATTTATTAATGTCTTTACTATAATAATATAGATTTGACATGTAATTAAAATACAAAAATTTCCCTCCCTTCTAATATCTTATACTTATACTATGATATCTATATGTGCATAGTGAAATTATATTTTTGAAATCAAAGGATCAGTTTTTCATAGATTTAGTCTTAATCAATTTATTATCACACTACTTAAATGTATCCAAGATAAAAGAACGTTTATAAGTTTTTTCACTTATGCATCAGTAACCCTTTGTACTGTTTTTTTATATATTTAAATTATAAGGTGTTATTAAATTAATTATATTAAGAGGTGCTTAAATGAATAACTTTACAGTAAATCCATATTTATATTGGCATAATAAAATGATGCAAAATTATGCTTTATACCAAAGTAATAAGAATAACAAACCTAGACAAATAAATATTTCAGGTGAATGGGATACAAACTGGGGAAAAATGATATTAGAGCAAATTGATAACAAAGTAACTGGTACCTATGAATGGGATAATGGTAAGATAGAAGGTACTTTAGAAGGATATATATTAAAGGGATTTTGGTCACAAGATATAACACATGATTGCCCTAACGACAAAGGACCAATAGAATTTACATTTTCATCAGATGTAAAAAGTTTTACAGGCGTTTATGCTTACTGTGATGGTAAAGTAGCAGGTGGTTGGACAGGAACTTTAATAAATACAACACCTGCGTTGAATGTAGCGGGCACATGGACAGTAGGTAGTGGAAAAATAGTATTAGAACAACAGAACGAACTTATTAAAGGTAGATATGAGGGTTTAGGCTTAGAAGGAGAATTTCAAGGAGATATTTTTGGAAATTTACAAGGAAATATATTAACTGGAGCATGGTATGAAAATCCTACTTTTTATTCTACTGGTGGTTCAGGCCCTATAAAAATAATATTTTCAACAGATGGAAAAGAATTAAGTGTCTCCTACTATGATCACAAAAATTTATCAAATAATTTAAAAGGGGTACGAATGAATTAAAAAAACAGATATCTGCTAAGGTATCTGTTTTTATTATGTTTCCTTTTATATCTCAACTATTGTAAAAATTCCCTCTGGTTTTATAGAAGGACTAAATCCTTTTAACATAGTATTCTCTACCAATACATAATGTCCTTGGTTAGTTTTAAGAGCTAATTTATCTGGATATATAGGTATTATTTCAAACTGACCATTTGGAGTTACAAATGCCGTTTTGGCACTTAAAAAATGGTCTCCTACTTCTGTTGTGGAAATAAAATAGTTTTTAGAAGTTCCTATAACTACCTTCTCTCTATCTAATCCCTGTGGTACAAATGTAAGATTTGTTTCTGGAGTCATATTATCTTGATTTGCCATTACAAGATCTCCACCTCCAGATATTGCTGCTACATATTTATCATTATATGCCTTTAATATCATTTTTGTAAGTTTTCCAGATTGTAAATCTGATATAAACCTGTGTATAGGCACATCTTGTTGTATCTCTTGACGTTTTTCTAATTTATAAAATTTATTAATATCTATACAGTAATTATAGTACAACATATTCTCTCCTTTCAAATATCTTATACTTATACTATGATACTTATATATATATAGTGAAACTACTTTTTAACATTAGATTTTTTATCTGACCCAAAATCATAATATTTATACAAATCTATTTAAGTGAGAATCATCAACTTCTAAAGTAAGCTTAATTTTCCCGTCTACAACTTCTAATACAGTTAAACTCGTATCAGATATATAAGGTGGATTCCAAAACTTTTCTAGAGGATTGTCCTTTGCTATTAGTATAATTGCTTTTATTATTGCAGTGTGAGTAACTATCAATATATTCTTACCTTCATTATTGTTTATAATATTATATAAGCCACTTTTTACCCTACTTATTACTGAATCATAACTCTCTCCTCCAATAGGATCAAAAAAATCTGGTTTATTTATAAAATTATCATATTCTACAGGGTATTTTTCATTTATTTCATCAAAAGTCATACCTTCCCATTCTCCATAATTCATTTCCTTAAAATCTTCATTTAAAACTAATTCTGTATCTTTATATTCTCTTATGTAGTTAGCTGTATCCACTGCCCTTTTTAAAGGACTACAATATATTATATCAAAATCTATATGTTCTAGGCGTTCTCCTAGTTTTTTTGCATTTTCAATTCCCTTTTCAGTAAGAGCCGAATCATGACATCCTTGCATTTTCTTATCTAAATTCCAAACTGTTTGCCCGTGCCTCGTTACAAATATGTTCATATAAAATCCCCTTCCATATAAAATATTTTCATTTTATATAATATTAATTTTTCATAAATTTAGCCTTAATAATTTTATTATTTCTAAAATAAAGAACTGCATTTACTTCTGCGCCAATTAATATAATTACACTACTTAAGTATATCCATGATAAAAGAGCTATTATTCCTCCAATACTTCCATATAAGAGACTATAATTTCCATAGTTATTTGCATAATAGGAAAATATAAGAGATACAATAATCCATCCAATTGTAGCTACTATTGCACCTGGAATGGCATTGCCCATACTTATTTTATGATTTGGAGTATATAGATATAAAGATAAAAAAACGAATACCATAGCCAAAAGCCATATAATATATCTCATAGAGTTCCATATAAATAAAAACATTCTTTCCAATCCAAAAAATTGAAAAATAAATACTCCAAGTTTTTCACCATATATAATTAATCCTAATGAAAATACAATTAAAAATATTATTTCAGCTGTAAATACTAACGATATAGTACTAACCTTAAAATAAGACCTACTTTCCCTTAAATCATAAGCCTTATTAATTCCTCTAATTAAAGCCCTAACACCGTTTGTTGAAGACCAAATCATCATAAAAAAACTCAATATTAAAAAATTTATACTTCTTTCAGATACAGCCTTATTCACAATATATAATACTATATTATAAGCACTTGAAGGCATGAATTTAGAAAAAACATATATATTTAAGTGGATAACAGGTATATAACTTATTAGAGTTATTAAGAAAATCAAGAAAGGAAAAAATGATAGTAATAAATAAAATGATATTTCTGCTCCCCTTGAAGAAACCATGTGATAACTAAATCTATTGTATATAATTTTTATATATCTTCCCATAATAATACCTCAATTTTTAATTATCTATTTAATATTATCATTCCAGGAATTCATACTACTTTTCACTCCTATTATTAAATTTCTCCAAGACACACCTATATCCTTTTAAAGTTAAGCATAAAAAAAGAAGCGTATATACGCTTCTCTTTTACGCGGCTACGTCCTACTCTCCCAGGCAGCTTCCCACCAAGTACCATCGGCGCTAAGGAGCTTAACTTCTGTGTTCGGAATGGGAACAGGTGTATCCTCCTTGCTATTGTAACCACATAATCTTAATTGGAGCGGGTGAAGGGAATCGAACCCTCGCAGCTGGCTTGGAAGGCCAGAACTCTACCGTTGAGCTACACCCGCATATAGTTTTAAAATGGTGCCCAGAGGCGGAATCGAACCACCGACACGGGGATTTTCAGTCCCCTGCTCTACCGACTGAGCTATCTGGGCAATGTGGTGAGCGCACAGGGATTCGAACCCCGGACACACGCCTTAGAAGGGCGTTGCTCTATCCAGCTGAGCTATGCACCCACATTGGTGACCCATAGGGGAATCGAACCCCTGTTACCGCCGTGAAAGGGCGGTGTCTTGACCGCTTGACCAATGGGCCTTACTGAAATTGCTAGCAATTTCAAAACTAAACAGCATATTAATGGTCAAGTCCTCGACCTATTAGTATTCATAAGCTAAATCCATTACTGAACTTACACCTTGAACCTATCAACCAGATAGTCTTTCTGG